>NZ_CP069127.1:5902500-6166741 GCF_016811915.1 Brevibacillus choshinensis | reverse complement strand
CCAGAATCCCTCCTTCTGGGCAATCCGAATAATAAAAGTACAAGTTAGGAAATGACATAGAAAATTGCAATTATCCGCGTATGTTTGACCCGGTTGTCAACACGGTCATAGGTAGTCGACTGTGGATAAAAAAAGTCGAAAAAAAGGGATTCCACTCGGAGAAGAGAAAAAAAGCAGACGGTTATCCGCATCCTTGTGTGTAACAAAATACACACAGGTGGGAATCTGTCCACAAACTTATCCACATGCTGTGGAAAAACCAATTGACCTATCGGAGTTATTCACGCTTCAAAACAAAAACATAATAACAGATATAAGGCTTGGCATCAATGGTTTTTTCATACTTATCCACAAACACAACCACTGGTGCTAGTCACATATTCACACGTCTATATTTTGTGTACAAGCTGTAGATAATCTTGTCGAAATATGTTTTTGTGGATAAAATGATATCCACAGGCAAGTATAACACTCGGGAAATAGTTTTGTGGGGATATTTGCCTTGGTAATCAAATTCCACTGTCACTTGACTTTTTAGGCATATCTTTTTATAATGCGAAAGAATGTCTGTAAAGGCGGAGGTGTATACGTAATGAAACCATCTTTCAATCCTAACAATCGCAAGCGCAAAAAGGATCACGGATTCCGTAAGCGCATGAGCACAAAGAATGGCCGTAAAATCTTGGCTGCTCGTCGTCAAAGAGGAAGAAAAGTTCTTTCCGCTTAGGCCACACTTTTAGTGGCCTTTTTTGTTTACTTGTAAAGTCGGAAAATTCTTTGTTTCTATAAAAGAGGAAGTTCTGCACGAGTGTTGAACCTTTTGGAAGGAAAATGATTACCTAGCTACCGAAAGGATGAGGCATGCAGGAGGCAGAGGGGCCTTTTTGAAACAGGACAAGGAATTTACCGGCTTTTTTCATTTAAAGAGAGGATCAATGATTCTCTTTTTATCGATTTCTTGTATTCTAAGGGCCAAATACGGAAAAAAGTGAACGAAACAAGGATATACTGGTAGATGCTGTTTGTGTTTTCTACTATAATTGTGATGTTAGGGGTTGTTCACCTTGCATCGTTCACACCGGCTCAAAAAGAATGAGCAGTTTCAAGAAGTGTTTCAACGAGGAAGTTCGGCTGCAAACAAGCAGTTTGTCCTGTATTCTGCCAGACAGGAGGGACGGGCTGCATTTCGTGCCGGAATTTCCGTCAGCAAAAAGATTGGCAATGCCGTTATCCGTAACAGGGTCAAGCGCCTGATTCGCGAAGCAGTCGCGCGTCTGGAAAAGATGATCCCACTCGGGCTGGATCTCGTGATCATTGCACGCCCGGGAGTGGAGAACATGTCGCTTGAAGCCATCGAGCAATCACTTTTGCATGTCATGAAGAGGGCGAAGGTGATCAAGCAGGCACCCGTACATAATGGGAAAAGAGGGTGAAGCGATGATTGCGAAAATCATGATGGGACTAATCCGTGGGTATCAGCTGTTTATATCCCCGATGAAACCACCTTCATGCAGATTCGCGCCTACATGCTCTCACTACGCGATCGAATCCATTCGGAGATTTGGAGCGTGGAAGGGAGGATGGCTGGCTCTTCGTCGCATCCTAAAGTGCCATCCGTTCCACCCGGGCGGGTTTGATCCGGTCCCGGAACAGCACAAATAATCAATAACCTCAATGAAGCGGGGAAAAGGAGGATCATCCCTTGAGTAGACGTACCCTCAGCATACTTATGCTGACCTTGCTGGTTCTCGTTTTGTCGGGCTGTAACCCTCAGACAGCAGCACCAATCGGCCCTGACGCAACCGGCATCTGGGACAAGTATCTGGTTTACCCCTTGTCCTGGTTGATTAAAGAGAGTGCGCTGGTACTCGGCAACAGCTATGGTCTGGGTATTCTGGTAGCCACGATCATTATCCGTCTGATTGTGCTTCCTTTAATGGTCAAGCAGATCAAGAGCTCCAAGAAAATGCAAGAGCTTCAACCGGAAATGCAAAAAATCCGCGAGAAGTACAAAAATGATCCGCAAAAAGCACAGCAAGAGACGATGGCCATCTTCCAAAAGAACGGAGTCAATCCGCTCGCTGGATGCTTGCCGATGCTGGTACAAATGCCGATTTTGATCGCTTTCTACCACGCGATCATCCGGACGTCCGAAATCAAGTCTCAAACGTTCCTGTGGCTGACTCTGGGCGCAAAGGACCCATATTATATCCTGCCAATCGTAGCAGCGATTACGACCTATTTGCAGTCGAAGATGATGGGACAGGCTACACAAGGAAATCCGCAGATGCAAATGATGCTCGTCATGATGCCGCTGATGATCCTGGCTATCGCTGTGACGTTGCCGTCGGCGCTCTCGCTGTATTGGGTGTACGGTAACCTGTTTACCATCGTTCAAACCTATTTCCTGTACCGCGATAAAGGCAAAAAGCTTACTCCTAAGGAGGGAGCCTCCAAGTGAAAAAGGTGGTAGCTACGGCAAAAACGATAGACGATGCTGTGCAGAAAGCTTTGCTGGAATTGGGTGTGCCTCGAGATAAGGCAAGCATCAGGGTACTGGAAGAACCGAGCAGAGGATTGTTTGGGCTCATCGGTACCAGGGATGCCAAAGTGGAAGTGGAATTTCATTTTGACCCGGTTGCACAGGGACGTGAATTTCTTCAAGACGTGTTATCCAACATGAAGGTAGATGCCAAAGTGGAGCAACGTTCACATGAAGAAGGCGTGCTGTTTGACATCCAGGGAACGAATCTGGGAATCATTATTGGCCGTAGGGGACAAACTCTTGATTCACTGCAGTATCTCGTAAACGTCGTAGCGAACCGTCATGCGGACAAACACGTACGCATCACATTGGACGCTGAAAACTACCGGCTGCGCCGCAAGGAAACATTGGAGCAGCTGGCGGATCGGGTCGCGAAAAAAGCTCTTTCGACCAAGCGAGATGTCCGCTTGGAGCCTATGTCGGCAGCAGAGCGGAAAGTCATTCACGCCTTTCTGCAAAAACGCTCCGATGTCGTTACGTTTAGTGAAGGCGACGAACCGAATCGCTATATTGTCATTGCACCGAAGGAAGCCTCCAAGTAGGCTTCCTTTTTTTGACTTTGATTTAGAAATGCATGTCTGATGACCTTCCAAACATTATCCACTGTGGATAACTGACAGAGGGGTTGGGGCGCAGTGAAAAAGATCATACTGTGGATAAGAATCGCGGCGAGCAACCTTGAAGCGCAGGGTTGCTTTTTCCCGTTGAAGTGTAGGGGCTGCCTGAGGCTTGCACTTTCTTTTGGTATTTTTCGAGGCGATCTGTTAAGCTAGTATGTTAGTGGCTGACTTGTTTTGATGGAAAGCTTGAGGTGAACAGCATGAAATTCGATACGATAGCTGCGGTCGCGACACCGATGGGTGAAGGCGGCATTGCCGTGATCCGGGTAAGTGGTCCGGAAGCGATCGAAGTTGTGGATAAGATATACAAAGGAAAAAAAGAGTTGTCCACTGTGGACACTCACACGATTCATTACGGACATTTGCACGATCCACAGACTGGCAGCCTCGTAGAAGAGGTTCTGGTTTCGGTCATGAAGGCACCGCGCACGTTTACGCGGGAGGATGTCGTGGAGGTCAACTGCCACGGAGGAATCGTTTCTGTCGAGCGTGTGCTGCAATTGATCCTGGAGAATGGCGCCAGATTGGCTGAGCCCGGCGAGTTCACCAAACGGGCGTTTCTCAATGGGCGCGTCGATTTGTCCCAGGCAGAGGCCGTCATCGATTTGATCCGGGCGAAAACCGATCGGGCGATGAAAGTGGCGCTGAATCAGGTGGAAGGGAAGCTTTCCCGTTTGATTCGGCAGCTGCGTCAAAATTTGATCGAAGCGATGGCTCATATAGAAGTAACACTCGATTATCCAGAGCATGACGTAGAGGAATTTACCCAAAATTTCTTGCGTGGCAAGTGCGATGAGGTCAAAGCAGAGATCAAACGGCTTTTGCAGACGGCGAAGCAAGGGAAGATCCTGCGGGAAGGGTTGTCGACTGCGATTATCGGGCGACCCAATGTAGGAAAATCGTCGTTGTTGAATAGTCTGGTGCAAGAGGAAAAGGCGATTGTCACGGATGTAGCTGGTACGACTCGCGATGTGATTGAAGAGTATGTCAATGTCCGCGGTGTTCCGCTGCGTTTGATCGATACGGCGGGGATCCGCGACACGGAAGATATTGTCGAAAAAATCGGCGTGGAGAAATCCAGACAGCTATTGCAAAAGGCAGACCTCGTGCTGCTAGTGCTCAATTATAATGAACCTTTGAGCGCAGATGACTATGCAATCTTCGAGGCAGCCAAAGGGTTTTCCGTCATCGTGATCGTCAACAAGTTCGACCTGCCGCAAAAGATCGATTTGGAAGAGGTCAAGCGACATTTCCCTCAGCAGCCGTTGATTATGACTTCTGCGCGGGAGGAGACCGGCATCGAGCTGTTGGAACAGGCGATCAGCGAGATTTTCTTCAGCGGCCGCGTTCAACAGGATGACCTGACCTATGTGAGCAATGCTCGCCATATTCACCTGTTGAGACAGGCTGAGCTGGCCATGAACGATGCTTTGGGTGGCATTGATGCGCTGATGCCTGTCGATATGATCCAGATTGATATCAAAAAAGCGTGGGAGCTGCTGGGAGAGGTCATCGGGGAAAGCGTCGGCGAGGATTTGATCGACCAGATCTTCTCCCAGTTCTGTCTCGGCAAGTGAGAAAACCTCTATCGAGGCACTCTCAAGAAGGAGCGACGTGGCACTTCGTACCGAAGTGATGCCAGAAGCGGACGCTGAGGCCCTTCGCCATGGGCTCAAGAATTCATAAATGTAATGCTTATCAATTTCTATACGTGAAACAGTACGCATGAGGAGGAGGAAAACGAAGTGAACGCAGTACCTATGTATGAAGCTGGCTCGTTTGATGTCATCGTGATTGGGGCTGGGCATGCGGGGTGTGAAGCGGCACTGGCAGCTGCCCGGATGGGATGCAGCACCATGCTGTTGACCATCAATCTGGATGCTGTCGCATTCATGCCATGCAACCCGTCCGTCGGCGGTCCTGCAAAAGGACATGTGGTCAGAGAAATTGACGCATTGGGCGGAGAAATGGGCCGAAATACAGATAAAACGCATATCCAAATGCGGATGCTGAACACGGGAAAAGGACCTGCTGTTCATGCGCTGCGTGCGCAAGCGGATAAATTCGCTTACCAGCATGAAATGAAGCGAACCATCGAGAATACGCCAAACCTGCTGCTCCGTCAGGCGATGGTGGAAGAGCTGATCGTGAATGATGGTGTCTGTGAAGGAGTAGTGACCCAGACAGGCGCTCGCTACAAAGCGAAGTCGGTTGTACTGACGACAGGCACGTATTTGCGCGGAAAAATCATTTTGGGCGATCTTCAATATGAGAGCGGCCCAAACAACATGCGTCCTTCCATCCGCTTGGCTCATCACTTGAAAGAGCTCGGATTTGAGATGACGCGTTTCAAAACAGGTACACCTCCCCGTGTCCATAAACACACGATCGATTTCAGCAAGATGGAGATCCAGCCTGGAGACGAGGTTCCACGCGCATTCTCCTATGAAACAACAGAGTTTATTACCGACCAGCTGCCATGCTGGCTTACCTACACGAATGAAGAGACGCACGAGCTGATCAACGGAAATCTGCATCGTGCCCCGATGTACTCGGGCATGATCGAGGGGACAGGGCCACGTTATTGCCCATCCATCGAGGATAAAGTCGTTCGCTTCAACGATAAGCCTCGCCATCAGATCTTCCTGGAGCCAGAGGGACGACACACGGAGGAAATGTACGTGCAAGGTTTGTCTACCAGCTTGCCGGAAGACGTGCAGTTGTCCATGCTCCGCTCGATGTCAGGGATGGAAGAAGTCAAAATGATGCGGCCAGGCTACGCGATCGAGTATGACTCTGTTGTGCCGACACAGCTCTGGCCATCCTTGGAGACGAAAATCCTGCCAGGCCTCTTTACAGCCGGACAAATCAACGGCACATCGGGATATGAGGAAGCAGCAGGCCAGGGCCTCATGGCGGGAATTAACGCTGCACGCCGTGTACAGGACAAACCGCCTGTCGTGTTGGGCCGTGAAGAAGCTTACATCGGCGTACTGATTGACGATCTGGTCACCAAAGGAACGCATGAGCCATACCGTTTGCTCACTTCCCGTGCCGAGTACCGCTTGCTTTTGCGTCACGATAATGCGGATCTGCGATTGACAGATATCGGCTACGAGATTGGCCTGATCGGCGAAGAGCGCCACAATCGTTTTAATCAGAAGCGTGAATTGATCGAAAGGGAGAAAGAGCGGGTCAACAATACCCGTGTACGTCCGGATATGGAGCACGTCCAAGAAGTACTGCGTACAGCCGGCTCTCCTGAGCTGACCGAGGTGATCGAGCTGGCACAGCTCCTGCGTCGCCCGGAATTGAACTACAGCCACATCGTTCAGATGATGCCTCCAGCTGAGCCGCTGCCAGACGAGGTAGCGGAGCAGGTAGAGATTCAGATCAAATACGACGGCTACATCAAAAAATCGCTCCAGCAAGTAGAGCGCATGAAAAAGATGGAGGAACGCCGAATTCCGGAAAATCTGGATTATCATCAAATCTCGGGGATGTCCAAGGAAGCGCGCGAAAACATGTCGAAGATTCGCCCGCTGAATATCGGTCAGGGCGCTCGCATCGCGGGGGTTACTCCTGCTGATATTTCGGTGCTGATGGTCTATTTGGAGCAGTACAATCGCGTAGGAGCGGCAGAGTAAGGAGAATAGCGGATGACGAAAGAGCAATTTGCCGAGGCGCTTGGTGCCAAAGGCATTGTGTTGACAGAGCGTCAAATGGAACAATTCGATCAGTTTTTTCACCTATTGGTCGAATGGAATGAAAAAATGAATCTGACGGGCATTACGGAAGAAGGACAGGTGTATAACAAGCACTTTTACGATTCGATTACACCAGCATTCTTCTTCCCGTTTGACAAAGTGGAATCCGTAGTCGATATCGGAGGGGGAGCGGGCTTTCCTAGCATCCCACTGAAAATCTGTTTTCCGCACCTGAAAATGACGATAATCGATTCCTTGAACAAGCGCATGAATTTTCTGCAGCACGTAGCGAATGAATTGGGGCTGGAACATGTGAATCCGGTGCATGGCCGTGCAGAGGAACGCGGGCAAGAGCCGGCCCATCGGGAAAAATACCAGCTCGTCGTCGCCCGTGCCGTGGCGAGAATGAACTTGTTGTCCGAGTTTTGCCTCCCATTCGCCAAAGTCGGCGGGCATTTCGTAGCTCTCAAAGGGGCTGAAATGACACTTGAGCTGAATGAAGCGAAAAAGGCAATCAAAACATTGGGCGGCAAGACGAGAAAAGTGGAAACCTTCCAGCTGATGGAGGAAGCAGGAGAACGCAACATCGTGATCGTGGAGAAAGTAGAAGCCACGCCGAAGAGCTACCCGCGAAAGGCAGGCATTCCTGCAAAGAAACCAATCATCTAACAAGAATTGGCGAAGAAAGGTCGTGGCATATAGCCGCGGCCTTTTTATTTCCCTGTTGATCGGATACAAGCAAGTGAGAGCATCTTTCGAATAACCTTTGTGCTCTGAACGGCTGGCCATTTCCCCAGCGGTGCATCACAAGAGATTCCTGCGCTGCCAGGGCATGTCTCACCTTCTTTCGGCATATACATACAAGTAACTTTTTCTGAGATTGATGCCTTGTTGAGAGGATGGATCATCCATGCAAACTGCGCTAGCCGTCTTTATCCCGCCAGAGCTCCCGACGATTTTATTGCGTTTGTTTTTGGCGTTTTTGGCAGGAGCGATCATGGGATGGGAGAGGGAGCGCTTTATTAAAGATGTTCACCGAGGGCGCGGGGCTGGATTTCGTACATACAGCCTCGTTTGCTTTGGTTCCTGTTTGTTTGGACTGGCTTCGATATACGGCTTTTCTTCCAGCGGAGTGAATCATGATCCAGGGCGGGTAGCAGCACAAGTGGTCACTGGAATGGGTTTTTTAGGAGCGGGTGCTATCATCAAATTCAACGGATCCGTTAAAGGACTCACTACTGCTGCGGGGATGTGGGTGGCATCTGCTATCGGCTTGATGTTTAGTGCAGGGATGTACGTTACCGCGATCATCGCTGCCTTCCTTGCCTATTTGACTCTTGATTTTCACAGATTATTTCCGAGGCTGTTTCACGCCACCAAAATTTCACATTTCTTCGATGATCGTCTAGAAGAGGAAGACCATCAAAAAGAGCGTAGAAATCCTGCCTTTTATGATGACGATCATGACTGATGTTTCACGTGAAACGTTTTTCATTAGCAGGAATTGGACGAATCTTGCAGAATTACAATTAGATAAGAATCGCAAGCAGAAGAACGAGCAGAACGAATGTAGGCCAAAAGAATTTTAAACATCGCAGAGAAAGGGCAGTGATCGTCTTTTTCTATAGGACGCAAGCCCCTTTTCGTTCAGTTCCGGGTGTACAGGCCCCACTTCATATGTCACAAGGTCATGCCAGCTGTTTTTCCCAGATGGAAATAAGAGGCTATACCTTCATGACCTGATGCAAGCACGAATCTGGCGCTTTTCATTTTTGTATCGAGAAGCTAGGAGAATTCGTGTCTTTTGAGTGGGTAACGAGTTGAGCAACCGGACTGGCTGGAACGACCGCACCCGTATTGGGAGAAGCGGCTCATGTTGTCACAGTTGCGTATATCAGAGCTTGTTCTGTTTCTTGCAGCAAGTGTACGAAACCATCAAGAATGCGCCCAAGATTTCCGAAAAATTTAATAGAGGTTCAAATAGCAAGGATGGAACGGGTAGAAGTGGGGGATTTTCTATGGCAGTGAAGGATTCATTTTCTCGCATATTCGGGTTGACCGACAAAACAGACAACGAAGAAATCAGGCAAATTCCGGTAGAGGAGATTGTGCCAAATCCATACCAACCTCGCACGGTTTTTGATGACGAGAAAATTGAAGAGTTGTGTCAAACCATTCGGACTCATGGATTGATTCAGCCGATCGTCGTTCGAATCAGGGACGGTCATTATGAATTGATTGCTGGAGAACGGCGTTTGCGTGCAACGAAAAAATTGGGCATGGAGCGCATTCCTGCGATTGTCAAAGAGTTTAACGACGCGCAGACTGCCTCGATCGCGTTGATTGAAAACCTGCAGCGAGAAGGATTGACCGCTATTGAAGAGGCTGTAGCCTATCAAAAGCTGATTGATCTGCACAATCTGACGCAGGAGAGTCTGGCACAGCGCCTTGGCAAAGGGCAGTCCACGATTGCCAACAAGCTGCGATTGCTTCATCTGCCGCAAGAAATCCAGGATGCGCTGCTAGCCCGTCTGGTGACCGAGCGTCATGCTCGTGCGTTGATTCCATTGAAACAAAGTGAACTGCAAGTAAAAGTGCTCCAAGAAATTCTCGAGCGGGAATGGAACGTCAAGCAAACAGAAGTGAGGGTAAAGCAGCTTCTGGAGGCGGCAGAAAATCCAAAGCAGGAAAAGGAAGCGAAACCGAGGTGGAAAGCCTTTTCCCGGGATGCGCGAATTGCCATCAATACCGTGCGACAATCTATTGATATGGTGATGCAAACGGGATTGCCTGTCGAGACTGATGAAGAAGATCATGACGAGTTTTATCAATTTACCATTCGGATCCCGAAAAACAAGGATACAAACAAGTAAAATCAAATCGAATAAAGATCGGTTCAGGTTCCCGAAGAGGGGAGAGGACGGTGGCTGATTGGGCCGCCGTTCTTTTTGGTCACAACCTGTTTTCCTTCAAGCATAAAGAGGATAAAACGGGGAGGAGCCGCCGAAAAACTTCTTGTCAGGACAAGAAGAAGAGAGTTCCGGAGAATGGGGAAATATACACCCGTTCAATGCCTTCATCAGGACAAATGAGATCGTGGCACTTCAAGTACGGCAAGAGATTTACGAGAAAAACAGAAACTTCCATGTAAGGTCGAACAAAATTACAGACAAATTGTCCCAATATGAAAAAAACAGCGTACGGCAAGGGGCTAAATCTGGTAACATGGTTATACCAAAAGGAATAGGCCGAACTATTTTTTTGAAGTTCTCCCTGGCAGAGAACAGGTCTGATTAAATGGCAGAGCCGTTTGCTTGAGGGCTCGGCTATGCGTCACGGAAAGTTCAGTAGAGGAATCGGCGATATACTGTAGCGATCTCAAACTTTCCTACACGAAAAAAATGAGGTGGAGAAGTTGGGTAAAATCATTGCGGTTGCGAACCAGAAAGGCGGCGTCGGGAAAACGACTACGTCCGTCAATCTAAGCGCTTGTTTGGCCGCATTGGGGAAAAAGGTGCTACTGGTGGACATTGACCCACAGGGGAACGCGACCAGCGGGATCGGAGTCAACAAGGCGGATGTGCGTTATTGTATCTATGATGTACTGATCAACGACATTAGCCCGGTCGATGCTACTTTGCCAACGGACATTGAAGGTTTGATGATCATCCCGGCCACCATTCAGCTGGCAGGTGCGGAAATTGAGCTAGTACCAACGATCTCTCGTGAAGTTCGTTTGAAAAAGGCTCTGGAAGTTGTGAAGGACAAATACGATTATGTGATTATTGATTGCCCGCCTTCTTTGGGCATTTTGACTGTGAATTCTCTGACTGCAGCCGATTCTGTGCTCATTCCGATTCAATGCGAGTACTATGCTTTGGAAGGGCTGAGCCAGCTGCTGAATACGATTCGCCTGGTACAGAAGCACCTCAACTCACAGCTTGCTATTGAAGGTGTCGTCTTGACCATGCTGGATGCTCGGACCAATCTGGGGATCCAGGTCATCGAAGAGGTAAAGAAATACTTCCAGGAAAAAGTATATAAAACGATCATTCCCCGAAATGTCCGCCTAAGTGAAGCACCTTCACACGGACAAGCCATCATCACGTACGATCCACGCTCCAGAGGGGCGGAAGTCTATACCGATTTGGCGAAGGAAGTGGTCGGGGTATGAGTAGAGGTTTGGGAAAAGGGCTGAACGCACTCATTACGTCCAATCTCATTGAGGAAGGCGAACAAGTCAAAGAGGTTGCCGTCAGTGAGATTCGTCCCAATCCATATCAGCCCAGGAAAGAATTCGAACAGTCGGCGATTGACGAACTAGCCCAATCGATCAAGGAACACGGGATTATCCAGCCGTTGATCGTACGAAAAAGCATCAAGGGATACGAACTTGTTGCGGGTGAAAGAAGGCTGCGTGCTGCCAAGCTCTGTGGTCTGAAACAGGTCCCCGTCGTAGTAAAAGCATATACGGATCAGCAGTTGATGGAGATCGCGCTGATCGAAAACCTCCAGCGGGAAAACCTAAATCCGCTGGAAGAAGCGGAAGCCTACGAAAAGCTCATTGCCCATCACGAGTATACGCAAGAACAGCTGGCACAACGGATCGGAAAGAGCAGGCCGCATGTCGCCAATATGCTGCGACTGCTTCAACTGCCGGATAAAATTCGGAAGATGGTGTCGGCCGCAGTTCTTTCGATGGGACATGCCCGTGCGCTGCTGGCAGTGGAAAAAGAACAGGTTCAGCTCCAGTTGGCAAAAGACGTGGTCGACAAAGGCCTGAGTGTTCGCCAATTGGAAGAGCTTGTGAAACAGCTGAGTGTTTCACGTGAAACAAAGAAGAAGAAACCGGTAAAGAATGAGCCTGTTCTCGTAGAAATGGAAGAGCGATTGAGAAGCAGATTTGGTACCTCGGTGAAGATCAAGAAGGGAACCAAGCGGGGGAAGATCGAAATTGATTTCTACTCTCAGGAAGATCTGCAGCGAATCATCGATCTATTACAAGCAGAGAAGTAGTGCAGGAGGTAGTCATGGCGATCATCTATTTGGATAACGCAGCTTCTACCTGGCCAAAGCCGCCGACAGTGAAGGAAATGATGGCAGAGGTTATTGAGGACTTTGCTGCAAACCCGGGCAGAGGCGGACACACTTTGGCGATGAAAGCTAGCAAAACCGTGTTTCGTACACGAGTGCAATTATCGCGGTTGTTCGGGATTCAAAATCCGAATAACCTCTTTTTTTATCTAAATGCTACACAGGCTCTGAATCAAGCCATCAAGGGCTTTTTAAAGCCGGGTGATCACGTCATTTCCTCTTCCGTGGAGCATAACTCTGTGAGACGACCATTGGAGTATATGCGCAAAACTAGCGGAGTGGAAGTAACGTTTGTAGGCCCTAGAGCCGATCATCTTTTTCATGTAGAAGATTTTAAGCAGGTAATTCAGCCAAATACACGACTGCTGGTCGTCAGCCATGCGTCGAATTTGACAGGAGTCATTTTGCCTATTGCGGAATTGGGGGCATTAGCCAAGGAGCACGGTATTTCGCTTCTGGTCGATGCCTCGCAGTCTGCCGGTGTATTGCCGATTCATGTGGAAGAGATGAACATTGACATGCTGGCTTTCCCGGGGCACAAAGGCTTGTACGGCCCTCAGGGAACAGGCGCATTGTACGTGCATAACGACATTGATCTGGAGCCGTTAATCCATGGGGGAACCGGAAGCCAGTCCGAAGCGATCGATCAGCCTACGACAAGACCGGATCGCTACGAGAGTGGAACGGTGAATACCGTCGGGCTGGCCGGCTTGTTAGCTGGCGTCACGTATGTGATGGAAAAAGGGGTAGAACAGATCCGCCAGCATGAATGGGAGTTGGTCAAAAAAACGATATCCGCATTGGGAGAAATCCCAGGGGTAGAGGTATATGGACCCGGCATTCAAACGGAACGGGTAGCAGTCGTCTCCTTTAACGTCGCAGGAGTCGACGCATCCGAGGTTTCCTTTATTCTCGACCAACAGTACGGGATTGCTACGAGATCCGGCTACCATTGTACGCCGCTAGGCCACCAAACGGCAGGAACGGAACAACGAGGCGCTGTTCGTGCGAGCTATGGCATTTTCAATACAGACAAAGATGTAGAGGCGCTTATTCAAGCGGTGCGGGAGATCGCATCTGCCTTCGTGTAACGTATCTGTAGGGGGAGACAAAACGTGATCCTGTTGGGAACCCTGGTGAATGCGGCAGCTATCATTGTCGGAGCCTTGTTAGGGCGACTGTTGAGCCGAATCCCCGATTCGATTCGCCAGACTGTCATGCAAGGAATCGGATTGGCTGTCATTCTGCTGGGAATCAAGATGAGTCTTGGAACGAATAACTTTTTGCTGATGATTGTGAGCATCGTGCTGGGAGCGATCATAGGTGAATGGATTGGCATTGAAAAAGGCTTGAATAGCCTCGGTCAATGGCTGGAGAGAAAGCTTGGCGGTAACAGAGAAGGCAGTATCGCAACAGGTTTTGTCACTGCGACGTTAGTCTATTGCATTGGAGCCATGGGAGTCTTAGGGGCCATGGATAGCGGATTGCGAGATAACCACGACATTCTGTACACAAAGGCGTTAATTGACGGCTTTTCAGCCATTATCTTTAGCTCCACGCTGGGGATTGGCGTATTGTTCTCAGCAGTTCCCGTCTTTGTGTACCAAGGGATAATCGCCTTATTATCGACTCAAATTTACAACGTTGTCAGCCAAGCGACGCTCGATGCCATGCTGGTCGAATTGACAGCAGTGGGCGGATTGATGATCATCGCGATCGGCATCAACGTTTTGGAGATCAAAAGGATCAATGTCGCGAATATGCTGCCTGCGTTGGTCATTGCCGCGCTTGGGGTTCCGATTGTAGGATGGCTTTCGCGGCTGTTTTCTTGAGGAATAGGAAAGAAGACTCTTCTCAAACGGGAAGAGTCTTTTTGTTTGCCCAATCAGGAGAAGTGATGGGAAATCACGAACGACTGATGCATTCAAAGCCAAAAGACTGCTCAAGGATGGTAGAATAGGCGCATGAGAGAGGATTCAAGAAAGTTGTAAACAGGAAAAGTCACGAAGCATGCTTGCCAATAGGATCGCATAGGGATACCTGTAGGAAGAGCTGTAACGGTAGAGAAACAAGAAACAAGGCGAAAGAAAGCGATTCAAACGACGCTTGGGGAGAGAACAGCGATGCTGGGGTTTATCGTGAATCCGGTGGCGGGGAATGGGAAAGGAAAAGAAGTATGGGGTGTCCTGGAACAAATTCTAAGGCAGCAAGAAGCCGTTTATCGAGTGCGGGAGACATCTAGGGAGGGGGAAGCACAAACCATAGCTGTTGAACTGATAGAAAAAGAGGGAGTAAATAAAATCGTTGCGGTCGGAGGGGATGGAACCATCCATGAGGTCGTAAACGGCATTCATCAATCGGGGAAAGCATGCATGCTGGGACACGTGGCGGCAGGATCCGGGAATGATTTTTCGCGTGGACATGGATTGTCGAATGACCCCGAAGAGGCAATCGAGCGAATCCTGTCGGAAAAACGTGAAAAAGTGATTGATCTGTTGAAAATCAATGGGCGCTTGGCGGTTAATTCAGTGGGAGCGGGATTCGATGGACAGGTAGCCAAAACGACAAACGCGGCCAGCTACAAAAAGTGGCTGAACCGGATGAGGCTGGGGAAGGCAGCGTATTTGTGGTCAGTCATACGCGTTTTGTTTACGTATCAGCCCTGCGAGGTAAAACTGACGGTGGATGGAGAAGTGTTTTTTGTCGAAAAGGCCTGGCTCATTGCGATCGCCAATATCCCGAATTACGGTGGGGGTATGCTCATTTGCCCAAGGGCTGTAGCCGACGATGGAATGGCAGAGATTTGCGTGGTCAATGATGTAGGCCGCTGGGGTCTGCTGCGGGCATTTCCGCAAATCTTTACTGGAGCCCATGTCAATCATCCAAAGGTCAGCTTCTTTCGTGGAAAAAAGATCACGGTGGAGGCGCAGAGGCCTTTGTTTGTCCATGCAGACGGAGAGATAGTGGATTCAACGCCATTGCGTGTAGAAGTAATACCGAAGAGTCAGCGGATATGCGGGTAAAAAAAAAGAGACTTGTTTTACCAGAGGGGGAGGAGAAACAAGTCTTTTCACCTATTTGAATGAGGGTGAGCACATGCTAGGGTAAGTGAATCTAGATACTGCCCAAGCGGCTTTCCTCAGAGGCTAACGTAACAGCTTTTGCTAAACCGGACGCAATAATGTCAGCCATGCTCATGACAACTGCCAAGCGGGTATTTTGGAGCACAAAATACTCCATGAAACCTCCGACATTGACAATTCCCGTAATGTGAAAAGTACCGACGGGAGGGAGCTCTTTTTTGACACCGGCTCCGGGTTTCAGCGGTCCATTGATCACATTGATATTCCCGACGTGGCTGAATTGGCCCAGACAGGCATCGACTGCAATTACGGTTGCCTTTGGATGCTTGCTTTGGATGAATTCCAACTTTTCGGTGAGATTCATCGCGTGGACAGGATCATCCAAGGTCCCGTACACTTGCAGCATTCGTGTTGAGTGCGCTTGCAGCTTGCTCCCCACGAGAGGGCCGAGTGCATCGCCAGTTGAACGGTCTGTCCCAATGCAGACCAAGACAATTTCTTCTTCAAAAGGCTTCAGGCGAAAGCGTTGAGCAAGGTGTAGAGCCAGGTGTTCATCTGCGTTTTCACTGCGGTATTCCACTTTAAAAGGTGGCAAGAAATGATCCTTGCGATTCTCAAATGTATTCATGGCTACCCCCACTCTTGCTTTTCGTCAATGATAAGTTTTGAAGAGTATTCACAGTATAGTACCGAAAAGGCATTTTTATACCTGCTAATGAGAAGGTTACGTAGGTTTTGAAAAATCAGCGAAACTGGCAAGAGCATAAGCGAACAGGTAAAATAGGAGATGCTCGGTCGATACGGCAATAAGGTCGGTCGGCAGGACGTAGGGAGGGAGAAAAGTGGGAGGAGAGACGGTACTGATTGCATTCGATTCCACGCAGCAAGCTTTGCGCGCAGAGATGCTGCTGGAGTATGCGGATATAGAGATTGACACAAGACCGACCCCAAAAGAGATAACGGCGGGCTGTGCCCTCTCCATCGAGTTTCCACTGCCAGATTACTCACAGGCGAAGACGATTATGGATGAACAACAGGTGATCATTCGTGGCTATTTTCGGCAGTTTGCTGATCGCTATCAGGAAATTGACGAGAGCGGAAACAGAAAGGAGCAGGAGAAATGAATGAATTGAATGAAATGAAGTTTTGGCAGAGGCTGTATATGCAGATTTATGATACCGTGACGAATGCCGATATGTGGATGAACATCGGGATGATTGTCTTTAAAATCGTAGCGATAATCGTGATTTCACGCATCGTTGTCTCAGTCGTCCAAGCAGCCGTCAATCGCGTGTTTCAGCACCGGAAGGACAGCAAGATTCAGATGGACCAGCGACGTGTGGATACGATGAGGGTTCTGGTGAACAACGTCGTGCGCTACACGCTGTACTTCTTGGCGATCCTCATGATTTTGCAGCTGCTGGGGATTGACTTGAAGCCGGTTCTCGTGAGCGCTGGGGTATTGGGGCTGGCCGTCGGCTTTGGAGCTCAGAGCCTGGTACGGGATATCATTACCGGATTCTTCATTATTTTTGAGGATCAGTTCGCAGTCGGTGATGTCGTGACCATCAACAATATGACAGGAACGGTGCAGGAGATTGGTTTGCGCATTACACGCGTCCGAAGCTGGACGGGGGAAGTGCATATTTTCCCCAACGGTACGATTACGCAAGTGACCAACTTTTCTTTGCAAAATACGATGTCCGTCGTGGATGTTTCGGTCGCGTATGAAGAAGACCTGAAGCAAGTGGAACAAGTCTTGAAGGAAGTGCTGCAGCTGGCTCAAACCGAGCTGACTGACATCGTGGCTGAGCCCCAAATTCTCGGGGTGCATGCATTTGGACCGTCTGAAGTGATCATGAGGGTGACGGCCGAATGCAAGCCGAATACCCATCATGGGGTAAATCGGAACCTGCGGGCTATGATTCGTACGGAATTCACAAAACGAGGCATACAGATTCCCTATCCGAAAATTGTTGCGATGCAAGGAAAAGGCCAAGGCCAAACTGTGGGGCACGCATAGAGAGAAAGGAGAAGGACAAGGATGGAACGGAAGCAATTTGAACTGGGGGATGTCGTTCAAATGAAAAAACCGCACCCGTGCGGTACGAATGCGTGGAAGGTGATCCGGATGGGCATGGATGTGCGTATCAAATGCACAGGTTGTGACCACAGCGTGATGATTCCACGTCTGGAGTTTGAACGGAAGCTGAAAAAGATCTTAAGTCATGCAGGAGAAGAGACGCAGTCTTAAGCTCCAAATATGTTTGTAGGACCGTGTTGTCTTTTTTTACAATGCCCGTAAACGGTGAGAGAGAGCTGTCCTGGGGATGGCTTTCTGCCGTTCATACGGGGGGATATGATGAAAAAGTGGACAGGCAAATGGCTGCAAACGCTGGGAATGGTGATATTTCTGCTGCTGGCTGTACAGCCGGCCATGGGAGCGGATGGATCATCCTGGGGAATGAAGATGACACCAACGGATAAAGCGACAGATGTTTCTGTGGACACGCAGATTACGGTCACGTTTGCGCAGCCCGTACGTCTAATGAACAGCAAAGAGCTGACGAATTCATCTTGGTTGTCCATTATCAAGCTGACGGATGGCAAAAAGAAGCGCGTGCCGTTCACCGCCAATTGGGGCAAGTCACAGCGAACACTCACGATCGACCCTGTGGGCAACTTGGAGGCAGGGCAATCGTTTGAGGTAATGATTCCTGCAAAAAAGGTAAAAAACGACCGCGGACAAGCAAATCCGGAAGCGAGCGTGACGTTTTCCACAAAAAAGGCTGTGGATACCATAGCCCCACGAGCCACGATCTTTCCGGGCCATGGAGCAAAGCAAGTCAAGCTGACGGAAAAAGTAACGCTGCAATTTGCGGAGGATGTATTTTTGGTCGACGGCAATGTCTTAGCGAGCAAGACGGCAGGGGCTCTCGTTCGATTGACAGATGACACGGGGGCTAGCATCGCGCACAGCATCACCTGGAACAAGAGCAAGAGGATGCTGACCGTGAAGCCCCGAGGCAAGTGGCAGCCATACAAAAATTATCAGGTCGAACTGGTTCCGGGCTTGCTGCGAGATGGGGCGGGCAACATCAATGCAGTCCAGCGCTCCAGCTTTACGACAGGGGCCAAATAAATTATCGCAACAAAAAGGGATGCGCTGAGGTAGCGACATCCCTTTTTTATTTGTACTATCGAGCTTGCCCCGGAGGATAGTACATACGCTATGACAGTTCATGGCGAGTCAGCAACGATCGCCAAAATTGACGGACCTTTGACAAGAAGGCATGCTGCGCTAATTGGTTGGCTTACCTTCAGATAGGTTGGCTCGCAGCGGGAATATTAGTTGCAGTCACAACCAACAATCACGAGAAGAATGAAGAGAACCAAGATCAGCGCGAAGTCGTCGAAGCCATTAAAGATACCCACTTGCTAACACCTCCTAACCTAGTTTCAATACTCATGCTATGTAAAAAGCGGAGGGGCGGTATGGGCAGATGTCACGGTTCAAAAGAAAATAAGTTATGCACAGGCTATCCACAGAAATTGTGGACAACTTTATCGACTAGGACAACCGCGTAGAGGGTGAGAGGAAGAAAAGTTATCAACACGGCACTACTTATCCACAACTTTATCCACATTTCTGATTTTTCTCTGGATAAATTGACTGTTGTTAATAAATATTCAAAATATTTTTTATTAATCAGGAGGGATTTTGTATGGAAAAAGATAATTAGAGTATCTAGTATTTGGGAAAGATAGTGAGACGTAGAAAAGGGGCGATTGAGATTTGAAGAAGCGTGCGTTTGCATCCATCACGGCTTTGGCCATTACTTTGACCACCGTAGCAGTGCCCTTTATCCCGTACAGCACTCCTGCCATTGCAGCCGCTGCGGAAAAGGCGCCTGTCTATCAGACACGTGCGGAAATCCCGGATCAGTATAAGTGGAAGCTTGATCACATTTATCCGACCGTTCAGGATTGGGAAAAAGATGTCGCCAAAGTAGAAGAGTTGGCCAAGGCCTTTACCAAGCATCAAGGCAAACTTGGAACTTCCTCTGCTTCCTTGTTGAAAGCGTTTGATGACTACATGAGCATGATGCGCCTCAATGACAAAGCCTACGTGTATGCGAATATGTCACTTGATGTGAACTCCGCGAATTCCGAGCTGCAAAAGCTTGCTGACCGTGCTGAAAAAATGTACACGCTGGTTTCTGAAAAAACGGCATGGGTACAGCCTGAAATCGTAGCGATTCCCGATAATAAAATGAAGCAATTGCTGGCGGACAAGAATCTGGCACCGTACAAGCTGTTTATCGAAGACATGCTGCGTACCAAACCGCACTCGCTCTCTAAAGAGATGGAGGAGCTGCTGGCCAAGTCGGCGCCACTCAGCAATTCGCCTACGAATATATACAGCATGCTGTCCAAAGATGTGAAATTCCCGAAAATCAAAGATGAGACCGGGAAAGAGGTCCAGCTTACCCGGGCAAACTTCGTTTCTTATCTGGAAAGCAAGGACCAGCGCGTGCGAAAAGACGCGTTCAAAGCGTACTACAGCTCGCTGCTTGATTTTCAGGACAGCTTTGCCCAGACCTTGTCTGCAAAAGTAAAAGGAGATAACTTTTACGCGGATGCCCGTCATTACAAGTCCGCACTGGAGTCGAGCCTGACGCCGAACAACATTCCCACAAAGGTTTACGACGAGCTGATCGATACGGTGAATGCCAATCTGCCGCTCATGCATCGCTACATTGCCTTGAAGAAGAAGATGCTCGGTGTGAACGAGCTGCACATGTACGACATTTACGTGCCGATCGTGCCGTCCGACGATAAATACATTTCGTTTGAAGAAGGCAAAAAGATGGTCGCAAATGGGCTTGGGGCCATGGGCGATGATTACGTCAAAGTGCTGTCCGACGGGCTTGAAGGCGGATGGGTGGATGTATACTCGACGGATGACAAACGCACAGGGGCATATCAGTGGGGAGCTTATGATACCCATCCTTACGTGCTTTTGAATCACCAGGGAACCTTGGATGATGTCTTTACCATCGCTCATGAGATGGGACATGCGATGCAATCGTATTACACGAACAAGACCCAGCCGTACGTTTCCTCCAACTATCCGACATTCACCGCAGAGGTAGCGTCCACGATGAACGAGACACTGCTGTTCAAGAGCATGTACGCCCAGGCGAAAACCAAGGCAGAAAAGATGTATCTGCTGAATCATTACCTGGAGAATTTCCGCTCGACCTTGTTCCGCCAGACCCAGTTCGCCGAATTCGAGAAGGCGATCCACGAAAAGGAGCAGGCGGGAGAGTCGCTGAACGCTGAAGCCATCAAGAAGATTTACATCGATCTCAACAAAAAGTACTACGGTAAGGACATGGTATCGGATGATGAGATCGCGATGGAGTGGGCGCGTGTTTCCCATTTCTTCAACTATAAGTACTACGTGTACCAATACTCCACGAGCTTTGCCGCGTCTCAGGCACTCGCAAAGCAAATCCTGGATGAAGGCAAACCAGCTGTCGATCGCATCCGCACCAATTTCCTCGAGGCAGGCAATTCCGCGCCGCCTATCGAGGTGTTGAAGGCAGCCGGCGTGGATATGTCCACCTCCAAGCCAATCGAGCAAGCCATGGAGATTTTTGAGGAAACACTGACAGAGCTGGAGAAACTGGTCAACGAGAAGTAAGCGGACGAAAAGAGGAAAAGCTCCCTTTCTTTGGAGAGAGGGAGCTTTTCCTATGGGAGCGGTACAGTGGGCTTAATAGGCGATGCCAACGCGTGAACGCATATACTGCTCGCTGGCAATCAGGCTGTAGGTAAAGGCTGCTGTATCAGGAACGGAAATTTCTGTTCCATTCTCCGGTAAAAAGTCAGCTTCCACACGGTATGAACCGACCTGCTCGCCATCAGGCAGATAGGTAGGGCAAACGATCGTCCAGTCGAGACCGGACTGTTCGAGCAGCGTGAAGGCTTTGTGGTGTTCCTCTGCGGCTCGTGTCAGCTTTCTTTTGGATTCGCTGGACTGGTAGCGGAGGAGTTCCGGTTCTGCTCTGCTTTGCAGGATCCCTGCTGTTCCGACCGTGATGATGCGTTTGATGCCTTCGTGGTTCATCGCATGAATGATGTGGGGAGTTCCTTCCGACAAAGTCGTGGAGCCGTCTGTCCCCAGTGTGCTAATGACGGCATCGGCGCCCTTGATCGCTTGCAGCACATCAGCTGGGTGCAGAACGTTGCCGGTGAGGACGCGAAGGTTGTCGTCTTGCTTGTGAGCCAGCTTTTCCGGGGAGCGAACCAAGGTGGTGACGTGGTGTCCATCCTGCAGAGCATGGGTGAGAATATGACTGCCCACGCGCCCGGTGGCACCCAGTAGGAGTAATTTCAAAAAAACACCTCATTTCTAAATGACCGAAAGCTCGTCTGCTTCTGCGATCCAGTCTAGCATTTCTTTTTTTGTCCCACCAGTTTGCACTAGGATTCAAGTAGGAAGTTGCCACAAGGATGCAATTGTATTCTTATATCCAAATCTATATACTTAAAAGGATGTCAGGATGATGATGAGGAGTGTATATAGATGGGTGCATCATGCGGGATTGTAGGTCTTCCTAACGTAGGGAAGTCCACCTTGTTTAACGCCATTACCCAGGCAGGTGCAGAATCGGCTAACTATCCGTTCTGTACGATTGACCCGAATGTAGGGATCGTGGAGGTTCCGGATCCGCGTCTGGCCAAATTGACCGAGATCGTTGTGCCGAACAAAGTGGTTCCGACCGCATTTGAATTCGTGGATATTGCGGGTCTGGTGAAGGGCGCGAGCAAGGGCGAGGGCTTGGGTAACCAATTCCTGGGCCACATTCGCGAAGTGGACGCGATTGCTCACGTGGTTCGCTGCTTCGAAGACGAAAACATTACGCACGTATCGGGTCGTGTCGATCCGCTTTCCGATATCGAGACGATCAATCTGGAGCTGATCTTTGCTGACCTCGACTCCGTTGAGCGACGTATAGACCGCATTGGTCGCAAGGTTAAAGCCGGAGACAAGGAAGCCAAGCAAGAGCTGGATGTGCTGGAGAAGCTGAAGGCTGCTTTTGAAGAGGGCAATTCTGCTCGCAGCGTGGAGCTGGATGACGAGGAGCGCAAATGGATTCGCGATCTGCACCTGCTCACCATCAAGCCGATGCTGTATGTGTGCAACGTAGCAGAAGACGGCATTCTCGATGCTGACACCAATCCGCATGTGCAAACAGTTCGCGAGCACGCTGCAAACGAAGGCGCACAAGTCGTTGTGATCAGCGCTAAAGTAGAAGCGGAAATCGCAGAGCTCGAAGGCGAAGATAAGGACATGTTCCTCGAAGAGCTGGGACTGTCTGAATCCGGTCTGGACCGCTTGATTCGCGCAGCGTACGAGCTGCTCGGTCTGGTCACTTACTTTACAGCTGGCGTGCAAGAAGTTCGCGCATGGACCATTCGCCGCGGTACCAAGGCACCGGGAGCGGCAGGCGTTATTCATACTGATTTCGAGCGCGGCTTTATCCGTGCAGAGGTAATCGCCTACAATGACCTGGTAGATGCTGGTTCGGTCGCTGCTGCTCGTGAGCGCGGGAAGTACCGTCTTGAAGGGAAAGAGTACGTGGTAGCCGATGGAGATGTCATGCATTTCCGATTCAACGTCTAGAACTGAACCTTGCTTCGCGAGATTTGCTTTGCTATAATACGATAATGCGAGTATTTATGGAGTGCATGTCTTATGCGTTTCGTTTCAGCACTCGCTCCTTGCCCTATAAGGGCCGCTAAAGTCCATAAGGAGGTGAAAAGGTATGCGTCAATACGAAGTTATGTATGTATTGCGTCCAGACCTTGAAGAAGAGAAAGTGAAATCCAATGTAGCTCGTTACAGCGAGATCGTAACCAACTACGGCGGCGAAATTTCCAAACTTCAAGAAATGGGCAAGCGTCGTCTTGCTTATGAAATCAATAAGTTCCGTGAAGGTTACTACGTTTTGATGAACTTCAAATCGAATGCCGATGCAGTTGCGGAAGCAGAGCGTCTGATGAAAATCAATGACGACGTAATCCGCTTCATGTTCGTTCGTGATGAGAAGTAATCACTGTCGCGGTCAGAGGGGGAACCAAGATGAATAAAGTCATTCTCATCGGCAACCTGACAAAAGATCCTGAACTTCGTTACACGCCAAATGGCGTTGCCGTTGCTACGTTTACTGTGGCGATCAATCGTCCCCGCACCAACCAAGCGGGCGAGAGAGAAGCCGACTTCATTAATATTGTCGCTTGGCAAAAGCTGGCTGACCTGTGTGCAAGCTATTTGCGCAAGGGCAGACAAGCCGCCATCGAAGGACGCCTTCAAACGCGCTCCTACGACAATAAAGAAGGAAAACGCGTATACGTGACAGAGGTAGTTGCAGAGAACGTTCAATTTTTGGGCGGGCGAGGCAACGAAAACGGAGATAATTCAGGCTACGATCCGGGTCCAGGCTTCGGCGGTGGCAACAAACCATCCGGCGGAGGCCAGAGAAACGACTTTGATCCGTTTGGTGATCCCTTCGCGAGTGCTGGCAAGCCTATCAACATTTCGGATGATGACTTGCCGTTTTAAAGAATCGTATAACTTTCACATTTCCTTAAGAAGGAGGAACTCACATGGCACGCAAAGGACGTCCTAATAAGCGTCGTAAAGTTTGCTTTTTCAAAGTGAACAAAATCAAACACATCGATTATAAAGATGTTGATTTGCTCAAAAAGTTCATCAGCGAGCGCGGTAAAATCCTGCCTCGTCGTGTAACCGGTACTTCCGCTAAGTACCAACGTGCACTGACGATCGCAATCAAACGCGCACGTCAAGTAGCACTTCTGCCTTACACGGCTGAATAATTTACTACAAGCTATAAAAAGGGGGACACAATTGCGTGGCCCTCTTTTTTCCATATCTTCTCGTATCCACAAATGAGGTGCTGACATGCCTTCGAAAACCAAGCAATTGGCCGAAAATGCCGTAATGCTGGGTATCGCACTAGTGTTATTTTTCCTCAGTACATATACGGTGCTGGGTGCGTTAGTCAGTATTTTGGTTCCACTGCCTTTCTTAATCTTGGGGATGAGTAGAACCATGCCAAATATGGTATGGATCTGCCTTGCGTTTACCTTTTTAGGCTGGATCATGACGGGACCGATCACTGCTTTTGTAGCTCTGGAGTTTGCTGTCTGGGGAGCGGTGATGGGGATCTTCTACACCAAAAGGGGGACGGCACTCTCGGGGATTACAGCAGGTGCAGTCGCAGTCTTTTTTGGTTTTGTGCTCATGCTGGCCTTTATGATTTTTGGCATGAAAACGAACTTTGATTCGATGCTGCAGCAGGCAGCGCTATTGAGGCCTTCGTTCATGCCAAAGGAGCAGTACGATCAGTACATGCAGCTGGCCAAGATGCTGCTTCCTGTGAGCTTGGTCATGTTCAGCTTCGGCTCCAGCGCGATTGTCCACTGGTTGGCCAGGCTGATCGGCAAGCGTCTGCGCAGACCGGTGCCCGCGCTGAAGCCGATTCGGGAGTGGGCCTTCCCGCGATCGCTGCTCTACTACTACTTCATCGCCATGATTGGCATGCTGGTGTTTGGGTCAAGCATTCAAGGTACGTTCTGGGAAAGCGCCGTATTGAATGTAAAAGTGATGCTGGATGCCGTATTTACTTTGCAAGGCCTTAGCTTTTGCCTGTTCGCTGCCTATCTGTACGGCTGGAAGAGATTAACTCCAGTGCTTATTGTCTGTCTATTTATTTTTCCCTTTCTAACCACTATACTGAGTCTAGTAGGTATCTTTGATTTGGGAATTCGACTGCGTGAAAAACTGGAAACAAGAGTGAAGAGGGGCTGAGGAAATGCCCAAATTCCTGTTAAAGCGTTGGTACGGGATGCATATGGTCCTGGCACTCAGCTTTAGCTTGCTGTTGTTGGGGATTTTGACCCTGCACCATTGGATGTACGGGGCGATCGGCATGATCTGCTTGATTGGCCTGGTTCTTTATGCCCTCCAGGCTGAGAAGGGGTTCCAGCGCGATTTGCGTCTTTATCTGGCTACCGTCACACATCGTGTGAAGAAGGCAGGCGAAGGTGTGATTCAGGAGCTGCCGATCGGGATCCTTTTATACAACGAGGAAAAGGCAATTGAGTGGGTAAACCCGTTCATGACACACATGTCCGGGGATGAGCTTTTGATCGGTAAAAACCTGCAGGAAGTTTTTCCTGGACTGAACGGAAAGCTCGAGCAAAAACGGCTGGAATTTACCTACAACGAGCGGGTGTACGAGGTGCTGGTCCGTTCTGAGGAGCGATTGCTGTATTTCACAGACATCACGGAACACAAGGAACTGACCGCCAAATACCATCGCGAAAAGGCTGCGCTCGCCATCATCCATCTCGACAATTTGGATGAGATCGGACAAGTGATGGATGACCAGAGTCGGACATTGCTTTCGACGAGCGTCGCAGGTGTGATCACCGAGTGGGCAACCAAACATGGCATATATCTTCGCCGCACCACGGCTGACAAATTTTTGGCACTGATGGAACGGGAAGCACTTGATAAATTAGAAGAATCGCGTTTTGACATTTTGGATGTGGTGCGTGAAATGACGGCCGACAACAAGATTCCGATTACCTTGAGTATTGGGGTTGGGGCAGCGGCCAGCACTTACATCGAATTGGGACAAATGGCGCAATCCAGCTTGGACATCGCATTGGGACGCGGAGGCGACCAGTGTGCCGTCAAGGTGGGCAATAAACTCACTTTCTACGGCGGAAAATCCAATGCCGTGGAGAAGCGGACTCGCGTGCGGGCTCGTGTCATTGCACACGCTCTGCGTGACCTGATTCATGAAGCAGAGCATGTCATTGTCATGGGTCACAAGCAGCCAGATATGGACTCCATCGGTGCTTCACTCGGAGTATTGAAGGCCGTGCAGGTGCACAAAAAGGCTGCGTACATCGTCATGGACGAAGGAAACAATTCGGTCGAGCGGCTGATGCGGGAGATTTACGCCAACGAGGAGCTGGCGGAGAGCTTCGTAACACCGGAACAAGCGATTCGTTTGGTGACGGGACGTACATTGCTCGTCGTTGTCGATACCCATCGTCCATCTTTGGTCATTGAGCCCAAACTCCTGGGTGAAACGAGCCGTGTCGTCGTCATCGACCACCATCGTCGCTCCGAGGAATTTATCGAACCTGTCCTGTTGTATTTGGAGCCGTACGCTTCCTCTACATCCGAGCTGGTCACCGAGCTCTTGCAGTACCAAAGCGAGCGCTTGAACATTGACAGCCTGATTGCGACAGCACTGCTCGCAGGGATTGTCGTCGACACCAAAAGCTTTGCGTTCCGCACCGGTTCGCGTACCTTTGAGGCAGCATCCTTCCTGCGCCGCAATGGTGCCGATACGGCCGCGGTCCAACGCTTGCTGAAGGAAGATGTAAATCAGTACGTCAAACGGGCGAGAATCATCATGAACACCGAGACGTATCGGGACAATATGGCGATCGCCACAGGTGATCCGGCAGAAGAATACACGCAAGTCCAGGTGGCGCAGGCAGCGGAACAGCTGCTCACCTTATCTGGCATCCAGGCTTCGTTTGTAGTCGCACAGCGAGCGGACGGTGTCATCTTGATTAGTGGACGCTCCCTAGGCGATATCAACGTCCAGTCCGTCATGGAGCTTTTGGGCGGCGGCGGTCACTTGACCGGGGCAGCGACACAAATCGAGGGTATTACCATCAAAGAAGCAGTGAAACGCTTGAAAGAAGCGATCGATTCGGTCATATAGGCCAATAGAAGAAGGGGGAAACGATGATGAAAGTCATTTTTCTTCAAGATGTAAAAGGCCAAGGAAAAAAAGGCGAAGTAAAGGATCTGTCTGAAGGTTATGTACGCAACTTCCTGCTGCCACGCGGATTGGCGAAGGAAGCGACAGACAGCAATGTGAAGACGTTGGATGCACAAAAGCGCAGCGAAGAGAAGCGCAAAGAGCAGGAGAAGCAGGAGGCTGTCGAGTTGGGTGAAAAACTCAGCGAGCTGACTGTCAAGGTAAAAGGGAAAGCAGGCGAAGGTGGTCGTCTGTTTGGAGCGATTTCCAGCAAGCAAGTCGCACAGGCACTGGAAGAACAGTTCAATATCAAAGTTGATAAGCGAAAACTTGAAATGGATGCGATCCGCGCACTGGGTGTAACCCAAATCAAAGTGAAATTGCACAACGAAGTAACGACAACCCTAAAAGTTCACGTGGTGGAAGAATAATGACAGACATCTGGAGGGTGTGACGTGAGCGACCTGTTTTTAGATCGTGTGCCGCCGCAGAACAAGGAAGCGGAACAGTCGGTACTGGGTGCCGTGTTCTTGTCCAAGGATGCTCTCATCACGGCCATCGAGCTTCTCCGTCCGGAGGATTTCTATAAGACAGCGCATCAGCGCATCTTTCAAACGATGGTGGACCTGTATGAAAAAGGAGAGCCTGTCGATCTGGTCACAGTGACGGCTGAACTGCAGGACCACAAGCTGCTCGATGAGATTGGCGGCGTTACCTATCTGACGGAGATCGCGAGCTCTGTTCCGACAGCAGCGAACATCGAGTACTACGCGAAGATCGTGGAAGAAAAATCGCTTTTGAGGCGATTAATTCATACAGCAACCAAGATTGCCAATGACGGCTATTCACGTGAGGATGAGGTCACAGCCATCATCGCAGACGCCGAGAAGTACATCATGGAGATCGGGCAGAATCGCAACAGCGGAGGATTTACTCCGATCCGGGATGCGCTGATGGCGACCTATGAACGCATCGAGTTCTTGAGCCAGCGTAAAGGAGATATTACCGGGATTTCTACCGGATATACCGATCTGGACAAGATGACGGCAGGCTTGCAGCGAAGCGACTTGATCATCCTCGCTGCCCGTCCTTCCGTAGGGAAAACGGCATTCGCATTGAATCTGGCACAGAATGTAGCGGCACGAGCGGGAGAGACCGTCGCCATCTTTTCTCTGGAGATGGGGGCCACCCAGCTCGTTCAGCGTATGATTTGTGCCGAGGGAAATCTGGATGCCTCTCGGATGCGTTCGGGGGCACTGGAGGAAGATGACTGGCAGAAGCTGACGATGGCGATCGGGACGCTCGCAAAGGCGCCGATTTACATCGATGATACGCCTGGGGTAACAGTCATGGATATCCGGGCCAAATGTCGCCGTCTGCAAGCGGAAAAAGGCCTGGGCCTGATCCTCATTGACTACTTGCAGCTGATTCATGGTCGAGGCAAAGGAGACAACCGTCAGCAGGAAGTATCGGAAATCTCCCGTACCTTGAAAGGGATTGCCCGTGAGCTGAACGTGCCGGTAATCGCACTGTCGCAGCTCAGCCGTGGTGTAGAGCAGCGTCAGGACAAGCGTCCGATGATGTCCGATATCCGTGAATCCGGTTCCATCGAGCAGGACGCGGACATCGTAGCGTTCCTCTACCGCGATGACTACTACGACAAAGAAACCGAGAATAAAAACGTCATTGAAGTCATTATTGCCAAACAGCGTAATGGCCCTACGGGAACGGTAGAGCTGGCGTTTTTGAAGGAATTCAACAAGTTCGTCAGTCTGGATAATCGCTTTCGGAATCAGGCAGGATAATAGTGTCAGGAAAAGAAAAGTCGGAAAAACTTCCGGCTTTTTTCTATGGGACCATTTTGTAAAAAGCGGGGACAAAAAGGGTCTTGCCAGCGTATGTTAATTACCGAACATATAATCTTTCCACTATTCTAATGTTCGTATTTTCGTTGACATACAGGAAATGGTTTAGTACACTTAGATTGTTTCAGGCCCAAAAGGACATGATGATATCAGGAGGTGTTTTTCGATGTCAACAGTCGTTGTCGTCGGAACCCAGTGGGGCGATGAAGGTAAAGGTAAAATTACAGACTATCTGGCAGAAAGCGCAGAGGTAGTGGCTCGTTACCAGGGTGGTAACAACGCAGGCCATACCATTATTTTTGATGGTAACAAATATAAGCTGCATTTGATTCCATCCGGAATTTTTTATACAGATAAGACCTGCGTTATCGGAAACGGCATGGTTGTCGATCCGAGAGCGTTGATAAAAGAGCTGGAGTACATCCACAGCTTTGGTTTCACTACAAACAACCTGAAAATCAGCGATCGCGCGCATGTGATCCTGCCATACCACATCAAGCTGGATGGCGTAGAGGAAGACAGCCGCGGAGCGAACAAAATCGGTACGACTCGCAAAGGTATCGGTCCTGCTTATATGGATAAAGCTGCTCGCATCGGTATCCGTATCGCTGATCTGCTCGACCCTGAAGAGTTCAAACGCAAGCTGGAGCGCAATCTGGCAGAGAAAAACAATCTGCTGGAGAAAGTGTACAACACAACAGGGTTTGAACTGCAAGAAATCCTGGACGAGTACCTGGCTGTTGCCGAAATTATCCGTCCGTATGTAACAGATACATCCGTTGTCCTCAACGATGCCATCGATCGCGGTAACCGCGTGCTGTTTGAAGGGGCACAAGGCGTACTGCTGGATATCGATCAAGGTACGTATCCTTACGTTACTTCTTCCAACCCGATTGCTGGTGGGGTCACCATCGGTTCCGGTGTAGGTCCAACCAAAATCAATCAAGTCATCGGTGTTGCGAAAGCTTACACCACTCGCGTAGGGGACGGTCCGTTCCTGACTGAGCTGACAGATGCTGTTGGCGACCAAATCCGTGAGGTTGGTGCTGAGTATGGTACGACAACTGGACGTGCACGCCGTGTAGGCTGGTTTGACAGCGTTGTAGTGCGTCACGCTCGTCGCGTCAGCGGTATCACGGGCCTCGCGATCACCAAGCTTGACACATTGACTGGCATCGAGACCCTGCGTATTTGCACCGCGTACAAATACAACGGCGAAATCATTGAATCATTCCCGGCAAACCTCAACCTGCTTGCGAAATGCGAGCCAGTATACGAAGAGCTGCCAGGCTGGACAGAAGATATCACCGGCGTTCGCAATCTGAACGACTTGCCAGAGAACGCTCGTCATTACATCGAGCGCATCACGCAATTGACTGGGATCCCGATGTCGATCTTCTCTGTAGGCCCAGACCGTGAACAAACCGTAGTCGTTCGCGGCATTTACGGATAAGCATTAGTACCAATGTCATAGGAAAAGCTGTCGAATTTTCGACAGCTTTTTTCATTTAACAAACAAATTTTTTTCATAGGGACAGACACGAAACGACAGGTTCTGGGCATAAAGTAAAGCATAGCAAGGAAATGGAGAGGTGATCGTGATGATGGGTTTTGATCAAAAAGCCATAAAGCTGCTGGGGAAAAATGTACAGGTGAAGATGTTCAATGGCGTCGTGATCAAGGGAACCATGACTCATTTCGATAACGGATACCTGTGCTTCATCACCACATACAAGCAGCAGGATGCGGAAAAAACGACGATTCGCCGCTTTCCACTCAAAGACGTAACTTCCATGCTCGAGGTGTGATAATGGAATGAGCAAACAGCAATGAGCCACCTTTCCATTCCGGGACAGGTGGCTATTATTTTGCTAGATCAAACCATTCCGCCGCATGAGGTAACGATCTGAGTCGCTTCGTCCCCACGTTCCTCCGGCACGACTGCGGTCAAGAGGACGCTCCGGTTGAGATTGTCATCCCCGCGATCCGCCATTCCGCTCGCGTCTGGACTTGCAGCAGCCAACACGCTTGCATCGCGTCCATTCGGGAAGTCGCCAGCCAAGGTCATGCTTCCCAGGCTGGGTATCTGTCCTGAGATGGGATTCATGATCGATTCGTTGCCATCGCCGGGGAATTGCCCGACTCTGTCGATCTGTACGATGGAAAAACCGGCTTGCTTGAGAGCCTCTGCAGCCTTGCCTGCCTCTTCTTCCGTATGGAACCCTGCCAGAATGTTGCGCTCTTTCACATAAATCACGCTCCTGATCGTCTAAAAAATTCCAGTTCTATGTACATATGATGACTCTTCGTCAACTTTTTTATTCGACAGCAATTTACACTTGATGTTGTCGTTAAGTATGTGGTAAAGTCGACATAGTTGGTTTCTTTAGGCAATTTGGCAGATTACTGGAAACAAAAATTTGGGCTATATGTCCTAGTCGGTATATTTAAACAATTCAGGTAATACCGAAAGTAAGGCGAGCTTCATATGTTTTCAGGAGGGACAAGTTATGCAATGGTCGGAATGGAAGGCCAAGCTGCAGGAACGGTCAGAGAGAATCGTTCAGAATTGCAGAGAATTGGCGAAGCGTACAGCAGCACAAACAAGTACATACGTTCAAAATCATAAAAAACAAACGATATCAGTCGCAGCTGCATTGGTATTTACCGTGGCAGCTGGAGCATCCGCACAATATTACTACTCGAGCAACGTTTTGTCGGTTTATCACGTGCTTGTGAATGGTCAAGAAATTGGCGTAGTGGACAACCCTTCTGTGGTGAAAGACTGGACAAGCGCCAAGCTGGAAGAGGAAAAGGCGAAGAACGGCTTGTCGCTCACACTCAGCGACTATATCACGTTCCAGGAAGAGAAGAAGTACAAGGCGCCGTTCGATAACGAGGCAGCGCTTCGTGCCCTCTCAGACATCGCTGACATCAAGGTCGAAGCAGTCAAGCTGGTCGTAGATGGAAAAGTGGTCGGGTACGCGGCTGACCAAGCGACTGCTGAGCAAGTGCTTGCTCATGTCAAAGAAAAGTATTCGGGCGTTCCACAGGCAGACAAGAAAGTTGCTGTTGCTGCTGCATCCTTGTCTGCACCTGCCAAGAGCAGCCCAGTCAAAGAAGTTACCTTCAAGGAACAGGTACATACAGAGACCGATTCCGTAACTGCCGCGCAGGTTTTGCCTGCGGACAAGCTAGAGGAACTGCTGGAGAAAGGCACCTTCAAGCAGATGACGCATACCGTTGTCGAAGGTGATTGCATCGGTTGTATTGCCAAAAAGTACGGGATTACCTCGAATGATATTTATGCCAACAATCCAGGCGTTACAGAAAACTCGCTGCTCCAGCTGGGGCAACAAATCAATGTGACTGCCATCCGTCCTTTCGTGACGGTGCAGGTCAAAGAAGATCTATCGCAAAAGGAAACCATCGCGTATTCCACGCAAATCAACAACAACGAAAAGTTGCCTAAGGGAGAAACCAAGGTCGTCCAGGAAGGTCGGGACGGCAGCAAGATGGTTCATTATGAAGTCATCAAGGAAAATGGACAAGTTGTTGCACGAAACATCATCAAGCAAGACGTGATAGCTCAACCGGTTGCCAAAATCGTGGAGCGAGGAACCAAGGTGATTCCATCTCGTGGGACAGGCCGTCTGAGCTGGCCGGCGGGTGGCTATGTCAGCAGCGGATTCGGAACGCGCTGGGGCCGTATGCACAAAGGGATCGACATCGCAGGTTCTGGTTCCGTTTTGGCTGCCGATAACGGACGTGTCAAATTTGCCGGATGGGATGGCGACTATGGGAAAGCCGTCATTATCGATCACGGGAATGGCATGGAGACTCTGTATGGTCACATGAGCACCATTAGCGTCAAGGTCGGCGATGTGGTTGCTCAAGGGAAGAAAATCGGAATCAAAGGATCCACTGGGGACTCTACTGGCGTTCACCTTCATTTTGAGGTTCATCAAAATGGACGAATCCAGAACCCCATGCGTTTCTTACAATAGATAAGTAATTTTTGGGAATAGGGAAAAAGGGTGTCTCCACGCGAGATTACCCTTTTTTTTGCACTTGTGAATCAGCTGGCGCGAGGGACTGGTTTCCAGAGGGCTTCTTTACAGTCTGGACATGGTGTATTGTAGAGGAATAGACTCTTTGCAAGTGGAATCCTTACGTGAGAAAAGGAGGGTGCGAGATGGCAAAACTCCTAGTTGTAGACGATGAAAAACCAATCGCCGATATTTTGAAGTTTACCTTTGAAAAGGAAGGGTATCAGGTCGTGTGTGCCTATGATGGAGAAGAAGCGCTGGTCGTCGTAAAAAACGAGCGGCCCGACCTGATTTTACTGGACGTCATGCTGCCCGGGCGAGACGGTATGGATGTGTGCCGGGCCGTTCGGCAATCCCATGACGTGCCGATTATTATGCTGACCGCCAAAGACTCCGAGCTGGACAAAGTGCTGGGGCTGGAATTGGGCGCAGACGATTACGTCACCAAGCCTTTCAGTACAAGGGAGCTGGTGGCAAGGGTCAAGGCCCATTTGCGCAGGCATCAGCCAAAGAACGAAGAAAAGGAACAGCAGCATCTGGTGAGAGTCCATGAGCTGGAGATCGACCTGCATTCGTATACCGTAGAGAAAATGGGAGAGCTGCTGGATCTGACCCATCGAGAATTCGAGCTCTTGGTCTACTTGGCTCGTCATCAGGGACAAGTCTTGACCCGTGAGCATTTGCTCCAATCGGTGTGGGGATTTGATTACTTTGGCGATGTGCGCACGGTGGATGTGACGATCCGCCGATTGCGGGAAAAAATCGAGGACGATCCGAGCCAGCCGAAATACATCATTACGCGCCGTGGCTTGGGCTATACGCTGCGCAACCCTGGCATGGGAGGAACGCCTGGATGAGGCGGCTGTTCAAAACGATTCAATGGAAAATGGTCGTTATTTACATGCTGCTGATCTTGCTGGCGATGCAATTCATTGGCGCTTACTTTGCCCGGGAAGTGGAGAGCTATTACATCAACAACTTCTCGGAGGCGTTGAACGGTCAAGCGAGCCTCTTGGCAACCCTCCTGGAGAGTGATTTGCGGCCGAGAGACGGAAAGGAACAAAATTCGGAGCAGAACCGCCAGGACATCGACAACCTGATCAACAACCTGGTCAAAATCAATGGAGCGAACGTGCAGATCATCGATCAGACGGGGACTGTGGTGAGCACCACGGAGGATAAGAGCAGAATTGGTCAGCGGACGTCGCAGCCGGAGGTGACCATCGCCTTGCTGGGAACGCGCAGTGAGTCGATGCGGATAGACCCGCGGACGGGAGCGCGTGTAAAAGTGCTGGTGCTGCCGGTCAAGGGAGATCAGATCGTCTACGGAGCAGTCTACATGGTCGCATCAATGGAAGGGACCTATACGACGATCCGAAAGATGAACGGGATCTTAGGCACGGGGACGATGTTCGCGTTGCTGATTACCGCTGCACTGGGCGTCGTGCTCGCCAGGACCATTACCAAGCCCGTGAAAGAAATGACACGCCAAGCGCGAGCCGTAGCCGACGGGGATTTTAATCGAAATGTGAAAGTTTACAGCGGCGATGAAATCGGACAGCTTGGGATGGCTTTTAACCATATGACCATCCGGCTGCAGGAAGCGATCTTGCAGCAGGAGGAAGAACGGGAAAAGCTCGCCGGCATTTTGAGCAACATGACGGACGGGGTGATTGCAGCCGATCGGAAGGGCAGGATCATTTTGTTCAATCGCGCAGCGGAAGAAATGCTGCAGGTGACGATGGCGGATGTCCTGATCAAGGACCGGACGCTGTACGACTTGTTGAGTTTGCCTCCAGAGGAAGAGATGCCGCTGTACGAACAGGTCGAACCGTTATTCATCGAGATGCTGCTGCCCAACAGGGATGAGGTCATCTTCCGTGTGACGTTTACGCCCCTGCAGCATGACAGCGGCAAAAAGGGCGGTATTATCGCCGTGTTGGCGGATGTGACCGAACAGCAGCGTCTGGAGCAGCAACGCCGGGAGTTCGTGGCGAATGTATCCCATGAGCTTAGGACGCCGCTGACGACCATCAAAAGCTATGTGGAAGCGCTGTTGGACGGTGCCGTAGAGGAACCAGAGCTATCCAATCGCTTTTTGCGCGTGACCATGTCAGAGACCGAACGAATGATTCGATTGGTCAATGACTTGCTGCAGCTTTCCCGATTCGACTCACAAGGCGTGCGCTTGCACTGCAAGGAAGCCGATCTCAATCGATTGCTGCGCTATGCCGCAGATCGCTTTTCCATGTTTGGCGAGCAACAGGACGTACAGCTGACCTTGGAGGTACCCGCCAAGCTGCCGCCAGTCTACATTGATCTGGATGCGATCAATCAGGTGTTGGACAATTTGCTGTCCAATGCGATCAAGTACACGCCCCAAGGGGGGAAGGTGGTTTTGCGTGCCAAGCTCAATAACCATCAAAAGCGGGTTCTCATCTCGATTGAAGATACCGGGATCGGGATTCCCAGCCGTGATCTCAAGCGAATCTTTGAACGCTTTTATCGCGTAGACAAAGCGCGTTCACGCGGACAGGGCGGTACGGGCTTGGGTTGGCCATTGCCCGAGAATTGGTGCAGGCACACGGAGCAGATATCGAGATCACCAGCGAATGGAACATAGGGACAACCGTCACGTTCTGGGTCCCATTTGCCCAAGGGGTAAGACGGCATGAAGCGGTGGTTGGAGCCTGCGAAGACCGTATTGCTCAATTTGCTGGTGCTGGCGAGCTTTTGCTTGACTGCGATGCTGTGGAGCAACCAGCCGAAATTTCAATTTATCGAACCTGCCCAATACACGGAATCAAAGCCCGTCCAGGAAAAACAGCTCGTGCAGCTGGTGACACCGGAATCGGTCGTGTTTCACTATGGTGGGGATCGGCATACGAAAGCGGTGGCGACGGACGGTCCCTATAGCATGGTCGTGAAGGAAATGTCCAAATGGATTTTTCTCGATTTTTCCCCGTACATGCTCTCGAATGATAAGTGGGGGGAAATTGCCCGGGAAAAGATGGGGCTGGAAGTACGTTTCAAAAGCACGGTACCCTTGTCGATCGTCGGGCGTCTGGTGACTTTTCGGGATGAGTACGATACCCGCATAAAAGGAATCGATCGTCTCTGGCTGTATTATGAAGAGGATGAGGATCTCGTCTACGCCTTGTTCCTTTCCGCAGAGGAAGGCCAGATGATGCGCTCGCGGACCTCCATCAGTCCGAAAGACTTGCGGGAATCGTACCTGGCTACTGGGAATCAAATGCCCGAGCAAATCATGAAGGTAATCAAGCCGGAACGGAACTACTCGGCAGTGGAAGGCGCTTTTCCGGTATGGAGCACCTTTTACCTACCGAAAAATCAAATGCGCATGCAGCAATTCCGCTATAGCTATGAAACCATCAGCAACGAACAATTGATCGAAGGCTACTTCCTCGATCCTACCTTGGTGCGGCAGATCATGGAGCGGGACAAGACCGTTATCTTTACGGATGGAAGCCGCTCGATTCAGCTGAGGTCGGAGCAGCAGGCGTTTACCTTTACGGATCCGGCTTATCAGCAGCGCGCCCAGGAGCAGTCTGATGAAGAGAAGGTCCAAGGGGCAGTGAACTTCATCAACAAGCACTTGGGTTGGCTGGACGACTACCATTTTGAGCGAATGAAAAAAAGCTACAACGAGAAAGACTTGATTACGTTCCGTCAGTATCTAGGTTCTTATCCGCTGTTTAGCCAGGGGGATAAACCGATCGATTCGATCCAGATCACCTCTGAGGCTGGACAGGTGGTGACGCTCAGTCGCTCGCTGCTCAGCTTGGACAAGTACATCGGCAATAAGGAATCATATGTCATGTCAGGACCGGAGCTCTATCAATACATTCGCGATAAAAAGCTCGGAAACACAGATCAAATCACGAATGCTTTTCTGGCTTATCAAACCAAGGTAGGCGATAGGTACGTTGACCTGACGCCCATTTGGGTAGTGGTCATGGCCAATCAGGCTGACTTGTACATTTCTGCTGCAGCCAATCAGAGAGGAGGAGGGGCACATGGATTGGAGTAGAACCAAAACCATTCTAATCTGGGCCTTTCTTCTCCTTGATTTGTTCCTCGGGTATCAGGTGTACGTCACGAGAATCAACTTTTGGAACAATCAAGAAGTAGCGCAGGGAGACAAGTGGGATATGGAGCTGTATTTAAAGCAGCAAAATATCGCTCTGGTGACCGAAGTGCCGCAGGAAACACCGGAGATGTCTTACTTGAACGCGGAGTACGTCGGAATCAATCCGCTGAATCTGCAGGAGATATCCGGTCTGACGGCGACGATGGAAAAGATGTCGCTGGCGGCCAAGCTGAACCCGCCTTTGCAAATTCGCGGGCAAATTACGCCAAACGAGCTGCTGAAGCAAATTGGTCCGCGCCTGATGTATGCCGATCATTACACGGCGGATATGTATCAGTCCAACCAAGGAAGACTGCTGTATTGGCAGGTCTATCAAAAGATGCCTGTGTTCGTGGCGCCACTGGAGGTCTATCTGGAGAACGGTTCGATCCTGGGATATCGACAGACGTATTTCCATATGCGCAAGCAAGAGAACGGCCGTCAGGTGATCTCAGGGTATACGGCCTTGCGTTCGCTGGTAGACAAGCAGATCATTGGGCCGGGAGAGCGGATCGAAAGCGTGAGTCTCGGCTACTACGGCTCCTATGATGCGGATATTCAGGCACTCGCTCCCGTGTGGCGTGTCATTCACGACGGCAAACAGCATTTTATCAACGCGTTTACAGGTGCGCTGGAGAGGCCGATGGTGACGCAGCGCTAGCATATATCGAATTCGGAAAAAGACAGACAGCAGGGAACGTAACGGGAAGAGGGATGTTTGGTGAGATTTAGTGTACTGGCAAGCGGAAGCACGGGCAATGCCATCTATGTGGCCACTGACCGTGTCTCTGTGCTGATCGATGTAGGGATAACGGGGAAACAAGCCGAAGCGGCGCTGCAGACCATTGGGGTGAACCCGGGGGATCTTTCTGCCATACTCGTCACGCATGAACACGTCGACCATATCAAAGGGGTCGGTGTGATGGCACGGCGCTACGGACTGCCTATCTATGCGAATGCTAAGACATGGGGCGAGCTGGACAGTCAGATCGGGACGATCAAAGAAGAGCAGCGTCGATTGTTTGCAGTAGGGGAAAAACAGGAACTGGAAGATCTCGGCATCGAATCGTTCGGGATCTCCCATGATGCGGCGGAGCCCATGGGCTTTTGCTTTTACCATGGCTCGAAGAAGCTCAGCGTCGCGACCGATCTCGGCTATGTCAGCGACAAGATCAAGGAGACGATCCGCGGGGCCGATGCGTATGTGTTTGAATCCAATCACGACGTGGAGCTCTTGCGCATGTCGGGGTATCCGTGGAGCATCAAGAAACGGATCCTGAGTGACGTGGGACACTTGTCCAACGAGTCTGCGGGAGAAGCGCTGATTGATTGTCTGGGTGGAGGAGCCGAGCGTGTCTATTTGGCTCACTTGAGCAAGGAAAACAACATGATCGACCTGGCGAGACTGACCGTGAAGGGCATTTTGGAAGAGAAGGGCCTGGTCGTGGGTGACGATGTCCATTTGCGTGATACGTACCCGGATCGCCCGACGAAGCTGGAAGAGCTATAGGAGCGGCTTGATCTGCATCTGACGACTGCTGGCGGCATCGGTCAGCTTGGCATACGTATCGATGTGAAAGGATAGCTGCGTGTCCAGCTCGCTCATTTTGCCGGCGAGCTCATCGCGGGTAAAAAGGCCCTTTGCCACCAGCAGTTCGATCACGGCGTGCAGGACTAGCGTATTTTGATAGTCTACTTCTTGGAGGTCGGCCAGCTTGGCGATCAGATTCACTTCTTTCACGTTCTATCAATCCTTTCGAAAGCTTTTAATCTATCATATCCGCGCCCTCGGTGAAATATTCCGGGGGCTTTTGCGTTTCCACAACCTTTCCTTATTTCTCACGCTATTTTGCCGAAAACGATTCGTATACTAAGGATGTCAAAAGGAAAGCTCGAAATTGAAATCATGAAAGTAAGTTTTCCAAATTGTCCAACCAAAGTATAGGAGTACAGCAATCCTGCTACCCTAGTAATAAGTAAGGAAGGAGAGTGTGAATCATGGGTTTTTATGATGATTTAACTCACGTGGAACGAAAAAATCGACGTGGGTCGGGTGTAGGACGTACAATCATGACGTCTGTCACTTCTGCGGTGATTGGGGGAATGGTCGTACTACTCGCACTGCCGACTCTCTCCAACGCCGGTTACATCAATATGGTGAAGCCAAGCAACACGAATGTGATGAGCAATCCAGCAGCGAATCTGTTTGCGACACCGGTCTCCGTCAAGGTGGACACAGGTACCGTAGACGCCGTCAAGAAAGTGGAAAATGCGGTCGTCGGCGTCATCAACATCGGACGCACCAGAACGAACTGGATGAGTAATAGCTCACAAGATGTCGAGCAGGGCGAAGGTTCGGGCGTCATCTTTGAGAAAAAGGGTGGAAAAGCTCATATCATCACCAACTACCACGTCATCGATCAGGCACAAAAGCTGGAGATCGCTCTTCCTACCGGTGAAAAAGTAGAGGCGAAAATCCTGGGTGCCGATATGTACGCCGACCTGGCTGTATTGGAGATCGATGGAGCAAAGGTGGGTGCCGTAGCTGAATTGGGTGACTCTTCTACCCTGCAGGTGGGCGAACCGGCGATTGCCATCGGGAACCCGCTGGGCATGAAGTTCTCCCGTACCGTTACACAAGGGATCATCAGCTCCCTGGAGCGCTCGATGCCGATGGACTTCAACGAAGATGGTCAGGATGACTGGGAATTGGATGTTCTGCAGACAGATGCCGCGATCAACCCAGGTAACAGCGGTGGCGCATTGGTCAATATCCAAGGACAGGTCATCGGGATCAATACTCTCAAAATCTCCAAAGAAGGTGTCGAGGGCTTGGGCTTTGCCCTCCCGATCAACGATGTGAAGGCCATCGTCGCCGAACTGATGGAGAAAGGCAAACTGGAGCGCTCATACCTGGGTGTCCAACCGTTCGACCTGACGAATGTGCCGCGCTACAACTGGAAGGAAACGCTGAATCTTCCGGATGATGTCCAAGCGGGTGTCGTGATCCAGAACGAGGTAGGCAAGTTCTCGCCGGCTGGTGAAGCAGGTCTGAAACAGTACGACGTCATCGTCAAGCTGGATGGCAAGGATATCAATACAGGTGCCCAGCTGCGCAAATTCCTGACCTTGAACAAAAAGCCTGGTGATTCCGTAGAGGTCACTTACTATCGCGATGGCTTCAAGAAAACAGCCACTGTGAAACTGACCAAGACGCCTGAGTAATCCATAAAATGCGTGCGATATTGTAGCAATCCCTACCCTTTTCGGGCAATTCCGGGATGAAATTTGTCCCGTTTGCATATATGTAGTTCCTAGTTCCCCTCTATCTATTTTTTAATAGATCCCTTCTTGAAAGCGCCGAGAGATCGGCGCTCTTTTTTTGTTTGGGTGGACAACAGTCAACGGGGACGCGCAGAGCGTTGTTGTTATGGCAAGCTCCGCAGGGTTAATCCCTGCTCACAGTAGTAGCGATTCTTGCGCAGGCGATTTGTTTTCTCACGGATGTGGGGTAGAATATAGAGCGATATCAATTCATGGACGGAAAAGAGGCAATGAGATGGACAGAAAGCTGGATCACTTGAAAATCGAGGGCAAGGACGTTGAGCTGCTCCCGGAATTTCCGGTTCGTTTTGCGTGCATTGAGCATTTCGACGAGGAGCTGGACGACTATGTGAATGATTTCGAGGCCGCTCCCGATACGTACCGGGCTGACTTGATCGAAGACGAGAGCATGGACAAGCGCTGCCGGGCATGCGGAGCCCCAGCCAAGATCGCGCTTTTGAAAGAGAAGGGAATGTAGACACGTGCAGATTTCGATCATTACCGTAGGAAAGCTGAAGGAAAAGTACTTACGCGAGGGGATCGAGGAGTACAGCAAGCGCCTCTCCGCTTACTGCAAGCTGCAGGTCGTGGAGGTCAGCGACGAAAAGGCGCCGGAAGAGATGAGCGCAGCGGAGATGGAGCAGGTGAAGCGCAAGGAAGGCGAGCGCATCCTCGCGCAGATCAAGCAGGATCAGTATGTTATCGCATTGGCCATCGACGGGCAGATGTGGTCCTCGGAAAAGCTGTCAGCGGAGATGGACAGGCTGGCGCTGCACGGCAAAAGCCAGGTGGCGTTTGTGATCGGTGGATCGCTGGGGCTGGCAGATGCCGTGCTTAAGCGGGCGGATGTGCTGTTGTCGTTTTCTAAGATGACGTTTCCTCATCAGCTGGTGCGATTGGTGCTGTTGGAGCAGGTTTATCGGGCGTTTCGGATTAGTCGGGGTGAGCCTTATCATAAGTAAGACACCCCCGAGCTGCTTTCTCTCTACCAATCATTTACTTCGGGCTACCGTAATGATTAGGCCCGATAAGTATATAGTGCAAAGCAAGAGGCAACGAGGGCGAAACGGAGCGAAGAAATGAAAATGATCCTCGGAGCAGGTTACAAGAGTCGGGATCTGTACCGTAGTAGGAATATATAAAAGTTGGGACTGCTACATCGCAGTCTCTTTTTTATATGGCTTCCTGATGGCATGCATGGGGGTGTTGATGATCGTTTTGAAGTTTGTCCTTGTCAATGACTTGTATTTTGATATAAAATATCTCAAAATAGAGATATCGTCATATGATAAATACTCTCCAAGCCAGAAATAATGAAAACGAGATAGATGAAAGGGGACTTCCCAGTGGAAATAGGTTTGAGTACATTTGTTGAAACCACGCCGGACGTGAAGACGGGTGAGGTGATCAGCCATGCGCAGCGCATCCGTGAAGTGGTGGAGGAAATCATCCTGGCCGATCAGGTAGGTCTGGACGTTTTCGGGGTGGGCGAGCATCATCGAAAAGATTATGCGGCTTCTTCTCCAGCGGTGATTTTGGCGGCAGCGGCAACGCAGACCAAACGGATTCGGCTGACGAGCGCAGTCACCGTGCTGTCGTCTGCTGACCCGGTACGCGTCTTTCAGGATTTTGCGACGCTCGACGCGCTCTCCAATGGGCGAGCAGAGATCATGGCAGGGAGAGGGTCGTTTATCGAGTCCTTCCCGTTGTTCGGTTATGACTTGCAGGATTACGATGAGCTGTTCGATGAAAAGCTGGAGCTGCTCCTCAAGATTCGCGCGTCAGAGAAAGTGACCTGGAGAGGCGGTCATCGGCCAGCGATCAACAATCTAGGTGTCTATCCGCGTCCGGTGCAGGATCCTTTGCCGGTGTGGATCGGCAGCGGCGGCAACGCGCAGTCGGCTATTCGCGCAGGGCTCTTGGGTCTGCCGCTTGTGCTCGCGATTATTGGCGGGCGTCCGGTTCAATTCGCGCCAATCGTGGATCTTTATAAGAGGGCGGCTGCTCAAGCGGGCCACGATCCATCCAAGCTGACCATTGCCTCGCACTCTCACGGTTTCATCGCGGAGGACACCCAGACGGCAGCTGATAAATTCTTCCCATCTACCCAGCAAGCGATGAATGTGCTGGGACGTGAACGCGGCTGGGGGCATTACGATCGTTCGACCTTCGATGCGGCGAGCAGCTTTGAAGGTGCGCTGTATGTAGGGGATCCCGAGACGGTAGCGCAGAAAATCATTCACCTGCGCAAAAACGTCGGCGTCACGCGTTTTATGCTGCACGTACCAGTGGGCACGATGCCTCATGAGGATGTCATGAATGCAATCCGATTGCTGGGTACAGAAGTGGCGCCGCGAGTGCGGGAGGAAGTAGCGAAGTGGGAAAAAGAGACTGAATAAACGATGGCCCGTCGGAAGGCTCCTGTGAAACGGAGACTTCTTGCGGGTTTTTTGTATTTTCAAGGGTAGAATTTCTGGGGCGAAAGTCGGCATGGAAAAAGATCCATGCCTTTTTTACTGAGCAAAAACCAGATTGCACCGCTGATAGGTCGATAGTTTCTATTCCGTGCGGGAGGGCAGGACAACGCAGATAACAAGCGAATTAGGATCAAGCACAGTGGTGACTAAAACTATGTAATATAATGTTTTGCCATATACCACTTGGCATTACCGAGGCTTAGGCTACGTCCAATGAAAAAAACCCAAGGGGAGGAATTACGTATGCAATTTCACTTTTTTGTGGGGAACGACAATGGCAATAGCGAGCATGATATTTTCGTTGACGGAAAACTGATCCAGCAGCCAAATGTGAATTGTGCGGTCGATGAGCTTCCTTGGAGCGAAGAACAAGCTCCGGAAGGCATCGTGAAAAATCTCCAGGATCAACTGATTGTCACCATCGATTCACCTTCTGCACGACCTGGGATGTATTACATCGGAAAGTTTGCATTAGATAGCGGAGAGTTATTGGATGCCATGCAAGTGGGACTAGATTACAAATACGATGTCGATTTGCCGATCGTCAATACGCTGGGGCAGATCGCGTCGGTCGCGGTGCAAAAAGCGTTTGAAGAAGACAAGGGCATTCCTGAAATGATCGAAGTGCAGGTGGACATGGCAACAGCGCTCCCGATCACACAGCATACGGACGAAGCATCCGCGAAGTTTGAGCGGAAATTCACGGTGGGTCCCCATTATGTGACCGTTCACCTGGGAAAGCTGCGGGTGACGGTGAAGGTCGTATTTGATTATGCAAAAGTAGTACCGGAGGCAACCCCGGTGACCTTTGCCCTTCAAAAAGATGAAGAAGGGAATTGGCGAGAAGGGGATATCTTTGACGAGTTTGCAAATAGCTATGAGCTGCAGGGCAATTTCAACGGCAGCTATTTTAAGGATAAACGGATCCTGCACACGGATATCGGAGATGGATCCACGGAGTACCCGATTACGGAAGGCAACAAGCTCTTGCGTCAATTTGTCCATGGAAGCAATCACGGCGCGGGCTATGCCATTGAGGAAGCGTTGAATGAATTCAATGGCTTGATTCATCTGCCAGACAGCCCTAGACAATTTTTTAGCGACGTCATCAAAAATCCAACCCACAAGTACCATGCAAAGGCGATTAAAACGCTGCGCAGGCCGCTCGAAGGACAAGCGAAACAGATCATTACCAACATCCGCAAGCAGCTCACCAAAGCGAGAAACGAAATTGACGTGATTTGTGTGTATGGCGGGGGAAGTATCCTGATGCGTTCCATCCTGCATCCCATGCTGAAGGAGCTGTGCGAAGAGAGGGAAATCAAGCTGCTGTACATCCCGCCGCAGTATGCCGTCACGATGAATGCAAAGGGTCTGGATGCTTTTGTACGGGGCAAAATTTACGAAGCTCTCAAGGAAAGGGCGAAACAAGCGGTGTAGCCTGAAGCTGCCAAAACGAGGCATGGAGGGGGGAGAGCGTCATGAAAAAGCCTAAAAAGCCAGGGGACAACATCAGCATGAAAACCAAGAAGAATGAATCCCCGCTCGTTTTGGATTGGATCAATAGTCAAACCAATTTGATGGATTCGATTCGTTATTTGATTGAAAATGAAGTAGCGGCAAACGGCATCCGGAATTTGCAAAAATACATCCCGGCAGAAAGGGCAGTTTCGATCGGGGGAGCTGCTGCCATGTGGCACGAGATTGGAATGGTGGATACGAGAGCTGGCCAATCCGCCAATTACGTACCAGCAGAATCTCGTGCACATGAAGAAGCTGCGGCGAGCAAGGAGCGAGAGCAGCATCCTGCCGAAGATGACATCGATGATGATGATATCGAATCCTGGACCTGAAGGCTCGAAGCCGTACAAAGAAATTCGGAGTAATGCCTGGTGTTACTGAGCCATGGGCGGCAAGCGTTTGCGCAAAATTCTACGAGAGAGTAATGCTTGGTGCTAGAAAGAATGGCCCAGTACGACATGCCGAGTGGGACCTCAGTGAGGAAGCCAGCAAGAACAATAGAAGAGAACACATAGAGGGGACTCGCCGCTTGAACGAGATTGTACAAGCAGGGAGTCCCTGAATAGTGTGGGGCATGATGATGGGAACAGACCAAACTTAATGATGTTCTCGTAAGCTGTCCACCGGCACGCTTTGTTCGTTTTCCGGTTGATTGAGCGGATAGATTCTAGCCATTTCCGATTCCTCATCGACATGCTGAATATAGACAGGAACTCCGTCGCAAGTAACATTGGCCATGACGGGTGATGCGGCGATCTCTTTTGCCCGTTGTTTGTTCATTCGAATACCCCCTTGTCATTCCTAACAAACGTAATATGTACGTTAAGCAAGTGGCATATTCGACAAATAAAAAATAGGCAGTCTGACGATTAGGGTGTCTATGCGTTACAATGGCAAAGAGAGAAACAAGTATCTAACCTAGAAGGGGAACAAAAACATGTCTACTTTGCCAAATTGCCCGAAATGCAAATCGGAATACACGTACGAGGATGGTGCCAATCTGGTCTGCCCGGAATGCAGCCATGAATGGTCGCCAGAAGCGGGAGCCGACAGCGGGGAAGAGCAGAAGATCGTCAAAGATGCCAATGGAAATATCCTGAAAGATGGGGACACCGTGACCGTCATCAAGGATCTGAAGGTGAAGGGAAGCTCGTCCGTATTAAAAATAGGGACTCGCGTGAAAAATATCCGTTTGGTGGAAGGCGACCATGATATTGATTGCAAGATCGATGGATTTGGCGCCATGAAGCTGAAATCCGAGTTTGTGAAAAAGGTGTAGAAAGTACTTTCAAGAAGCCGCTTCGATCGCAGGAGTGGCCTTTTTCTTATCGAAAGGTTTGTCTTGTTTTCTGAGTTGGAGTCCCTCTATACTGATTGTAATAATTGGAAGGCGAGGGATCACGATGCCAGTTTCCACTGCTAGTCTGCCAAAAGCCTAACATCCACAGACTAGGAGGAATACCCTATGAATACAGCTTTATCCGCGATGAGCCTTACAACAGAACGCCTCATTATCCGCCCTTACGTCGAAAGCGATTTGATGGAATCCTTTGAATTGATGCAAGATCCAGAGCTGTTCACCTACCTGCATTTTGGCGTCATGCCGCTGGAAAGCTACCAAAGGCTTTTCAAATGGTTGATAGACAGCTATCAGACGCCTTTTGATCAGCCGTTCAAGTACTCGTTTGCGATTTTCAGCAAAGAGACAGGTGCTTTCATCGGTTGGTGCGGTGTAGGCGTCCTTGACTTTATGGCGCCAGAAAAAGAGCTCTATTATCTGATCGGTCGAAAGGATTGGGGGAAAGGCTACGCCAGTGAGGCAGCGAAAGCGCTGACGGCATACACGTTCGAAGTCATCGGACTGGATCGATTGTATGCCAAGGCTGATCCGCGGAACAAAGCGTCGTTGAAAATCTTTGAGAAGCTGGGCTTTGCCTTTGAGCGCGAGCTGCAGGGCTTGACCGGGGAGGATGAAGATTGCAACGGCGAGCTGCTTTACGTATTGACGAAGGAACGATTTAACCAGAGATAAAAAAACAAGGAGGAAGCCCCCGCATTCAGCATGGGACTGCCTCCTTTTTCTTTATTCTCGCAGCTCTTTTGCCATCTCCACGAGCTTGTTCATCGTATTCCAGTTGCGCACCGTTGCAGGAACGCCGAGCTTTTGCAGATTGGCGGAAAGCTTGGCATCACGAACACTGTGACGGAACAAAAGGTACACATCACGGCCCACGATGCGGTACTCGTCGTCCCCGTTATTGGCCGCCGCCAGCTTCTCGATTCCGGATGGCGGCGGGGCGTCTGGCAGGAGAGCGACATAGTGGCTTTCTCCTACACATGTGGCTGCTGCCTCTGCGATCAGCTCAGGCGAGAAGGGGCAATCGTCGACGATGTGCTCCATTTCCTCAGCTGTTCTCAAAACGACAGTGAGAGTGATTCCGAAGACCGCGGCGATCTCCTGCTCTATCCGCTTTCGGAGGGAAGACTCGTCGTCTGGTGATGCAAAGAGCACATTTCCACTCTGGATGTACGTCTTCACCTGGCTCAGCCCGATCCTCTCCAGCGCCTCCCGCAGCTCGGCCATCTTGATTTTGTTTTTGCCGCCTACGTTGATTCCTCGCAGCAGTGCGACGTAGATTTTGTTCCTACTCTCACTATCCACGCCCATCACCAGCCGTAATCCAGCGTCTTTCCTGTTTCCACGTAGGTTTTGATGCTGCTCATGATGTAAGGCCAGCTGTCCTTCGTCCGTTCGTAGGAAGGGTGATCGGCTGGCCATTGGTCATTCACCAGCGTTAATCTCGTGCAGCTGCCTACGGTTTCGAGGGTGACAGAGACTCTTGTTTCAAGTTCGGCATGTCTTTCGTTGTAAGCTGGTCCGGGATGCTCGGTATAGCTCATGAATCGATACGGCTCAAAAGCAAGAATCTTGCCATAGACGTGAACCGTTTCTTCGCCAGCCGCTCCGGGACCTACATATTCATAAGGGGCACCAATCTCAAATGTCGATTGCAAAACGGTCCCGAAAAAGATCGCTTTTGTGCCTTCCGGCGATATGAGGGCATTCCACACTTCCTCTGGCTTGGCCCCGATATAAGTGACATACGTGAGTTCCATAGGTAGTCCTCCTTTTCATCCATTCAATCATCATTGTAACCTTTTTCCATCATAGAAGAAAAAAGGAGGTACGTCTTGTAAAAACGCGACAAGTGAAACGCTGTGGTGGTGGAAAACGGGCATTCTTCATAGGCATGTACGGTTACGAATCGTTTCGGAAACCAATAGAATAGAGCAAATCTAGAAGAAGTGACGAAAAGAGGCAGATGCAGCATGGCTACTCCCCACAAGAAAGCCAAAATTCGATTATCGCCACCAGAATTCACCTTTTTTAACGAAATAAAATTCTCTATTGGCGATGACCCGTTGGTTCGTGTAGATCCTTTGCGTGAGTTGGCAAGTGGTGACTTTCTCATCACGATCCGTGTTCAAGGCAGGCAAAAAGCGAGGGCTCTGGCTACGCTGTTGGTACGGTCGAGGCGAATCGGGAATATTCGTATCCTAGTGAGGGTCAGAAATATGGAAGGAAATAGGGTACTGCCTATTACGCGGTCCCTTTCGCCTCGTGAAATCGCAAATCTCTATCGAATTGCGTTTCGTACCAATCGATTGTTCAACTTTGCCGTTGTCAGGTCGTCCATCAGCTTTACGGCCGTCTTCCCCGTGTTCAAGGCCCGAGTGATTCAGTTCTTCAATGATGATCTGTCGGATCTGTTCCGTAATTTCAATAGGGTGGCTGCATTCGTGTTTCGTGATGTACTCCGAAATAGGATCAACCGCACACCCATTCTGTTCTCCACAGCAAGCCAGCAAACAGGGAGCACAAGCTATCGTCATCGCAAGGTAAAAACGTAGTCCCGCAGGGGATTGCGTTTTTTCTTGCCCATTGATTACCCCCTTCCCTCCTTTTTTGTTTAGAATGGAACTATGGAAAGTTAGTTGGTTCGAAAGGATGTCATGCATGAGTAAAACACTTGTACTGGCCGAAAAGCCTTCTGTGGGAAGAGACATCGCGCGTGTCTTGCAGTGCCAGAAAAAAGGAAACGGATATTTCGAAGGAGATACATATATCGTGACGTGGGCCTTGGGGCATCTGGTGACCCTTGCTGATCCTGAAGGTTACGGACAGCAATTCAGCTCGTGGAAAATCGAGGATTTGCCGATCATGCCGTCTCCGTTGAAGCTGGTGGTCATCAGGGAGAGCAACAAGCAGTTTCAGAACGTGAAACAGCAAATGAAGCGAAATGATGTAAAGGATATCGTGATTGCCACAGATGCTGGACGTGAGGGAGAGCTGGTCGCCCGGTGGATTATTGAGATGGCGCACGTAAACAAGCCGATCAAGCGTCTCTGGATTTCCTCCGTCACGGACAAAGCGATACGGGACGGCTTCCGTAATCTAAAGGACGGCAAGGCGTATGAAAATCTGTTTGCCTCCGCTGCTGCCCGTGCAGAGGCAGACTGGCTGGTAGGGATCAATGCCACGCGTGCCCTGACCTGCAAATACAATGCCCAGCTGTCCTGCGGTCGCGTACAGACGCCGACGCTCGCGATCGTTGCGAAGCGGGAGGAGGAGATTCGTCAGTTTACGCCACGGCCTTTCTACGGATTAACCGCAGTGGTCGAGGGGCACATCCAGCTCCAATGGCAGGATCAGCGTACAAAGGAGATCCGGACCTTTTCCCAGGAAAAAGCCGATCAGCTGCTGGCATCGCTGAAAAGAGAGACCGCGGCCGAAGTCATCGAGGTGACCAAGGCGCACAAGAAGAGCTTTGCTCCGCAGCTGTACGATCTGACGGAGCTGCAGCGTGATGCCAACAAGCTGTTTGGCTTTTCCGCAAAAGAAACGCTTTCCATCATGCAGGGGCTTTATGAACATCACAAGGTGGTCACCTACCCGCGGACCGATTCCCGCTACCTTTCTTCTGACATCGTGGAGACGCTGCCGGATCGAGTCAAAGCCGTGCAGATGAAGCCGTACGCTCCATTTGCCGCAAAGCTTCTGCGTGCGCCGATCAAAGGAAACAAAGCCTTCGTCGATGACAGCAAGGTGTCAGATCACCATGCGATTATTCCGACCGAGCAATCCGTGCTTTTGACCGACCTCAGCGACAAGGAGCGAAAGATTTTTGATCTCGTGGTGAAACGCTTCCTCGCCGTGCTGTTCCCGGCTTTTGAATATGAACAAACCACCATTCAGGCGAAAATAGGTCAGGAGCTGTTCATCGCCAGAGGGAAAACCGTCCTCGCGAAAGGCTGGAAAGAGGTTTACGACCACGATGTGGAGGACGAGGAGGCCAAGGATGGCGTAGCAGAACAGCTCTTGCCTTCGATTTCAAAGGGCGATCGCCTGCGCATAGGCAACGTATCCCAAACCAAGGGGGAGACCAAGCCACCGGAGCCTTTTACCGAAGCGGCACTGCTGAGCGCGATGGAAAACCCGGCGAAATATATGGCGGGTGAAAGCAAAGAGCTGATCAAAACCATCGGAGAGACGGGCGGGCTCGGGACAGTGGCGACCCGTGCCGATGTAATCGAGAAACTGTTCAACAGCTTCCTGTTTGAAAAGCGAGGAAAGCACATCTACGTGACAGCAAAAGGAAAGCAGCTGCTGGAGCTCGTACCGGATGAGATGCAGTCGCCGACGCTGACCGCCCAGTGGGAGACGAAGCTCGGGGCGATCGCCAAAGGGAGCCTCAGCAAGCAGGCGTTTATCGGCGAAATGAAAAACTACGCGAAAACGGTCGTCCAACAGATTAAAAACAGCGAGCAGACCTTCCGCCACGACAACCTGACCCGAACCAGATGCCCGGAGTGCAACAAGTTTTTGCTGGAGGTAAACGGCAAACGCGGCAAGATGCTGGTCTGCCAAGATCGGGAGTGCGGCTATCGGAAAGGCATTTCCAAGCAGACGAACGCCAGATGCCCGCAATGTCACAAAAGGCTGGAACTGCGCGGCGAAGGAGAAAAGCAGACCTTTGCATGCGTATGCGGACATCGGGAAAAGCTGTCTACGTTCCAGGAACGCAGAGAGAAGGAAAAGGGCAGCAAGGTCTCCAAAAAAGAGGTCGCCAAGTATTTGAAGGGACAGGATAAGGATGCGTCCGAGGGGATCAACTCAGCTTTGGCGGATGCACTCTCCAAGTTCAAATTCGACGAGTAGGAGTGAATCGCCCCTCCCATGCTCATCTCTACCCATCTCGAACGATACAAACATGCCATCTTGTCGCTCCCAACCGATGCGACACTCACGAAAGCAGACTTGCTCATCGATGATTTTCTCATGGCGCGTGACGGCAGGCTGGAGACGTACTATGCGCCTCACAACGAGTACGCTCTCCCGTCGGCGAAGGTGATTATCCTAGGGATTACGCCAGGCTGGAATCAAATGAGGATCGCGATGCAAGCGGCTAAACGAAGTCTTGAAGCAGGACTTTCAGACGAGGAAGTATGCCGAAATGCCAAGCATGCTGCCAGCTTTGTGGGAAGCATGAGAGCCAATCTGATCGACTTTCTGGATACGCTCGAGCTGCACAGGCATTTGGGGATTTCCTCCTGCCAGGAATTGTTTCAAGAGCATCGCGATTTGCTTCATACGACCTCTTTGCTGCGTTTTCCGGTATTTGTGAACGGACAAAATTACAATGGGAACGATCCGGGACTGCTGACCACCCCATCTCTCGCGGATGCTGCGATGGGCTTCATGCAGGAAGAGCTGCCCATATGGGAGCGGGCGCTTTTGATTCCACTGGGAAAGGGTGTGGAGAGCGTTCTTCAGGTATTGGAGCAAGAAGGCAAGCTGGAAAAACAAAGGTGCCTTTGGGGATTTCCCCATCCCTCAGGGGCGAACAGGCATCGACACAAGCAGTTTGCTGCCAACCTGGCAGGAATGAAAGCGACGATTCAGGACTACTTTGCGCAAAACCGCTAAAAACAGAAGACCCGAATGCCGTTGATGTTTTGCAAAACAGGCTCTCGGGTCTTTTTTATGCTGTCAGGAGATCGTCAGGTAAAACTGCTGGATTTCCTCCAATGTTTTTTGCGAGGGCTGGATGAACTCGCGATCCCAGTCTTCGGGAGGAGAATCGACGGAAATCCCTTTCTCACCCAGCAGCTGATAGAGCTGTTGGTCTGCTTGAGTCGGAATCCACCAGGTGTAGATGGAGTTGGTTTTGCGCGAAAACAGCGTGTCAAAGAAAAACTTCAGGTAGCTGGCGATGGACAAGGTGCCGTAGTTCACTTCGTGCTCGGGTTCAGGAATCGGGTATTGCTTGGGATAGCACAGAGGGCCGTGGTTGATGGAGAGACTGACGAAGCCAACGGGTGGGATGTTGTTTCCATAACCGGGGATGGTGAAGGGCAAATCTGCTGCAAAATGTACGCGGATGATCACGGAGTTGATAAACTGCTGTTCCAGCGCATTTTCTTTTTCCCAAAGCCCTAACTCTCGCGCCTTTTTATCCCAATAAATAATGGACGTATTGTGGGCCAACCAGAAGATCGGGGCCATTTGTTCAAACGTCTTTTCGAATTCTTCGCCATTCTTGTTGAACGGATTGATCAGATCGTACCACTTGAAGTAGCCGTGGGTTTGGCGCCAGTTTTGGCCGATGGTGAGAAAATCGATCATGCGTTGTATGCGCGGCTCGGAGCTGCTTTGCTTGTTGGCGAAAAGCTGTGCTGCCTCCACCAGATCACTCGTGAAGTTGCCATTGACGAAATCCCAATAGTTGATGTGTCCGGCTAGGTAGCGTTCGCTGCTGACGCGGAGGCTGTCCATTTCCCAATCGGCAAAAGAGGTGACATCGTTCCCGAAGTAAAGTTCAAAGGGGATGAGTTCTTCGAGGAAGCTGAAGTGGTAAGGGCTGGCTTGCTTAAACCAGGACTTGATGTAGTCCAGGCGAGCAGCTGGCGGGATCATTCCAGCCCGCTTGTAGTGGGAAGCTTCTTCGATGGTGGCGGTAAACTCTTCGAAGGTCGATGCTGTAGCAGCAAACGGGGCAGGAAACGTTAGGAAGTCGACGCCATTCTCGTCATTATCGTACTGGATGACCACATGCCGGTTTTCAGTCATCGCCTGAGGGGAGATAACGAGCTGATTCCACGTATGTCTGGAAGGGTCGCCGATTGCTCCGATAATCGTGATGTGGTTATCCGACTCTCCCATGAGGTAAAGGGCGCCGGCATCTTGAACCAGGATCTTGTTTGATCCCCGAACGTTGATGGTTGCTCCCGCTTCTGCCGTGATGCTGCAGCCGGCAGGGATGATCAAGTCTTTCGGTCCGAGCAGATAAGGTCCTTTTTCCGCTGTAAGCCTGCAGGAGCCTTCGATCGTGCCCGAGAGAGGAGTGTACTTGTCCACGAACAGCTGGTAGATGTGGTGGGGATCTGGGTCCGGTCCCACCAGGACGCGGATAAAGTAGAGACCTTCCTTCTCAGGGAAGAAGGGCAGGATGATAGGGGCATCAGGGGTAAAGCAAGCGTGCTCCAGCCTGGTGCCGAACCTGTCGTAGACTTCAATGCAGGAGTCAGGGTGCGTCAGATTGTTGATGTGAATCTCGAGCGCGTCGGTGGAAGCAAGGGTGGTTTCATACCAATCTTCATGTGAGTATTCGTTGGGAGAGGCTTTGGTAATGCGCCTTTCTGTCTCCAGTGGGGTCGCAGATCGGATTTTCATTGTAATCGTCATATGAATCTCCTACCAATGTCATAGTTTTAAAGTAGTATGTATATTCAAAATATAGCTGAAATTGGAAGAGTTAGACAAGAGGTGATTTGGTTCGACAGCGAATGAAGTGCAACTGACAATTTTCAACCTTTGATTTTTCTCTTTGGCTGAATTGAGGTATGATGGGAGGGAGATGAAGGAGGATAGACGTTCTTATGAGTAATGATTTGCCATTAACAAAGGAAATGATCTTGGACGCGGCAGAACAGGTGCTCAGGCGTTTTGGACCGGATAAGACCTCGGTGGTCGATATCGCCAAGGTACTGCAGGTCAGCCACGGAACGGTGTATCGGCACTATCCAAGCAAGGCCGCATTGCGAGAGGCCGTAACCGAGAGATGGCTGGTAGGCTGCATCTCGGCTCCGTTAGCGGAGATCGTCCACGACGAAAAAGGGAGTGCGGCAGAGCGACTGTACCTATGGCTGTCGACTCTGAGAAAGTCCAAAAGGGATTATTTCATGAAGGACGCAGAGATGTTTGCCATGTACGCTGCCGAAACTCAGGATTCGGTAGAAATTGTCACGGCACACGTCAATCATCTGATTCAGCAGATCGCCGCTATCGTGGAGCAAGGGATACTGGCCAAAGAATTTAAGCCAGGACAACCAGAGGTCATCGCAAGAGCCATTTTCCTCGCCACCTCCCGATTCCATCATCCCGCACATGCCAAACAGTGGCTGTCGGAGGGAGAAGAGGAAGACTTCCGGGCCGTATGGGAGTTGCTCCTGAGAGGCATCACTTAATACAAGACCGAAACCTTTCTGATTGCAGCGAATCGGAAAGGTATTTTTATGTTGCATGGGGTCAAATGACAAAAATACAAAATTGTCATTTGACATTTGTTTTGGAAAACGACTATAATCAAAACCGAGCAACAGGCAATCAAACAGACGTACATTCACATAAAAAGCTCTCCAAATAAACAGATAGGCGGGATCATCCATGGAAAAAAAGCTGGCGGGTAAAGTAGCAATCGTGACAGGAGCTTCGCGGGGAATCGGTCGACAAATGGCAGTAGAGCTGGCTCAGCATGGCGCGAAGGTGGTCGTGAACTACTCAAGCAGTCCGGGCAAAGCAGAGGAAGTCGTGGCTGAAATCAAGCAGGTTGGCGGAGAAGCCATCGCCATCGGGGCAGATATCAGCAAAGTGGCAGAAGTGGAGAGCTTGTTTCAAAAGACGCTCGATGCCTATGGTCAGGTAGATATTTTGGTCAACAATGCCGGAGTCATGAGCACGAGGCTCATCGCTGAAGTGACTGAGGAGGAATTCGACAGGCAGTTTGCCATTAACGTCAAAGGAACGTTTTTTGCCTGCCAGCAAGCAGCGCTGCATATGAAGGAGAATGGGCGCATCATCAATTTCTCCACATCCGTAGCGGGGAATATGTTACCGGCGTACAGCGTGTATGCTGCGACCAAGGGAGCGGTCGAGCAGATCACCCGTCAGTTGGCCAAGGAGCTCGGCCCAAGAGGAATCACGATCAATGCGGTTGCCCCGGGACCTGTGAACACAGAGCTCTTTACGGCTGAGAAAACGGAAGAGGAAGCCAAGAGGGTCGGAAGCATGAATGCTATGGGAAGAATCGCTGAGCCGAATGACATCTCGCAGGTCGTCCTGTTCCTGGCGGGTCCCGAGTCCCAGTGGGTGACAGGGCAGACTCTTCGCGTCAACGGCGGATTTATTTAAGAAGAAAAAAGAAAGGGAGCTGCCTGTGCAGTTCCCTTTGCTGTTATTTCCTCGATATTAGCTGCCGGGGAGAATATGTTTCTTGATTCCCAGCATGACTTCATGAAATTTTTTCTCTTCTTCAAAATGGGGAAAGTGTGCGGATTCTTCAAACCAGATGAAATGTTTTTCGGGTGCGACCACCTTTTCGTAATAGCTGTAGGCTACTGCGGAGGGAGTCATGTAATCATACCGCCCCATAATGAGATAGACGGGGACGCTCCAAACGGGAACGGTTTCAAACAAGTTCGTATGTTGGGTTTGCGGTAGAATCGCGTTTCTGGAATAGGAGTCCCCAAAGGCAAGACGAACCCCATCGAGCCGAGTATACTCAGGCGCGAACAAGACACCCATTATCAGATCTTGATAGGTATGGGTCTTTCTCTCCGATCCTCCGAAAGCAGTGACCCATTTTCGTTCCAAGGTGGCATCCTTACGGGGATTTTTATAGGGAGGAGGGCCGATGGAGTCCAGCTCTTTGATTGCTGGCTCATTGTGTTGCTTTTGGGCTTCTTCCCGAGCAAATTGATACGATACTTGTTCCCCCAGCGGAGAATTTGCTACCTGTCCGACGCCGATATAAGCATAGAAAAGGTCGGGATATTTTTGAACCGTCCATGTTGCCAGGAGGCTACCCCATGAATGTCCGACGATAAAGATTTTTGGTTGGTTGAATTTCTCCTGCAAATATTTGGTGAGTTCAGCCGTATCCTCGACGAGTTTCTCGACCTTCAAATCCTCATCGGTCATGTTCCAGTGATACGACTTCCCGGAACCTCGTTGATCCCAGTTCACGACGACGAAATCTTTTTCGAGTTCTTGCTGGTATTTCCGGGCATAGGCGATTTGCGGATAGCCGGGTCCGCCATGCAGGAAGAGTACGACTGGGTTGTTTCGATCCATACCCCGAATCAAAATCGACTGCTTGATTCCGCCGAGTGTGATTTCCTCCAAGGAAGCCACACTGTTCGGCAGAGCATTTCCTTTTTCGTCTCTGATTTCAGGAGTCCACGAAGGAAAAAGGAACAGGAGCAAAAGGAAAGCCAGGATACTGAGCAAAATCAACGAGCGCTTGTTTTTGAGAGAGGCCATCGCTACTGGGTATGAAACACTTTGGACTGCAGCACGTCCAAAGCCTGCTCAATCATTTTCAGATCCTCTTCGCTAGCCCCTAGGATTCGCTTGCGGAAACGCTCCTCAATTCGCGAAAAGGCTTCGTCCATCATGGCTTGGCCTTCTTGGGTCAGGCGTATCGATTGCTTGCGCTGATCTTCGGCGACGGCTGATTTTTCGAGAAGGCCTTTTTCCGTCAGCTTTCGGATTTCACGGCTCGTATTGGGCATGGACATATGCTGGCAGTCGCTAATATCGCTGAGGGTGACGGGCTGCTGGACAGCTACATATTCCAGAATGCTGTATTGGACAGGGGTAATGTCATCGGGTTTCAGATCCTTGGTCATCTCGTGCTTCACTTGATGGACGGCTGTGGTGAAGGCCACGAATTTTTGAAAAAGGGCTGTTTGGTCCATAGGGATCACCTCTTATCGTTACGATAGCAAACTGGTTATCATTTAACAATTATCATTTGACAACTTTATTCCGACCGTGCTACCTTTTTGTTATCAAATGATAACTAATGGGGTGCCGAGATGAAACTGCTTGTGATCTATACACATCCGAATCATCAGAGTCTTAGCTTTTCGTTTCTGCAGAAGGTCTTACAAGGGAGCGAGGAAAACCCGCTGATCCAGGAAGTGCAGGTGCTTGATCTCTACGAAGAGAGGTTTGATCCTGTCCTCGTTTTCAATGAACAGAAGCGCAGAAGGGATATGCACAGCGATCCCCGGCTGGAGAAATATCGGAACCAGATTACGTGGGCAGATAAAATCGTTCTTGTGTACCCGATCTGGTGGGGGCGTCCGCCAGCCATGCTTCTCGGATACATGGATCAGATGTTTGCATCGGAGTTTGCGTACAGAGATAAAAAAGGGCTGTTTCCAGAGGGACTTCTCACGGGGAGGTCGGTCGTGTGCATATCCACCATGAAGGGGCCGACGCATTATCCGCTGTTTTGGCTGAATAACGCCCACAAAGTATTGATGAAACGAGCATTGTTTCAATTCGTGGGGATGAAGAAAGTGAAGTTCTTTGAGTTTGGCAATATGGAGAGCCCCAAGGGACGGCATCAGGCGAAGTTGGAGAGGGTCTATCGATATTTTAAGGAAATCGCTCACTAAAGGAGAGCAACGGTGATGGGAAAAAGGAAAAGCCTCCCCGAGCGAATGGCAGGGAAGCTCTTTTCCGTGATTCAGAACCGCGCAGGCTCTGGCTGAAACAACGAAGCGGTGTCTGTAGTCTGGTACAACTGAAAGGCGCTGTTCTCCAGAAATGCAACCATCTTGTCATACAGGAAGTTGCCAAAGCTCAGTCGCTTTACGCCCCACTCTCTGAGCAGCTTGCCGTCTGTTAGCCCTGGCAGCGACAGGACATTGAGCGGTGCTGTTACTTGGGCGCTGATCGCTCGGATGTCTGTTTCCTCCTTTACTCCAGGAACAAAGATCCCGCTCGCGCCGCTCTCTACGTACACCTTTGCCCGCTCGATGGTTTCCGCCAGCGGATCCTCCTTTTGGAAATACGTATCGATCCGTGCGTTGATATAGAAATCGGAAAATCCGTTGTGATCGAGCGCTGTTCTGATTTGATAAAGCAGGTCGCCATGCAGGATCATATCCCGCAGGCCTGTGCTCCTCTTGAGCGAATCTTCGAGGTTGATTCCTGCGACCCCGACGTCCGCTGTGCGCAAGACGTTTTCAATGATCGTCGGCGCATCTGCAGCGTATCCTGATTCCAGGTCAGCGGAGACAGGGATGCTCACTTGCTCTACGATCCTTTTGATGACGGCCAGATGCAGGTCGAAATCAATCTTTTCTCCATCCGTATAGCCCAAAGAATGGGCGATCCCCCAGCTGGTGGTGCCGATGGCTTTGAAACCGCCTTTTTCCAGGGCGCGTGCGGAGGGGACGTCCCAGGCATTGCCCAAGAATAACAGATCATCTGCTTGATGCAGAGCTAGAAATTGCGAAATGGCTGTCATGGACAAAACTCCTTTTTGAATGGATTTAGCTTTTGGTCAGCTCCATGCCATGGCACATTTGGTCAGTACCAGAATGTCCGAGGCGCCTTTCCCACAGCTGCTGCCCGCGGTGGAAAAAAGGATAAGCGATAAAGGTCAAAAGCATAAGGATCGCGAAGATGAGCGGCCCCTGCCCGAAGCCCAGTACGTTCAGCAAAATCCCCCCGAACCAAGCGCATGCACTCTGGCCGATAAAGGCGAATCCGCTTGCGCCGTAGTAAGCTCCTCTCAAATGGCTGGGGGCGATTTCCCCGATCAGCACGTCTCCGATGACGAAGCTCAAGATCTCACCTGCTGTAAAGACGACCATCGACAAGGCGAGCAGCGCCAGATTATCAAAGAGTCCGAATCCGAACAGTCCCAGCCCGAACAGCAAGCAGCCAGCCTTTAGCGCGGTCAGGGAGGAAAAACGCTTCATCAGCTTTGCCAACGGATATTGCAGGACGAGAACGGAAAGCGTGTTGATGATGAACAGAAACGAGTAGGCCTCCACCCGATCATGACCGATGAACTGCGACAGGGTCGTGTCCAGATGCGAGTAGGCGCCAGCCAGGAAGACGTTGCCAATGAGGAAATAGAGAAATACTTTATCCGAGAAAACAATGCGGATCATTTGATTCATCGGGGTTCCGGACGATTTTTCCTGCAGCGTATGCTTGAAGGAGAGCATGAAAATGACCAGGACGATGGCATAGATGGCAAAGATTGCGGCACTGATGTAAAAGGGCAGCAGCGAGGATGTGCTGCCAGCCCCCAGCTTCAGGCCCACCAACGGACCGATCGCGCCACCGATATTGATGGCAAAGTAACGGGCATGAAAGGCATCCGTGCGGCGCTCGGGAGCCGTCACATCAGCCAGGAGGGCACGTGCGGTTGGTTCGAAGATGCTCCGGCACAGCCCGTTCAAGGAACTCATCAGGAAGAATTGCCAGACCTCATCGGCGAAGGCAAAGCCCAGCAAAGTTGCGCTCCAGGCAGTCATGGCGGCAATCATCACCGGATAGCGTCCCAAGCGATCGGATAGCGCTCCGCCCACAAAGCTGCAGAGGGTCCCGACCAAAAAGCTCGCCGCTAGGATGGCGCCAACGGTAGCGGGATCGATGCCCTTTCCCTTCCCCAAGTAAATCCCTAAAAACGGGATGGTCATAAAAAAACCTGTACGTGACAGGAAGGTTCCGATAATGACACCCCAAGCGACTGGATGGAAATCAGTCATCGCGCGGAGCTTTTGTGCAAAGCTGTTCATTTTGGTTCTCCCCTTCTGGAATCGTCTCTTTACCCCCAGTATATCTATCTAGGAACAGAGAAAAAGGGTATGATTTGGTTGAGTCTGTTCACCTTTTCTAGGAGGAAATGAGGTACTGTATGCTGACCGTTCTTCATTTTTTGGAGCTCCGTTCGTTTTTTCGTGACCAGGAGGATCATGTTGCATTTCCTGTGACAGTGGAAAAGCTCACAGGCATTTGGCATTGCACGCCGCGATACACGAAGATGATCATTCGCAAGCTGAGCGAGCTGGGCTGGATTGAATGGCAAGCCGGTCGCGGACGTGGACATACTTCTCTCCTGACCATCCAAGCCGATGCGGAAGAAATTCTGGTACAGGAAGGAAAGCTCAAGATGGAGAGAGGAGAGGTCAATGAAGCGATGGAGCTGATGAACCGGTTTGGCAGCAGCTCTGCCAAGAATCGCTTGATGGATTGGCTCTCCGATGGAATGGGCTTCTCGACCCAGATGGTTTCCGACAGACTGGAGGACACGTTGCGTTTTCCTGTCTACCGCAACATCGTGACATTGGATCCAGCGCTATCTTATTACACCTTCGATGCCCATATCGGCGGACAGCTGTTCAATACATTGGTCGAGTATGATCCCGATCGGCGCACGATTCAGCCAAGCATCGCGCATTTCTGGGAGACCAGTGAAGATGGCCGATCATGGACGTTTCATTTGAAAAAGAGCATCTTGTTCCATCACGGCAGGGAGCTTACTGCCCACGATGTCGTTTTTTCCATCGACCGCGTCCGTTTGCGTCCGGAGCGGTTTGAATCCAGCTGGATGTTTCGGGACATCGAGCAGGTCGTGGCTCTCGATCATAAAACCGTGCACTTTCAGCTGAAGCAGGCGAATTCCTTGTTTTTGCGTTTTCTATCGACTGTTCCTGCGAGTATTCTTCCGGAGGATGTCGTGCTGCGAAAAGGGGAAGCCGATTTTTCCCGGAATCCCGTCGGCACGGGTCCGTTTCAAGTGACGCGGATGCAGGATGGGATTTGCGTGCTGGAGGCTTTCCCAGGGCACTTTCGCGGGCGGCCGCAGCTCGATCGCGTAGAGATCCTCATCCTTCCTGATATGGAGCCAGGCCGATTGAAGGAACCGGACTGGACATCTGTTTTCACTTCGTATGGAGATCCATCCCATGGCGAATGGGGGGAGCGTCTCAGCCAAAGCTGTGAGTGGATCGACACCGAAATGCTGTTTGCCTGCTGCACACTGCTTGTCTTTAACCAGTGGAAGGTCGGGCCGCAGAATCACCCTGCGTTTAGACGGGCGCTGCACCACATGATCGATCGGAAGCAAATGATTGATGATTTGGGAGGAGATCTCGTCGTTCCCGCTCTCGGATTTCGTCCGCATCATGCGTATACGGGCAGGGCCGAGAAAGAGGAAGAGGCGCTTAGTCGTGCGCAGATTCTGGCATTGCTGGAGGAGAGCGGCTATCGCGGGGAAGTGTTCCGGGTGGCCTCGAATCCGTATCACGTAGAAGATGCCCTTTGGATTCGCGACCGTTTGGAGTCATTCGGCATCGAGGTCGTGATGGACGTCAGATGTGTGGAAGAACTGATGGACTACGAGGATTGGGCTCGTTACGATTGCCGGTTGTTTGGAAATGTTTTTACCGGAGACGAGATTTGCGAGCTGGAGATGTATTTGCAAAAGAATTACTTCCTCGCCGCCTTTGATCCTCAGACGACGCAGCAGGTCCGCCAGCTGACGGAAGAGATTTTCCGCGAAGAAGAGGGACTGCGCCGCCAGGAGATGCTGGATGAACTGGAAGAGTTGATGAAGCAAACCCATTCGATCCTGTACCTCGTCTATAAAAAAAGCAATACGTCCTTTCATCAGTCGGTGCGCGGGGTCTCGATCAACACCTCAGGTTGGCTCGATTTCGATAAAATCTGGTTCCACCCCCAGACAGCCCGCTCGTAAAAAGACAACGCCAAAGTGGCCGCTATCCAAGCAGGCCGCTTTTTTTGTGCTGCTCATGAAGCGGCGATAAACCAAGTTTTTCTAACGCATACTACTACAAGGTTCTCGTCCTCATGCAAGTATGGTAATCTTTTTGGAAGAATCAGGATTACTCAATCTACTACTAGGTGGTACCTCTATGCGTGCAATTTGGCAGATTTATAAAACGGATTGGCTCAACCTTTTTAAAGTGCCGACGGGCGTTTTTCTCATTGTGGCGATTGCCTTGCTCCCCTGCCTGTACGATTGGGTCAATATCAAATCGGTATGGGACCCGTATGCAAATACACAAGGTGTCAAAGTGGCCGTCACCAGTCAGGATACCGGAGCGACAGTGGCGGGGCAGCACATCAATATTGGGGAGGAGCTGTTGAACAACCTGCACCATAACCAAAAGCTGGGGTGGACCTTTGTCGATGAGGATGAGGCCCGAAGAGGCGTGGACGAGGGAGCATACTATGCCAGTATTCTCATCCCGCCCGACTTTTCCTCGAAAATCACGGGGATTGTCGAGGGGAGGCTGGATCGTCCCACCGTCATCTATACCGTGAATGAAAAGGTAAATGCGGTGGCGCCTAAGATCACTTCCTCAGGAGTGTCTGCGATCGCCAAGGAAATCAACGAAAATTTCACGGGAGCCGTGAGTGAAGCCTTGCTCAAAAAGCTGAAGGAAATCGGCATCGAGATCGAAGCTCAGCTGCCGACGATCCGCAAGATCGAAAACGGCATTTTTGAGCTCGAGCGAAACCTTCCCCAGATCCAGGCGGCGGGGCAAAAAGTTTTGGAGCTGGAAAAGAAGCTGCCGGAGATTCATGAAAAGGCGCAGATTATCCCTGCGCTGGAACAAAAGATACCGGAAATCAATCAGGCAGCGCAGTATCTGCTCAAGGTCCAGCAAAATTGGCCGGCAATCAGCGATGCGATCAATCGGATCCTGGCCATCCAGGATAAGCTCCCGCAAATTCGCCAGGCAGCAGACCGTGTTCAGGAGCTGGATCAACACTTCAACCAGGTAGAGGATACCATCAATCTGGCGCTGGACAAGACCAACAAGGCGATCGAGGTCGTGACGGCAGCGCAGGAAGCTCTGCCGCGAGTGGCAGAGATAGCAGACAAAGGAGCTGCTCTAGCCGATCGGCTGAACGAATTTTTGACCGAAAGTAACGGTGCGCTGGATACGATCGCACCGTTGGTGAAGCAAAACCTGGCGCTGGCACAGCAAGCCGCTGACACAGTTGCTCTGCTGGCAGACCGGCTGCTGGAAACCAATCCGGATCGCTGGCCGACTGCGGATGAGGTCAAGGCGGTGCAAGGGAGACTGGCCACTGTGGTCCGTGTGCTGGAGCATACCGCTTCGTTGCTCGACCGGATCAACGAGTACATCCCGGGAAAACCGCTGCAAGGCCAGGTAGACAGACTGCACGCACTCGAAGACAGGATGAACCGGCAAATCGAGCTGCTGGGAATAGTGGCAAGGGCACTGGAGGAAGGAAAAGCTCCGCTGAAAGAAACGATCGAGGGCTTGCGTCAGCACGCGGTAGAGACCAGCACCGCACTGGGCTCACTCTTGGATCGGTACGACACGGAAATCGTTCCGCGTATTGCGGCTGGCATCGATGCACTGACATCGCTGTCTGGCTCGGCAGCAGACCGCTTGCAGGCGGCCAAAGGCAAGCTGCCGGATATCGCAGCCATATTGGAGGATGCCAAGGCCGGTCTGGAATTTGGTCAAGCCGAGCTGATCCGCATCCAGGAGCAATTGCCGCAGATTCGAGCCAAGCTGCATGAGCTTGCGCAAGGTCTCGGGGCCAAGGTAGACGCGTTTGACAAAGCGATCACTGCCACAGCTCCGCTCCTGAAAAGCAGCCTCCCGGAGATCGGGAAGAAGCTCGATGCGGCGGCAGCGTTCATAACCAACGACTTGCCTGCGGCAGAAAAAGAGCTCGTCAGGCTGTCTGATTTCGTCCAGCATCAGCTTCCGCAGCTCGAGTCAGGTGTACATAAAGTAGCTGGCTTGGTACGAAACGACCTGCCGCAATTGGAGCACGCCGTTCGTGAGGCGGCAGACAAACTGAGGGAATTTGAATCGAACAATCAATTTGCGGCCCTCGCCAAGCTGCTGCGGGGAGATATTCAAAAAGAGAGCGAGTTTTTGGCAAGCCCTGTCCAGATCGAGGAGAACCGCAAGTATCCGATTCCCAATTACGGCTCGGCTATGTCCCCGTTTTACGGGGTGCTGTCGCTATGGGTGGGGGCGACGCTGCTGATTTCCTTGCTGAAGGCAGAAGCGGAAAATCCGGAGGGGAGATTCAAGCCGTATCAGCTGTACCTGGGGAGACTGGCTACATTCTTGACTATCGGGATGTTCCAGGCACTGTTCATCACGCTTGGTGACATCTACCTCCTCGGTGCCTACGTGGCCGACAAATTGCCGTTTGTCCTTTTCGCGATGCTGGTCAGTGCCGTATTTGTCACCATCACGTACACGCTGCTGTCAGTTTTCGGCAACGTGGGCAAGGGACTCGCAATCATCTTCATGGTATTTCAGTTTTCCAGCTCGGGAGGCACATTCCCAATCAGCATGACGCCGGCTTTCTTCCAGGCGTTGAATCCATTCATGCCGTTTACCTATGCGATTAGCCTGCTGCGCGAAGGCGTGGGCGGAATTCTCTGGACGACAGTGATTCGCGATGTTCTCTGCTTGCTCGGATTTATCGGGCTCAGTCTATTCATAGCCCTCGTCCTGAAGCGTCCGCTCAGCGGTCTCATCAAGAAATCCACGGAGAATGCGAAGAAGACGAAAATTATCGCGTAAGACAAGGGGAAAAAGGAACGTAATCAAGCAAGGACAGCCCAATCATGAGCTGTCCTTGTCTTATTGCCAGAGAAAGGGTTAGACCACACCTTGCACAAGCATTGCATCTGCCACTTTGATGAATCCGGCGATGTTGGCACCGACGACGAGATTGCCTGGGTGACCATATTCCTCGGCAGCTTTCATGCTGTTTTGGTAGATCCTCGCCATGATTTCCTGCAGCTTGGCATCGACTTCTTCAAAGGACCAAGCAAGCCGCATGCTGTTTTGGGCCATTTCCAGAGCGGAGACAGAGACCCCGCCAGCATTTGCTGCTTTTGCAGGACCAAACAGGACGCCATTTTTCTGGAATGCTTCGATGGCTTCCAAAGTGGATGGCATGTTTGCGCCTTCTCCGATTGCTTTGACGCCATTCTCCACGAGGATGCTCGCAGACGCTGCGTCGATCTCATTCTGGGTAGCGCACGGCAGCGCAATATCACAGGGAATCGTCCAGATGCCGCGGCAGCCTTCCCTGTATTCCGCATGTGGATGCAGCTTTACATAATCACTGATTCTGGCCCGTTCTACTTCTTTCAGTCGCTTCACGGTTTCCAAATGAATGCCGTTCTTGTCGTAAATGTAGCCGTTGGAATCGCTGCAGGCGACCACGCTCGCCCCCATGTGGAGAGCTTTTTCCATGGCGTAGATGGAGACGTTGCCAGAACCCGATACAACGACAGTGCGGCCCTTTAGGCTTTCTCCCGTGCCTTTCAGCATTTCCTCAACAAAATAGACGACTCCGTATCCAGTCGCTTCCGTACGTGCCAAGCTCCCGCCGTAGCCGACGCCTTTTCCGGTGAGGACACCAGCTTCGTAGCCACCGCGAATGCGCTTGTACTGACCGAACATGTATCCGATTTCTCGTGCACCGACTCCGATATCGCCAGCGGGGACATCCGTGTCCGGTCCGATGTATTTGCACAGCTCTGTCATGAAGCTCTGAGTGAACCGCATGATTTCTCCGTCCGATTTCCCTTTTGGATCGAAGTCCGATCCGCCTTTTCCACCACCGATGGGTTGACCGGTCAGGGCATTCTTGAAGATTTGTTCAAAGCCGAGAAACTTGATGATGCTGGCATTGACGGAAGGGTGGAAGCGGATGCCACCTTTGTATGGACCGATGGCGCTGCTGAACTGTACGCGAAACCCGCGATTTACTCGTACTTTTCCGTGATCATCGACCCAAGGTACGCGGAACGTAATGATTCTCTCCGGTTCACTGATGCGCTCCAGAATGCCGTTGGTCATGTATTTCGGATGCTTTGCAAATACGGGTACCAGAGACTCGAAAATTTCTTTGACAGCTTGATGAAACTCATGCTCCCCAGGGTTGCGCGCTTGAATCGTCTCGTACACTTCATGAACGTAAGCTTGTGCAATCTGCAAGTCATTTTGCTGCACTTCTTGTAAAGCAGCCATCTCTCTCATCTTCTTCCCACTTGATTTTTTCTTTTGCTCTCTCTATTTTTCTTGGGTGCTTCACGTCGTTTGGTTTGCTTTGGTGTATTGTATAATTGAAAATCAATCGAAACAATATGAATATTGGATAAAATTGATGCCGAAATGAGATCAATCAAGTTGAGGGCTCGATCGGCAGGGCACCCTTCTGTTAGGTGTCTTTTTTTTGCAGGAAAAGAGAGGAATGAAATAGCGGAGTTTGCCGACAATAAAGTGGTGCCTTTCCAGAAATTTGCGTGACGGAGGAGAAGTCTTTTGAGGAAACCGCTGTTCGGGACTATTGCGTTCCTGCTAGGCATGGCGCTGTTCCATCCTGCAACTGTTACGAAAGGACAAGAGACAGTGGAGAGTGCCGAGCGGGTAGAAGGAATCAGCACGGCTGCCGTAAAGCTGAGGGAAGAGATGAGAAAGCTCTGGACGGATCAAATCCTATGGACCCGCAGCTACGTCGTCAGTGCCACGGCTGGGCTGGAGGATCAGGCTCAGGTGATGGCAAAGCTGTTGAAAAATCAGGAGGACATCGGAAACGTCTTTAAGCCATATTACGGAGATACAGTGGGCAATCAGCTGACAGAGATGTTAAGGCAGCATATTTTCATCGCAGAAAAAATCGTGGCAGCAGCCAAAAACCAGCAGCAGGTAGAATTGAAAAGTCTGTACACAGACTGGTATCAAAACGCGGATGACATTGCCAATCTACTCAGCAGTATCAATATGAACTGGACCCTGAATGAATTGAGAGATTTGCTCCATACCCAGCTTAAACAGATGACAGATGTGGTGGAAGCAAGGCTGAACAAGAATGGGAATGCGGATATCGTGGCTTTTGATCAGGGCGAAGATAACGGATTGATCATAGCGGACACGCTATCAGAAGGGATTATGAAGCAATTTCCTGATCAATTTTCATAATGCGATGTGGCATGGGACATGGAGCTATCTCCATGTCTTTTTTTCTTTCACGATGTGTTCGGTAAAAGCTTTCTTACAAAAACGTAAGCAAACTGTTAGGTAGATCAATGGCTCCCTCACTGGAAAATGAGTACAGTAAGAGGCGTTGAAAGAAAAAAGAAGAGCGGAGCTTATGGAATAGGGAGAAGGAGGAACACCATATGCAAACTGTACTTGAAGTCAAGGACGTACAAAAAATATACGGGACAAAGGGCGAGAGCCAATCCCATGCATTAAAGGGAGTTTCGTTGAACATCGAGGAGGGGGAGTTCGTCGGCATTATGGGCCCTTCCGGATCGGGCAAAACGACGCTTTTGAACGTCATTTCTACGCTCGATCGTCCAAGTGGCGGTTTGATTCACATCGCCGGGACCAACATCACCAAGATGAAACAGAACCAGCTCGCCGATTTCCGTTCGCAGCGGCTCGGGTTCATTTTTCAGGACTTCAATTTGCTGGAGAACTTGTCCTTGTACGAAAACATCGCATTGCCATTGTCGCTGCAAGGGGTGTCATCCCAAGTGATCGGGCAAAAGGTGAAAAAAGTGGCCGAGACGGTAGGAATCGCTGATCTTCTGCAAAAATACCCGGTCCAAGTATCCGGCGGACAGAAGCAAAGAGCGGCCGCAGCACGGGCATTGGTCCATGAGCCGGCTATTTTGCTGGCAGATGAGCCGACCGGCGCACTGGATTCTAAAAATGCAAAGAGCCTCTTGGAGACGATGAGCGATTTGAATCAAAACCAGAACGTCTCGATTTTGATGGTCACGCACGATGCGTTCAGTGCGAGCTACTGCAAGCGCATTTTGTTTATTCAGGACGGCAGACTGTACAAAGAAATCCATCGCACCGAAGATCGCCAAACCTTTTTCAAACAAATTCTGGACGTGCTCGCCGAGCTTGGTGCGTCACATGACCTAGACTAGGAGGGCAATAGGATGTTGCTGAAGCTATCGTTATCCAGCATGCGGAAAATGATGAAGGACTACCTGATCCTGCTCGTGGGTCTGGTCATCTCCATCTCCATTTTCTACATGTTTCAGACGCTCGCACTGAACAGCGAGTATACCCGAGAAAATTCCTTGATCAGTTCCATTCAGCTGGTGTTTAATGTGGGCGCATTTCTTCTAGCGTTCATTACGATCTTCTATATATTTTACGCCAACTCATTCCTGCTTTCCCTTCGGCGCAAAGAGCTGGGGATGTACAGGGTATTGGGAGCGAAGAAGGGTAAGATCAGCCAGATTCTGTTCTTGGAAACATTGACAATGGGCATCCTGTCCATCCTTGTTGGAAATATCGTAGGGATCGGACTGGCCAGTGGAATCGGCAAGATGCTGATGAATCAGTTGGACATTGCGGCAGAGGGATACCAGCCCGTCTATGTGCCAGCCCTGCTCATGACGAGCGGATTCTTTCTCGTGCTTTTCATTCTGACATCGACGATCAATGCCATTCGTTTGGCACGCGCTACCGAACTGGATCTCATCCGTGCGGAAGAGCAGCATGACCGGGTAAAAGCGGCAGGGGTCGGAACTGTGTTGGTTGCCTTACTGGGGATTGTCCTGGTAACGGTAGGATATGTTTGCCTCTATCATCTGAGAGAGCTGGTCGCCTTTGGGTTTATCATTGGAGCTGTAGCGACGACGATCGGGACGTACCTGATTTTCATCTCGCTGCTGCCTTTGTTCATGCAGCTATTGAAAAAGAATCAAAGACTGAATGACCAGAAATTGAATGCTTTTACGTTTGCCCAGCTCCGTTTTCGCGTGAACAACCTGACCAAGGTGCTGGCCACCGTCGCGATGCTGATTGCACTGGGCGTGGGAGCGATGGCAGGAGGATTGGCGTTTCAGCAAAACGTCTCCTTGATTGCGGGCGTCGCGCATGTCTATGACATCACGCTTCAGGACCCGACGACAGAAGATTTTGAGGCAATCAAAAGCATGACCGTAGAAGAACAGCTCACGTATCGATACAAAGTGGATGGAGACGTAATCTATTACGCAAAGGACGATTTGCTCGCCCATCCGCCTCTGATCTCCTCGAACAGTATGGGAGCCTACGATCCTGATGCCCAACCCAAACGGGTATCGACGCAGCTGCCGGCTTCCGTGTATGGCATGGACGATCATTCGGAGAAATCAGGAAGCGCTGTGATGGAGCAGGTGCCCGAAGAATGGGAGAAAACGATTCGCAACGAATTTGTCTCGAGCTACGCGATGCTGGATGGTAAAAGCATTCGCATTGCAGATGGTCCTACGTATGCAGGCATCAAAGGCAAGGAGCACACGGTGCTTTTAGCAAAGGTCGATGACTTCGAGAAGTACAAGAGTGAGCTGAAAGCCATGGACCAACGCCAATTGGAGCGAATCGCACCTTCCGCGAGCGGCAACGACGGCGAAGTCCTATCTACGAAATACAGCATGTACGAAAATCTGTATGCCTTTACGAGCGGAACGATGTTCATGGGCTTCTTCCTGGGAATTGCCTTTTTGGCAATGATGGCAAGCTGCCTGATGTTCAAAATCCTCTCGGGAGCGAGCAGGGACCGCGAGCGCTACAAGATGCTGCGCAAGATTGGAGTACGGAAAGCATGGCTGGTAGGATCGATCTACAAGGAGCTGTTCCTCGTATTCATTTTCCCTGCATTGCTGGGCCTGCTGCATGTACTTGTGGGAATGGAGATGTTCTCGGTCATCCTGCTTGATCCGTACGCGAACATTTGGGTACCGACCTCGATTTTTGTGGGAATTTACGCAGTCTACTATTGGATTACGGTACAGCTGTATCGAGGAATTGTTTTGCCGAAAGAAACCTAACGCCATAAAGCATGGGTGAGATCAAACGATCTTGCTCATGCTTTTTTTGTTTATCACGAGTATATTTGTAATGAAAATAAAACTTTGGCTAGAATAGAACGTTCGTGTATACCCTCATATTACGAACGATAATAGGGATATAATCAATTGGTTTAAACGAAACACGAAAATTAATTAATTATTTAATTGATAAAGATCGTGTTTTGTGATAATTTATCATTTGTGTAATTTTATCTGACATGTTTATTTGTTTGAAAAGGAGAGAGAAAGATGGAGTGGAAGGACATTATCGCTGCACTGAGCGTGGTTTTGAACGGTCTGCCGCAAGGTCTGCTGGCCTTATCCCTTGGTTTTGCATCCGTTCCGACTGCGCTTGCGTTTCTAGTAGGTGCAGCGGGAAATGCCGTCACAGGTTCGGTCGCGGTCGTTTCCTATCAAGCAGAGACGATTACCCTTGCAGGAACGATAGGAAAAAGCATGAAAGAGAGGCTCTCCATGATTTTTGTCGGGGGAATCATCATGACCATCATCGGTCTGTTTGGTTTTCTGGAGAAAATCGTGGATTTTATCGGACCGGTCATTACAAACGGCATGATGGCTGGTGTGGGAATCATGCTGGCCCGCGTATCGTGGGACATGGCACGCGGCAATATGGCAGTCGGGATCAGTTCCATGGCTTCCGGTCTGCTTACGTATTTCTTGACGAAAGACCTGGTGTACACGGTAACGATCTCGGTTATCCTGTCTAGCGCCGTTTCTAATGTTCTGAAGCAGGGAAGCCCGATTCAGCCCGTAGCGAATGATCGTCTCGTCTTGCAGAAATTGACCTTTTCACCTGCGATCCTGCGCGGTGCGATGGCGATGGTATGCCTCAACATCGGCGCGAATATTGCGTTTGGGCAAATCAACGGAGAAATTGCCAAATCGGACGTAAACATCGATACACTGAGCGTGATCAGCAGCGTGGCTGACATGGTTTCGGCGCTATTCGGCGGCGCCCCTGTAGAGGCAATCATTTCTGCTACGGCAGGCGCTCCACACCCGGTAGCTTCTGGCGTGCTGATGATGGTGCTGATGGCTGCCATCCTGTTCGCGGGTTTGCTGCCGAAAATCGGACGTTTCATTCCGAGCGAATCGATCAGCGGCTTCTTGTTTGTACTGGGGGCTATCGTAACCGTTCCGGGTAATGCGACTGCAGCTTTGACTGGCGGCGACGCTACCTCCGGCCTTGTAGGGGGTATGACGATGGTCGTTACCGCAATTTCCGACCCGTTTTTTGGAATGCTGGCTGGTTTGCTGATGAGAGCTTTGATAAGTCTGTTTGGAATGTAGGAGGGACGAACATGGAGAAGACATACACACTCAAAGTAGCCGGAGTCACTCGTGAGCTTCCGATCATGCCGATCGCCGACGATCTGAGTATCGCCAGCTTCGTCATACTCGGTGATGCCGAGCTGGTGGAAGCCGCAGCGCCTTTGCTCGTAGAAAAATTGCCTGAAGTGGACGTGCTGATTACCGCGGAAGCAAAAGGAATCCCTCTCGTCTATGAAGTGGCTCGTCTTTTGAAGTTGAAAAAGTATTATGTGGCACGCAAGAGTATCAAGCCGTACATGGATTCTCCCCTGGTAAATGAAGTCGTCTCCATCACGACGCAAAAAACGCAGGTTTTGTGCCTGGATGGTGCGGATGCCAAGGAAATCGCAGGCAAGCGAGTGGCCATTATCGACGATGTGATCAGCACTGGCAAATCGCTGAAGGCCATCGAAGAGCTGGTCGTGCAGGCAGGCGGCAATGTCGTGGCCAGAGCGGCCATCCTCGCAGAAGGAGATGCGGCAGAGCGTGCTGACATTCTGTTTTTGGAAAAGCTTCCTTTGTTTCCTCACGCGTAAAATGAAAGAGTAATGTCCGGTGCATGTGAAAAGATCGCCCGATGAGACAGCCCAGTGAGAATGTTCACCTGGGCTGTTTTTTGTTCTTCAATGTGATGTTTCTGCGTATGAGGTCATCACTGCTTTCACTGCCAGCGAGGCACTGCTCGCAAATCAAACCGCATTTTTTGTACAATGCTCTCAAGAGTGTTGTTTCCTTCTGTTATACTGACGGAAAAAGGCTGAACGGATGGCGTCGAATAGAGAGAGGGAGAGGAGGAAAATGTTTGTTTAACGCCTTGATTGTCGAGGATGAGAAACCCATTCTCGATCTGATGAAATACGTCATCGGCCAAGACCCGCATTACACGATTGTAGGTGCCTTCACAAATCCTTTGGAGGCGCTGGCTGAATTTCCGGAGCATTCGGTAGACGTGGCTTTTTTGGATATCGAAATGCCGAAAATGAACGGCCTGGAGCTCGCTCAGAAAATCAATGAATGTTCGGCGCAAACCAAGATTGTGTTTACGACAGCCTACAAGGATTACGCTTTAGACGCATTCAATTTGTTTGCCTTTCACTACATACTAAAGCCTGTGACACCCATGGCCATCGATCGGGTGACGAAAAAGCTGGTGGAACAGCTGGGACACATCAAGACAGGTGGCCAGCCCCAGAACAAAGCCACTATCCAATGCTTCGGCGGGTTCGAAGTGCGCAACCAGGAAGGGAACATGGTTCGTTGGCGAACCAAGAAAGCGGAGGAGCTGTTTGCGTACTTTCTCTGTCATCCCGGGCGCCATGTCAGCAAGTGGAATCTGATCGATCTCTTGTGGGGAGAGATGGATGAGGAGAGAGCTACCCATAATCTTTATACCACTGTCTACCGACTCAAGAAAATTCTAAAGGAACAGAAGATCGGAGTGGACATCCACAAAACGAGTGAAGGGTATGTCCTGGAGCCCCGTGACCAGTCTTATGACGTTTGGGCATACCTCCAGCACAACTTTCCCCAGACGAGGGAGCCGTTCGATGTGGAGCAGGCGGAGTATCTGTACAGCCAATACAAAGGGCCGCTTCTGGATCAGAGGGACTATTTTTGGAAAACACCGATGGAGGAAATGTTCGCCAAGCAATACACGATGCTGGTCCAACAACTGATTGAGCATGACCTGTTCCAAAGGGAGTGGCAAAAAGCCGAGCAACGTGTCGATTCGTATTTATCCATGTATCCGTTGCAAGAAGAGATGAATCAAATCCTGCTGGAGATGTATGCCCGTAACAAGCAAAGCGGAAAAGTCGCAAAGCACTATGAGAAGTTCGCCCACGCTTACCGGAATGAAGTGGGGGTGGAACCGCCGGAGGGCATGCGAAAATGGGTGGCCGCCTATCTAAAAGAGAATTCATAATGGAACAAAGGCAGAGGGACTCCCCTCTGCTTTTTGTGGGGCAAGATCGCAGCGCGAAAAACCGCAGGAATGGCACATGGGATGCGCCAACCTGCGGTTTTTTTCATGCTATGCTTTTTAGTTGATTTGCGGGAGAGGTTTGATCGTCCGTTTCCGCGTAAGGCGCACAAAGTTGAAGGCAACGACGGCAAGGATAACCAGCTGGGGAATCGTCGTCTCCCATGTCGCATAGATGCCGAGCTGCGGCGCGTAGAGCAGATAGTCGGAGCTGTGGGCTGCCAAGCTGCCGGTGACCTGGAAAGAATGAATGCTGGCGCCGATAAATTTGAAAGCCATGTAATAGAGCAGCAAGCTCGCTACCAGGAAGAACGGGCGGATCGGTATGCGATTGCTCAGCTTGATGATCGCAAACGCGATGATCGCGAGCACGAGCAGTGCACCGCAGACTCCCATAATCAGGTCGGTCATGCGAATCGTTGCAGCCATCCCCATAAAGAAGATGATTGTCTCAGCCCCTTCGCGAATAATGGCCAGAAAAGCAGTGAAGCTAAGCGACCACAGAGTTCCCTTCGCCAGCGAGGTGCCGATCGTCTTTTCTACAAAGCGGTTCCACGCCTGCAAATTGGACTTTTTGTGCAGCCAGGCACCGATGGTAAGCATGAACAGAACGGCAATGATTCCGGTGACGCCTTCGATCGTTTCACGAGAGCTGCCGGCAGAAAGATTGGAAAATACAACGCTGAGCAAAATGGCGAGCAGCGCAGAGCCCAAGATCCCAATGAAAGCTCCGGACCAGACCCATTTGCGCTTGTCTTCATTGCCAGATCGGGTGAGCAACGTCAACAGTGACACGATAATCAAGATGGCTTCCAGACCTTCACGGAACATGATGAGTCCGGCGTCCCATGCCGTGTAGGAAGAAGATGCAACAAACGGCTGGAGCTCGCTTTTCATTTCCGCGATAAAGGACGATGCCTTCTCCCAGTTAGGCGGGCTGGACAAGATCAGCGTAGGGATGGACACCATCTTGGTTTCGATGCTGCTGTAGGTAGCCGGCGATTTGGTCATGACCACACCTTCTACCTGCGGCCAGGAAGAGATGAAAGTGTCCATTTTTCCTGATGCGCTGTCCGCTTGCTTGCTTTGAATGTCGGCTTCCACGGAGTCCAGCAATTCCAAAAGCGAAGAGACGGACGGCTTATCACCTGCTGCAGCCGATGTCGAGGCATTAGTGGCCGCTTTACCCGCGAGGTAATCCTCTACGACGGTAATCAAGTCCTGCAGCTTCGCCTTGCCTTTTGCAGGATCAATCGGATCGGTATTCAGCGCAATTCGCGCACTGCTGATTTTGATTTCCATATCGCTGTACACCTGGACATTTTCGGCTCGGACCAGGTTTTCTGCTTTGTACCAGCCAGTGACAAAGCTGTTGTACGTCTTTTTTGCCGCTGGACCGTCTCCAGCTGATACGGCTTTCATACTATCTTGGAGAAGCGGCAACAGGGCCGCAATTTGTTTATGAGCTTTTTCCTTCGGTTGGCCAGCGTCTTCTTTGGCTGTGACATATCGATCTGCCGCTTTTGCCAGCTTGGAGATGGCCGCTTTCGCCGTTGCTGGATCGGAATCGACCTGAGCGAGGGCCTGCTGTGCCTCCGCCAGGGCAGCTGTCAGCGCCTGGGCGTCTACTAGCGCCTGGGCGTCTGCTAGCGCCTGGGCGTCTGCAGTGCTCTCGTCATTGGTTTCCCAGAGAGCTTTCATGCCGGAAATGGCCTTTTTCGCTTCCGCCCAGTTTTGGTCCCCAGCGCTGATCAAGGCGTCACTGGAAAACGCGATGATTTGCTTCAGTTGGTCTGCCTGCAGCGCAGCCGCCTGTACAGAAGGGAGGCCAGAGGCGAGCAGCAGCAAGGACATGCAGATGATGAGCATATAGCGTTTCAAGATGTTCACTCCGTCCCTGATTGGAATCTAAAATAACGTGTCCCCGATATATCCGCCCTCACTCGCCCCAGGGAGACAGGCGAACAGACCGCTGCCGACATGGGTGATGTATTCATTGAGCAGATCGGCTGCCGCCAGCTTTTGCTGCATCGGGATAAACTGCTTGCGCGGGTCGCGGTTGAAGCATACAAACAGCAGTCCGGCGTCCAGCTGACCCGTTTTCAGATCCATACCGCTCGAGTAGGAGTATCCGCGGCGCAAAATTTTCACTTTCCCGTCCATATTCGCGAGAGCTACGTGAGACGCGGCAGGGATGACAGGCTTTCCTTGGCCGTCCTTGCGATCCAATTCCAGATCATCGAATTCCCCGGTCTTTCCGAGTGGTGCGCCGGAAAGGCGATGTCGCCCAAACGTGTTCTCTTGATCGTCGAGGGAAGAACGATCCCATATTTCGATGCGCATCCGGATTCTTCTCATGACCATGTAAGAACCGCCCGCCATCCATGCAGGATCGTCGGAGGATTGTGCCCAGACGATTTCGTCGGCTACGGCAGGTTCGCTCACTTTTGGATTGTTGGTCCCGTCTTTGAAGCCCATCAGATTACGAGGTGTAGAACCAGTAGGGTCGGCGGCATTCGTCCGTTGGAAGCCGTCTTGTACCCACCGAAGAACAGCTTTTCCCCGTGCGATTCGGGCCAAATTGCGAAGAGCGTGGAATGCGACTTGAGGATCGTTCGCACAGACCTGGACGACGATGTCTCCACCCGTCCATTCCTTGCGAAGATCATCGCTGTTGAAATGGGGCAAATCGACCAAAGGAGCAGGACGTTTGCTTGCCAATCCAAAGCGCTCATCGAAGAAGGAGGCACCGAGACCAAACGTGACGGTCATGCGCATAGGAGCGAGCCCCATGCTTTCTCCGGTATCGACAGGAGGCAGGTGAGGATTGTCACTTTCATCGTCGACATTCTTGCCTTCCGTCATACGAGCTGCTGCAGCAGTCCAGCTCTGAAACAGCTTGCGGACATCAGCCAATGCGGTAGCCGTTAAATCAAAAGCACCCATGCAGATAAAGTCCTGCATAGGTGTAATGACTCCAGCCTGGTGCTTTCCGTAAAAGGGAACGATCCCGCCTACAGCGTCCGAATCGGTGGAAGTCGCAGCATTTGAAGACGCGGGTTTGGGCATCATGACTGCACCCATGCCACCCGCACCTACCAAAAGTCCGAGACCACCTACACCTGCCAGTTTCAGTGCGTCTCGTCGTGTCAGCTTCTTGTTGGCAATGTTTTCGAGACGTTTCGTATCCATCCTGTTAGCCCTCCAAGATCGTTCCCATTTTGGATAAAGGTTCTGCCAAAGCATCCAATGCTTGACTGAGCTTTTTCACTTGGTCTTCTTTGATTTCATTGTAGAGGACGTAGCCATCCCCTTTGCGGTGAGGAGCAATTTCTTGATCCAGTGCTTTGAATCGATCCTCGATTTCTTTTGCCAGCGCAGCGTCTTTCGCTTCGACGGAAGTCTTCAGCACTTTGAAGATTTCGTTTGCGCCTTCCACGTTTGCTGCAAAGTCGTACATATCTGTGCGGGAGTAGCGTTCCTCTTCGCCGGTCACTTTGCTGGTAGAAACCTCATTCAAGAGCTCCACCGCTCCCGTTACGAGCATTTTCACATCAATCTCTACGCTTTCTACTTTTACACGCAGCTGCTTTACGTCCTGCAGCAGCTGGTCGGCGACTTTCCCTTGGTCAGCCACAGATTTTGTTTCCCACAGCGCTTTTTCAAGCTTGTGGTAGCCGCGCCATTCGTTATCGGGAACATCGCCTTCGCGAGCATCGATCCAAGGGTCGAAATCTCCCAAAGACTCAGCGATTGGCTCAATTCTCTCATAGTAAGCACGAGAAGGTGCGTACAGTTGCTTCGCTTTTTCCATATCGCCGGCTTTTACGGCATTGGTGAATTCTTCTGTCGATTTCACCAGCTGATCCGTTTGCTCGATGACCCATTTTTGGTATTGATCGATGGAAGCCTGAAGCTCTGGAGAGGCAGCTGGAGCAGCAGTAGCAGCTGCCGGGGCTGCTTGGTTGCTGGCAGGTTGTTCCGCTGGTTTTGTCTCTGTTTTACCTGTCTCCGGGCTTCCGCATGCCGAAAGCATCAAGGAAGAGCCCAATACAACCGCGCTCAAAGGATAAACCCATTTCTTACTCATGACGAAATACATCCCCTTACCATATAAATGATCGCTTATATACCGAGAATAAAAATCATTATCAATTACAAAAAACTTACCCTTTTCTTCAGTAGTTTGCAATAGTTTTCGAAAAAAATTTGAGATGGAGAATGCTGGTGGGAGGAATCTAATAAAAAAAGCCATCGAGTCACCGATGGCCTAGAATCTATTTTCTCTGGTGATAGCCGGTAGCAAAATGCAAGAAGAGATGCAGGGCGACCCGAGAGGTCATGTCGCGCACGTCCCTGGTAGGGTCTACGCACACCATATCCATGGCGATGACTTTGGGCGATTTGCCTACCGTATGGGCAGCATGGAGCAGATCGACAGAGGAGAGGCCTGCAGGGCCGATTGCAGGAACGCCAGGTACGGTCGACTGATCCATGACATCCACATCGAACGTAATGTAGATCGCATCGCATTTGGCCTCCAGATACTGCAGAGCCTCAGACACGACGGCATCGATGCCGCGCTGTCTCACCTGATTGGCTGTAATCAGCGTCATTCCCTTTTCTTCTGCATACTGACGGTATTCGCGAGAGTTGGCAAAGCTGCGCAGGCCGATCGTCACGATATCTTCGCCAAGCACGGTCTCCGACTCCATCAGGCTGCGCATGGGAGTGCCGTTGGAGGTGCCTCCATAGTTGGTATCTCTCACATCCAGGTGGGCGTCAAACTGGATCAATCCGATTCTTTGCGGCTTGGACCGCTTGATCCCGGTAATGGCCCGATAGGTAATGGAATGGTCCCCCCCTACGATGATCGGTGTAGCAGAAACGTGGGCGGTGACTTCCTCTAGAGCGGACTCAATGTTTTTCTGGCAGCAGGCAATGTCTGTCACATGCATGGCAACATCGCCCAGGTCGACGGCACGCAAGGTGGACAGGTCGACATCCTCATCAAAGTTGTAGGTGGTAAAGGAGCTGAGCAGCTGCCGGAATTGCAATGGGTGAGCGTGTGCTCCGGAATAGCTGATGGAGCTTTTGGAGAGCGGCACGCCTATGACTGCAAAATCATAGGTTTCGCCCGGTTGATAGGTTTGCTCGACCCATTCAGACAAACGGGTCACATACGGGTCTCCTTTTCCTTGGGTATACCGGAATGGAGGTTGTGTCAAGTGCGAAAGCATATAGCGTCCTCCTTTACTTTAATGAGATAAGACCTTGCTCAGGAATGCTTGCGTACGAGGTTGATCAGGTGTGGAGAAGATCTTCTCCGGTGGTCCGTCCTCAATCAGGGTTCCTCCGTCCATCACGACTACGCGGTCGGCTACCTCGCGGGCAAAGCCCATCTCGTGCGTGACGACTACCATGGTCATCCCTTCTGCAGCCAGCTGTTTCATGACGGCCAGCACCTCTCCTACCAATTCCGGGTCGAGTGCGGAGGTAGGCTCGTCAAACAGCATGACTTTGGGCTTCATTGCCAATGCGCGGGCGATGGCGACGCGCTGTTTTTGTCCGCCTGACAATTGGTCCGGATACATGTCTGCTTTTTCGGCAAGTCCGACCTTGCGCAGCAGCTCGCGGGCCAGTTTCTCGGTTTCTTCCCGCTTTGTTTTCTTTACCGTCATCGGGGCCATCATGACGTTTTCCAGCACGCTCACATGAGGGAACAAATTGAAGTTTTGAAACACCATGCCCACCTCGGAGCGGACCTTGTCCAGATCCTTCTGGGACATTTCCACGAGCTTGTTGTCCTTCTTAATCAGTCCGATCGGCTTTCCTTCAATCTCAATCGAGCCTTCCTGGATCTGTTCCAGGTAATTCATGCAGCGCAGCAAGGTGCTTTTGCCGGAACCGCTGGGCCCGATCATCACCACGACCTCGCCTTGGCTGACTTCGAGGCTCACATCTTTCAGTACGTGCAGCTTTCCATACGATTTGTGGATTCGTTTGACGGATATCATCAGGCACGCGCCCCCTCTACGTTCAATCTGCGTTCCAGACGGCCGATGCCGACCGAGATGGAGTAGTTGACGAGGAAGTACAAAACAGCGATGCCGATGTAGATCTCAAAGTAACGGAAATTATTCGATACGATCAGATTGCCTGCGCGCATCAATTCAGAGACGGTGATGACGGACAAGAGCGAAGAGTTCTTGGTCAACGCGATGAATTCGTTGCAAAGCGGCGGCAGCATGCGGCGCACAGCTTGCGGCAAAATGACCTTCACCATGGTCTGGGAATGGCTCATCCCGAGGGAACGTCCCGCTTCCATTTGTCCTTTATCGATCGATTGAATCGCTCCGCGCACGATTTCCGATACGTATGCGGCGCTGTACATCCCGAGACCCAGCACACCAGCAACCGATGCGCTCAAGTCCACTTGCAAGCCGATCGCCAAGCCATAGTAGAGAATCATGAGCTGCACCAACAGCGGAGTTCCGCGAAACCATGCCAGATACCAGGAGCAGAGTACGGATATCCATCTTTGCTTGGACATCCTTCCGAGACCAATGATCAGACCCAGAACCGCACTTAGAATCAGTGCCATGAAAGTCATCGAAACCGTAACCCATAGCCCTTCCAGAAGAGCATATAAATTGTTGTCTTCAAAAATCACCATGAAATCAAGCGCCATTGGTGCACCTCCTGATGTTGTTGTTATTCACCAAACCATTTTTTTACGATTTCATCCTGCTTGCCGTTTTCTTTCAACGCTTTCAGCGCTTTATCGATCGCTGCTACAAATTGCTTGTTTTCCTTGCGAACTCCGTAGCCGTAGTACTCTTGCGTCAGCTCGACATCAAGGACTTTGACTTTGCCGCTTTGCTTGGCGTATACCTTGGCTGCTGGCATTCCGGTAACGACAGCGTCTACGCGATTGCTCTCCAGCTCGAGGAACATTTCTACGTTTTTCTCGACTTCCACGAGTTTGACTTCCGGGTATTTCTCTTTCAGGAATTTGGCCGATTTGGTACCGATTTGGACGGCTACTTTTTTGCCCTTCAAATCGTCAGCACTCTTGATCGCCTCATTTCCCTTTTGCACCATGATCGTCAGACCGCCTGGATAGTAAGGCTGGGAGAAGTCGATGGTTTGCTTGCGCTCATCTGTGATGTACATCGCGGATACGATCATGTCGAACTTCTTGCCTTGCAGACCTGGGATCAGCCCTTTGAAATCCGTGTCGACGAATTCTACTTTCTCCGCACCCAGCTCTTTAGCAACCGCTTTCACGAGTTCGATGTCAAAACCTTCGTACTCGTTCTGAGCGTTCTTGTATTCGAATGGCTGAAAAGTAGCATCCGTTCCTACCAGCAAGGTTTTGGTGTCTTTGATCTTTTGCAGTACTTCATCCGATGGTGCTGCCGCTTGGCTGCCATTTCCTGTCGCAGCTGTCTGTTCTGCAGGCTTGGCACCGCAGCCTGCGATCAAAGCGCCGGTGACCAGCAGTGCGCACAGAGAGAACAATCCCTTACGAAATCCCTTCATGATGTAGACCCCCTATGAAATTTAATTTAGTAATTTCGAAAACTAGCTATATTCAAAAATCATGCCAACTGAAGCGGGATAGAGGAGAAGGAGGAGAAAGGGGCTGTCTGAAGCGATTCGCGGTGGTTTGCGATGAGGTGAGCGAGTATTTTGAACATACAAAAAAGGCGGCAAAATCCGCCGCCCTGCGAAAAATGCCGCCGGCCATTTCTGCCGCCTGGTCTATTCTGCTTCTCGTTCTTCCTGATACTTTTTCAGCTTATCCCGCAGGGTTCTTTCTCCCATCTCCAGCAATTGTGCGGTTTTTCGGCGATTTCCTTCGAGATGGGCGAGCGTGTGCAGGATGACCCTTTTCTCGATTTGCTCCAGCGTATCCCCTACGTAGACAGGGATCAGCTTTTGCTTGCTCGTGACTTGCCTGGACTGCGTGCCTTGCAGTTCCTTTGGCAAATCCCGCTTTTCAATCAAAGAGGAGCTCGTCAAGGCTATCGCGCGTTCTACGATGTTTTGCAGCTCCCTGATGTTGCCGGGAAAATCGTAGTTTTCCAGCACCTGCAGCGCTTCCTGGGAGATGCCGTCGATCGGTTTGCCCATTCGCTCGCTGATTTTTTGGATAAAGGAGTGCACGAGCAGCGGCACGTCCCCTTCTCGTTCGCGCAGAGGAGCGAGCTGAAACGGGATGACATTGAGGCGATAGTACAGGTCTTCGCGAAAACGGTTTGCCTTGACTTCCTTCCACAAGTCCCGATTGGTGGCCGCGATGATCCGCACGTTGATCGATTTCTCTTCCAGACCACCCAGCGGCGTCACGGTTCTCTCCTGGATGACCCGCAGCAGCTTGCTTTGCAGCGACAGGTCCATTTCCCCGATTTCATCGAGGAAGATCGTCCCGCCGTCCGCTAGCACAAATTGGCCTGGCTTGCTCTGCATGGCTCCGGTAAAGGCCCCTTTTTCATAGCCAAACAGCTCGGATTCCAGCAAATTGTCGGGAATCGCGGCACAATTGACAGCTTGAAACCGCTTGTTTCTGCGTTGTCCCTGGTAGTGGATCGCGCGGGCGACCAGCTCCTTGCCTGTTCCGCTTTCTCCATTGATCAAGACACTGGAGTCGATGTCTTTGACCTTGTCGATCAGATCGAGGATTTGCTGCATGGCTTTGCTGTTCCCGATCAGACCGTAGCTGTCGGACAGCTTGTACAGCTCCTCGCTCAGCCATTTGACGCGCGTCTGCAGTTGGTAGAACTCTTCGGCTTTGGAGAGCAAAATGTCCAGCTCGTCCATCATCAAGGGCTTGGTCAAATAGTAAAAGGCACCGTGCCGCATGGCTTCCACGGACGAAGAGATGCTTCCGAAGGCGGTCATCATGATCACCACGGTATCCGGCGAGAGTCGTTTGATCTCCTTCAGTACGTCCGTTCCGTCATGCGCGCCGATTTTCAGATCGAGCAGGACGAGAGCGACCTCTACCTGATGGAGAAAAGGCAGTGCTGCGTCCGGATCGGTAAAGGTATGGACGTGATATTTTTCTTCCAGTGCAAATTCGAGCGACTGGCAGATGGCAGGTTCATCATCAATGACTAGCAGATGGTGCATAAGCGTCCTTCCCTTCTGATTCTTGCTGTGGCATCGGCAATCGAATGATCATGGTGGTGCCGTGACCGGGCTGACTGTGCAGGTCGATAGCCCCTCCGTTTTCCTTGACTAATTGGTAGGTGATCGAGAGTCCGAGACCCACTCCGTTTGCTTTGGTACTGAAGAAGGGCTCAAAAATGCGGTACTTGTCCTCTGGCGACATGCCGTGCCCGCTGTCTTCTACTTCGACAACGGCCATCGGTCCCTCTGTGTGCCCGCGAATATTCAATTTGCCCTGCTCGTCCATCGATTCGACGGCATTGAGCACGACATTGATCCAAATCTGCTTGGTCTGGTTCACATCCGCCTCGATATACAAGTGAGGAGGAAGGCTGAGTGAAACCTGAACCTTTTTCTCTTTGATCTTTTGGCTGCATAGCGCAAGGACCGCTTCCATCAGGTCGGCGACACGAAAACGGGATGGATGAGGCGGTTTTGGCCGGGCGTATTCCAAGAGGTCATTCACCAGATCATTCAGGCGCAAAATCTCGCCTGGCACCTGCTGCGCGAAGAAATTGCGGAATTTGGGATTGTCAAATTTGGTGGGCAGCAGCTGTGTATACGTGAGAATCGAAGTCAGGGGGTTGCGGATTTCGTGCGCGATCCCCAAAATCAATTGCCCCAACGAACGCAGCCTGTTTTCGCTCTCCAGCTTCTTTTCCATGTCCTTTTGCTTGGTCACGTCATGAAAGTTGATGATGGCCCCGGTGATTTCCTTTGCAGGGGAAGTAATCGGGAAAATATTGTAGCGGAGCACCAAAGGCTCGGTTTGCCCATTTCGCTTGCGTTCCCAAACGATCTCCTGCTCCAGATAGGTACTGCCCTGCCTGAGGACATCTTCGACCTGATCGCCGGGAATAAACTCTGCAAGAATCGTTCCGCTCAGGGGAAGGCCGGCTAGCGGGTGATCGACGTCGAGAAAGTCGACCGCTTTGCGATTGATCAAAAAAATGCGTCCGTGCTGGGTGAGCGTGACGTAAAAGCTGTAGGTGCTGTTGAGCAGCTGCTGCTGAAATTGCAAATTTTCCTCAAGGAGCGTCATCTTTTCTTCCAGCTCCCGATTGATCTCGTGGATCTGGGACGTCCTTCTCAGCACCTCCTTTTTCAGCATGCGATTCCACCAGAGGATACCGAGGACGATCAAAATGCCAACGCCAGATCCCCACTCCAGGTAGAGGCGAAGTCGCTCCAGATTGACGGTGTTTGGCATGATGTACTGCCCGAACCATTTTCGTTCGATTTTGTCATAGGTCCCGTTTTGTTTGATCTTGGAGATGGCCTTGTTGATATCGGTCAGCAGCTGCGCATTTTTGGGAAGCACCGCCAGTGCGTAGTCAGTGGGATTGATCGGGTCTCCCACGATTTTGATTTGCGATTGCTGGTTGTTTTTTTGCAGGAAGTATTGCCCGGTAATGCGATTGCCGACAAACGCGTCTACTTTTCCATCGAGGAGCAATTGGACGGCTTCTTCCTGACTGTCCGTCTCGATGAAGCTGGTCTTTTGGAGCTCCCGGAAAAGGTCTGCCGCGATATCGGCTTTTTGGATGGAGACCTTGCGACCGGCCAGATCGGTGATCCCGAAGATGTGCATATTGTCTGTTCGAACGAATATTCCCTGGGAGCTTAAAAAGTATGGCGCTGAGAAATCGTACAGCTTGTCGCGCGCAGGACTGTATTTCATTCCTTCCACGGCATCGACATGTCCGTTGCGCAGGGCATCGAGAGCCACATTCCAGGGCAAGGGCACGAATTCAATCCGCATACCGGTCTCATTGGAAATGGCGTTCATGATGTCAACGTTAAAGCCGCTGAAAACTCCTGACTGGGCGAAGTACTCAAAGGGTGGAAAATTGTTGTCCCCTGCGATGCGAATGATTTTTTCCTGATGGACCTCGCTGGGAATCGTCATGCCCATGGTCACGAGCAAAATCACTCCGAGCAGCAGCCCAATCCCCAGTTTCTTTGCACGAATCATGCTATGCACCGCCGTTCACCGTTTGTTGTTGTAAAGGATAAGGTGTTGTTGATCGAAATTCAAGCACGCATGAAAAAAAGGAGATTCGCAGAAACGGCAAAAAAGCCATCCGCGGGCAGCGGACAGCCAGTAGGCGTCAGCGATTTCAGGGGCATTCAATCATTCAGATAACGCAGCAAAATGCTTTCCACGTGCAGCAGATGATCCTTCATGCGTGCTTGTGCCAGCTCGGGCTCCTGATTTTGGATCGCCGCAAAGATCGCTTGGTGCTCCAGATAAAATTGCTCGGATACGGCTTGGTTCGAATAGATTTCTACCCGTCGTGTCTCACGGATGGCGACCTCCAATTGGGAAGAAATCGTCTCGAACAGCTTGACCATGATCGAGTTGTGGGTAGAGCGGGCGAGTATCGCGTGAAAGTTCATATCGGTTCGCTCACCGATTTCCTCGTTCCCCATGTGCTGCGACATTTCCGCCAGAATCTGCTTCAGATCAAGCAGGTCTTGCTCGTCGCGCTTGAGGGCTGCGATGGCGACGCCTGATACCTCCAGCGACTTTCGCACTTCCAACAGCTCCAGAATGCTCTGCTTATGGGTGAGCAAGACTTGCAGATCAGGCAGCAAGGATGGTGCTTGCAGCGGAGGGGTTTTCACCGTGCAGTTTCCGCCTTGGCGAATGTCGATCAGCCCCATCGCTTTCAAAGCGCTCAATGCTTCGCGGGTGGTGGAGCGCCCGACACCGAACTGCTCGGACAAGTCCTTTGTCGAGGGCAATTTATCTCCGGGAGCAAGCTCTCCGCTGAGAATGAGCTGTTTGATTTGTTCGGTGATGTGCTCATAGTGATTCTTTTTGGCCAGCTTGGAAAGGTCCATCTCGACACTCCTGTACATTCCTTTTTCATTACCCATTATTGTAGCATACGCACAATCGGTGGGAGGGTGGCGGCAAAACGTTACCCGACCAAGAGGGCAAAGACGACGCCTGGTCCGTGCACGCCAATCGTCAGATCGTTCTCGATGTCGGCAGACCGGCTAGGGCCTGAGATAAAGTGGATGCCCGCGGGAAAATGCTTCCGTGGCTGTCCATCATAAGCAGCCAGCACTTCCCCCAACCGCGTTTTGAGGCGCTCGACAGGAATGATCGCGAGGAAGACGGTGGGAAGGAGGCTCACCGATCGACCCGTGTTGCCGGAGGACGTGACGACGATACTCCCTGTATGCGCGACAGCCTGATCGACCCATGCGATGCCGATGTCTGCACCAGCTGCATGTGCGACCAATTCATCTCGGTTTCCAGGTCCCCAGGTGATCACTTTGCAGCTCGGAAGCTGTTCCTTCAGTCGCAGGGACAAGAGCTCCGGCTGATTCTGCTGAAGGATCTGGCGAGCTTTCAGGGACTGCGCCTGCTCGACAATGAACCGCTTTACGTCGTCCATCGTGGAAAAGCGAAAGGAGTGCCCGCCTGCTTTGGCCCAGTTGTCCCGAAACAAATCAATGCGCTGTTCGAGTCCGAGCTCGTATGACCTCCAAAATTCAGGCGCACCTTTGAATGGGTGATGTGGCTTCTCGGTTGGCATGGGGCGGCCCAATCGTTTGCTGATCATTTCAATGAATGCTTGCTGTGCGTCACTCATGCATGCGTGCCCCCTTTCCCACGCTGGGCGCGTGCTTGTTCCAAGCGAGCTTTGATCGTCTCATTCATTTCTTTCATGTCGGTGCGGACCTCCTGCTCGAGCGTCTGCCATTGCTCGCGGAATGCTCGTGCCGGCAGAGCAGGTGTATGACGGTAGCGATTCCAGCCCTTCAGAGGCCCGATTTTCGCTTTGATCACGTTGTCTGTCAGGAGCAGCTTTTGCCCGACCCTGCCGAGCGCAAGCACACGCCGCAAGCGTTTGGGATTGGTCATGATGTATTGGTAGCCTTTCATCGCCACGCTTTCATCGGCGGCTTTGTGCCCTTCCTTGACTTTGCGGTTGCGCAGATAGACGAGCATATCGTGGAGGGGGATTTTGACCGGACAAGCCTCATAGCATGCCCCGCACAGACTGGAGGCGTTGGCGATATCATCCCATTCGGCCACGTTCTTTTGCAGGGCAGGCTTGAGCACTGCCCCGATCGGTCCGCTGTAGGGCCCGCCGTAGGAATGGCCGCCGATCTGCCGATAAACCGGACATGCATTGAGACAGGCACCGCAGCGGATGCAATTGAGCAGCTCCTGAAATTCAGGGTCCCCCAGTTGGAGAGAGCGGCCGTTGTCCACGATGATGATGTGCATTTCCTCTGGCCCGTCGCTGTCTGCTTCGCGGCGAGGGCCGCTGATGCCGGACATGTAGACGGTCAGCTTTTGCCCCGTGGCCGAGCGTGGCAGCAAGGTAGCCATGACCTCCAGATCGTCCCACGTGGGAATAATGCGCTCCATCCCCATCAGTGTAATTTGCGTTTTGGGTACCGTACTGACCATGCGTGCATTTCCCTCGTTTTCAAACAGGACGATGGAACCGCTCTCTGCGATGGCAAAGTTGCAGCCGGTCATGCCGATGTCCGCTTCCAGAAATTTTTCGCGCAGCTTTTTTCGGACAAAGCCGGCGAGGATGGTCGTTTCAGGCTCAAGTGTCTCCCCTGCTTCCTTGGAAAGCAGCTCCGCGATTTGCTCCCGGTTTTTGTGGATGGCTGGAATGATGATATGGGAGGGCATCTCATGCGCCAGCTGGATGATGTATTCACCCAGATCCGTTTCGATGGATTCGATCCCCTCTTTTTCCAGCGTCTCGTTGATGTGCACTTCTTCCGACACCATCGACTTGGATTTGACGACGGTCCGGGCTTGCCGATCTTTGGCGATTTTCAAGGTGATGCTGGCAGCTTCGGCAGAGGAAGCGGCGAAATGCACCTGGACGCCATTCGCTTTGGCATTTTCGATGAACTGGTTCAGGTAGTAGTCGAGGTGGGCAATGGTATGGAGCCGGATTTGCCGACCGCGCTCCCGCCACTCCTCCCAATGCCCCTGCTCGCTGGATGCCAGCTTCTTCCCGTCCCGGAGGCGCTCAGTCGTATATTTGACCGCATTGCGTAGGAACTCGTCGTTCAGGGCAACCTTGGCCCTTTCTGTTACAGAGGTAGATTTACCGCTGCTCACTGACCATCACTCCTTCGTACAACAGTTCGGCCAGATGCATCGTGCGGACCGGTTTCCCGCGAAAGTGCAGGTGACCGGAGATGTTCATCAGGCATCCGAGATCCAGCCCCACGAGCACTTCCGCTTCCGTCTCGAGGATGTGATCGGCTTTTTCCGCTACCATCGCACCGCTGATATCGCTCATTTTTACAGCGAAGGTACCCCCGAAGCCGCAGCAATCCTCCGCAAACGGCAGCGGGACCAGTTCCAGGCCGCGTACCTGTTCCATCAGCTGCAGCGGCTCCTGCTTGATGCCAAGGAGACGGCTGCCATGACAGGACGGGTGGTACGTCACCTTGTGCGGGAAGACTGCGCCGAGGTCCGTCACTCCCAGCACGTTCACGAGGAATTGGGTAAATTCATAAGTCTTTTCACGCAGCTGGTGCGCACTTGCGAGAAGCTGCGGATCATGCTCAAACAGCTTGGGAAAGTAATGGTGAATCATGCCTGTGCAAGAGCCGGACGGAGAAATGACATAATCGCTGTCGGCAAAAGCACGAATCAAGGTCTGGGCCGACGCCCTCGCCTCATCCCAGTATCCGCTGTTGAAGGCAGGCTGACCGCAGCAGGTCTGTTCCTGTGGAAAATGGATTTGGACCCCGTACCTTGCAAGCAGCCGTACCATCGCCTCCCCTACCCGCGGATAGAGGGCGTCACTCAAACAGGTAATAAACAAAGATACTTTCACGAGTCCACCTTCCTGCTTGGGAAAATTTACTTACTTATCAGCTTATCATACATGTTGAAGAATGAATAGTCAGATAATATCGGCGGAATTGAAAAGCCAGCAGACCGGGATGGGGCAGTGTCCGCTGGCTTGGATCGTTTTCTTGGGGAGCAAGTTCTTTTCGCTGCAAGGTGTTCTAGTAGGTTTGATGTTTGTGTAAATATGCCAATCCGCTGCTGGTCAGCTTGATTCCGGATCTGCCTCGCGTGGTCACGATCCATTCCCGCTGTTCCAGCGTCTTGAGACGGGAGCGCATTTGCTGCTCTGTCATTTCCTTTTGCCAACCGCGCGTCTTGTCTGCTATTTTTTTTCTGCCGATCGACTCACCCTGCTGGTTGTGGGCGTAGATGGTCTGCAGGATAAACAGGTATTCGTCTGCATCGCTGGGTAAATCCAATTGCGATAAGGCATCGGGCGAAATGGAACGGGATTGGAGGGAAGGAAGCGAGCTTTCCTGGTGGGAGCTGCGTTGGAAAAAGCTCTCGTCCGGCATGTCGTCTATCGTAATGATCGTTCCATCACAGACGGCAAGCATGTAGTCAATGGTGTTTTTGAGCTCTCTCACATTGCCGTACCAGTTGTATTGAACGAGGCGGTGCATGACTTCGGGCGAAATCTGGATATGGCTTCTTCCGCTTTGCTCCAGAACATGCTTCACCAGATGGGGGATGTCCATTTTGCGGTTGCGCAGCTCAGGCAGATGAATGTAAAGGATTTTCAGTCGGTGGTACAGGTCCGCCCGATAGGTGCCTTGCTCGATCATTTGCAGCAGATTTTTATTCGTCGCTGCTATGACGCGGACGTCAATGGGGATGATCTTGTTGCCGCCGACGCGCATGATTTCCTTTTCCTGCAGGACTCGTAGCAATCTGGCCTGGAGCTTCAGACTGATATCCCCTATTTCATCGAGGAAAAGCGTACCCCCATTGGCTTGCTCGAACAGACCGACCTTTCCCCCTTTTTTGGCCCCGGTAAAAGCCCCTTCTTCGTAGCCGAACAGCTCGCTTTCGACCAGATCATCAGGCAGTGCGCTGAAATTGACCGCTAAAAAAGGACCGTCGCGACGCAGCGATTCATTGTGGATGGCACTCGCGTAAAGCTCCTTGCCAGTTCCGCTCTCTCCTTCAATGAGGACGGTGAGATTGGTTTTGGCGATCTTGGCAGCGATTTGCTTGCACTTTTGAATGCTCGGGCTGACTCCGCGAATATCTTCAAAGCCGTATTTGGCGATATAGCCTTTCTTGACGAGCTCTCGGCGGATGGTTTTTTCCATTTCGATCGTTTCGTGCGCGTTCTTGAAGGTAGCGACGATCGCCCCTTCCGTCTCCAGATAAAAGCGATGGACGATCACGTCTGTGTGGAGAACGGAGAACCAGCCCGACTCCTCCGAGGAATCGTGGAGGATGAACGCCACGAGCTCGGGATTGCGAAAGACATCATGGAGTTTCCTCCCGATGGTTTTGGTCGAGAACATGCCCAGCAAATGCTGCAGATTCTCATTGAATACCGTGATGACCCCTTTGCTGTTCACCGCGAGGATCCCGTCATTGACGCCATCGAGTACTTGCTTCAGGTGTTTGTTCAGCCGATCGGATTCCTTGCTCGTTTGGGAGAGCTTCTGGCTGAGGTCGATGATTTTGCGGATGTATTTATCGGAGACGATATCGCCTTTTTTTTCGAGCAGGTTCAGATGCTGCAAAATGGTCATGACCGTTGTGATGTCGATCAGACGCGGGCCGATATTTACGACTTGCTGAATGAAAGGGGGGACAAGGTTGATTTCTCCAGGAGTGATCGCGATGGATACTTCTGCGTAATTCTTTTTTCCTGGGTAGAACGGATGGTAGTGAATGTGGTTGATCCCGAGCTGCAGCAAGGTCTCGATCGATTCGTAGACCGTTTCGGGAGCGTCATTTACGTACAGCACGTTGGTGTTTTCCGCCAGAAACAGCAGCTTGTCGATGTGCTCGAAATTGACAGTCCGTTTGGCGACGACCACTTTGCTGCCGTCACCGATATAAGGGACGGTCTCCTCTTCAATGGCGGAGGAAGAGAGAATGATCAGTTGGTTAGAAAAGACATGAGGAATCCCTTCTTCCAAAGAGTAATCATGAATGCGGACAAAATCCCCGATGACTTCCTGAAGCTGTCTGACGAGCGTCTTTCTCGTCTCGGTAGTTCCTGTTAGCAAAATCAGCTCTTTGGCGTACAAAATAAGAACCCTCCTGCTCCCATGTAATTGGGTGTTAATGGTGGTTATTGTCGGTGAATCCCCTGTTATTTTTAACCATTATAGAGCTGTTTGTACAGAAAAGATAGAAAATTTAGAATAAAATAGCCGTCCTTCCTTATCTGTAAGGTATTGGCATGGATTGTGCTCATGGATGGAGATGACAGGTACATATTCCATGTCAGCTCTAATGAGGAGGGGGATGTTTTCATGAAAAAAGGAAGGGGCTTACAGATCGGCTTGAGCTGTATACTGCTGGCTGGAATGCTGGCAGCTTGTTCGGCGCCAGCTGAAAAGCCAAAGGAAACGGCAGCGACGGGTTCAGGAGCGCCCGCTGCGACACCGCCGAGCAGCACGCCGCCAGCAGCCGCTCAGACAGAGAAACAAGCGGAGGCCAAGACGATCACGTTGGCGATGGAAGCGGAGCCGATTTCCATGGATCCCCAGAATGTGACCGATGGAAACTCGATTTCGGTGCAGAGCACGATGTACGAGGGGCTTTTGACCTTCACCGACAAGATGGAGCCGGTGCCTTTGCTCGCCACGGAGTACAAATTCAACGAGAACGCCACGGAGCTGACGTTTACCCTGCGCGAGGGAGTGACCTTCCATGACGGTTCCCCTTTCAATGCTGACGTGGTGAAGGCCAATCTTGATTTTGTTCTCGATGAGAAAAATGGGCTGGCGCGGAGAAACTTCTTCTCATTTATCAAAGAAGTCGTCGTGAAAGATCCTACCCATGTCACGATCGTAGCCACGTCCCCGAACTCAACCATGCTCTCTTATCTGGCGCACCCGGCGGCATCGATGAAATCATTGGAGGTCATCAAGAAGAAAAAGGCAGACCCGAACTTCAATCTCGACCGCAATCCGGTGGGAACAGGCCCGTACAAATTTGCGGAATGGAAGGACAATCAATACGTCAAGGTCGTTCCGTTTGAAAACTACTGGAACAAAGACCTGAAAGCAAAAGCCGAGAGCATCGTCTACAAGCCGGTCATCGAGGCCTCTACGCGCATCAACATGCTGAAGGCTGGCGAGACGGATATCGTCACCAAGCTCCCCACGCTGAATGCCAAGGAGATCGCTTCCGACAGCAAATTCAATGTATTTACGGGTCCGTCCCTGAACGTGTATTACGTGGGCATCAACATGCGGGAGAAAAAATATCAGGACAAAAAAGTCCGGCAAGCGATGAACTACGCGATCAACAAGGATGAGCTGATTGCCGGTGTGCTGGATGGGTACGGCAAGGTGGCCGACTCCCCGATCGCTCCGAACACATATGGCTATGCCCAGCAAAAAGTGTATGAATACAATCCTGACCTGGCCAAAAAGATGCTGGCAGAGGCGGGCGTCAAAGACGGTTTTGAAGCGACTCTGTGGACCCGCAATTCCAGTGAATTCATTGCGATCGCGGAAAATGTGGCGATGCAGTTGGGCAAGGTGGGCATCAAGGCCAAGGTGCAGGCGTTTGAAAGCGGGACCTTGTTTGACATGCTCGACAACAACAAAGGAACGGATCTCTGGATCGGCCGCTGGTCACCGGGTACAGGAGAAGTCGACTACGGCATTCGTCCGAACTTCCATACGAAGAGCTTTGGCCCTGCCAACAACAACTCCGGATTCTATAGCAATCCGCAGGTCGACAAGCTGCTGGATGATGCGATATCGACAGCAAACAAAGAGGAATCGCTGAAAAAGTATGCCGAAGTGCAAAAGATCATCGTGGAAGATGCGCCATGGGTGTTCCTGCATGTTCCGGAAAACATCGTGGCCAAGACGAGCAGCGTGTCCAACGTCATGGTGCTTCCGAGTGACACCGTCATTGTCGACAACGCGGAGAAAAAATAAGGCTAAAAGGGAGTCTTGCACGCATGGTCCTCGCTGACAAGGCTGAGGGCCGTGCGTGTCATGTCTTCATGGAGAGGTGAACAGCTTGTTTTCATTCATTGCCAGACGAACAGCCGGAATGGTGCCGATGCTGGTGATCGTCTCCATCATTTCGTTTTTGTTTGTACATCTCACCCCTGGGGATCCCATCCGGATTTTGTACGGAAATGAACTGGATGCCGCAACGTATGAGCTGCTTAAGGAAAAAGAGGGCTTTAACGATCCGCTGTACGTGCAGTATTTCCGCTATGTCGGGCAGGTTGTTCTCGATGGGGATTTTGGGACCTCCTATCGCACCAAAGCAAATGTATCAGACGAAATCTTCCGCCGCTTCTCCTATACGCTGATGCTGACGTTTGCGAGCATGATTTGGGCTGTTGTCATCGGCCTTTTTGTCGGAATCTTATCTGCTGTCAAACGCAATTCCTGGATGGACCGGATCGGGATGGTGTCCGCAATCACGGCTTTGTCCGTGCCTGAGTTCTGGTTTGGGTTGATGCTCATGCAGATCTTTGCTGTACAGCTCGGCTGGTTTCCGACGAGCGGAAGCGGATCGTTCCGTCATTTGATCTTGCCTTCGCTGACGCTCGGATTAGGGGTGGCTGCGATCATTGCGCGCTTTACACGCTCCAGCATTTTGGAGGTGCTACGCGAAGATTTTGTACGGACGGCCAAGGCGAAGGGACAGAAAGCGTGGACCATTGTACTGACGCATGTGCTGCGCAGCGCTTTGATCCCTGTCGTGACGATGACGGGTCTGCAATTCGGCTTTTTGCTCGGCGGGGCAGTCGTGGTCGAGCAAGTCTTTTCCTGGCCAGGTCTCGGCTCATACTTGATCGATTCCATTTTGACGCGGGATTATCCGGTCATACAGGCGCTGATCCTGCTCTTTTCCGTTCAATTTCTGGTGGTCAATCTGATCGTCGATATCAGCTACGGGTTGTTGAATCCGCAAATACGTTACGAGTAGCGAGGAAAATCATGATGCAGACCAAAGAGAACAAATCCCTCTCTCCTTTTCGAGCGTTTCTCAAGAAGTTTGGCAAGCAGCGAGTCGCATCTCTTGCGCTCGGGGTGGTCGCGGTGATCGTAGCAGCAGGCATACTCGCCCCCTGGCTCGCACCTTTTGATCCCTATCGACCGGTTACCGACCAGTATCAGGCGAAAGGAATCGAAGTCAGTCAGATGACAAGCGCGAGTATCCCATTGGAGCTCGTGATGAGTGACGGAAGCAAGAGGGCAGGCAGCGAGATCAGTCAGGTGACAATCGAGAGCAAGGATCGGCAAATCGCGTCCGCGCGGAAAACAGACGGGAGTATCTTAGTCAATGCGGGCGGCGATGGCACCACGACCATACTCGTATCGAGCGGCGAATTGATCTCTCGCTTCAAAGTCGCAGTCTCCGATCAGAGCACGAAGGATGTGTATTTGTCCCAGCTGATCGCTACTGTGCCCAAACAATCACTGCAACCGGGCGAGACCGTCAAATCGGAAGTCTCCGCGATTTTGACGGATGGCAGTGAAATAAAGGGAATCGATCAAGTCGTTGCCTTTGCAGATAAAGACAAAGCCGTAGAGGCATCCAAGCCGGTGTCTACCGATGGATTTTCCAACAGCGGGTTTGCCAATTCCGCGGTGCCTGCGGAGGTCAAGGGCCTGTCCTTTCAATCTGCAGATCCCGAGATTTTGAACGTCAGTCAGGATGGGACGATCCAGGCTGTCGGAGGTGGCATCGGCAAAATCAAAGTGTCTGTGGATGGCATTTCTGCGATCTTGCCGGTCAGTGTGAACGCCCCCATGTCTGAGCCTGTTCCTGTCCGCCTTCAGCCCGGAGAGCTGCAAGTGGACCTGATCAATGGGTACAAGCATCAGCCGCCTTCCAGCCTGCATTGGTTTGGGACGGATCATCAGAATCGGGATATTTTATCGCGCGTGCTGGTAGGGACCAGGGAAACCCTTCTGATCGGATTTGTTTCCGTGGCGATCGGGGCTGCTATCGGTACGGTGCTGGGGCTGATTGCAGGGTATTACGGAAAGTGGATGGATGGGCTCATTACGAGATTCACGGATGTCTTGCTTGCTTTCCCGGGGATTTTGCTAGCCATTGCAGTGATTGCCTTATTGGGACCGGGGATAACAAACATCATTTTTGCGGTGGCGGTATTCACGATCCCGATTTTCATTCGAATTGTACGGGGAAGCGCCTTGGCTTTAAAAGAAATGACCTACGTAGAAGCGGCACGGTCGATCGGCGTCCGCGATTCGGTGATCATCATGAGGCATATATTCCCCGGGACGATGTCCGTGGTGATGGTGTATTTGACGATGCGGATCGGCACAGCCATCCTGATCGGTGCTTCCCTCAGCTTTCTCGGGCTGGGCGGCGACATCACGGCTCCCGAGTGGGGGGCCATGCTCAGTGCAGCAAAGGACAACAGCCGCAACTTGCTGCATCCCACCTTCTTTCCGGGTCTCGCAATCGTCATCACCGTTCTCAGCTTCAACCTGCTGGGAGACGGGCTGCGCGACGCATTAGATCCGAAATTGAAGGACTAGGAGGTGGAGTGCTGTGGAAGAAGCAATGCTGGAGGTAAAAGGGCTCACGATCCAATTTCGCAACGATGAAAAGGAGTACTCCGTCGTACACGGGATTTCTTTTCATGTAAACAAGGGGGAAACCTTGGGACTGGTAGGGGAATCGGGCTGCGGGAAGAGTGTCACATCACTGTCGATCATGGGATTGGTTCCGACTCCGCCTGGGAAGGTCGTCGCTGGCGAAATTCTGTACAAAGGAGTCGATCTGCTCTCCCTCCAGGAAAAGCAGATGAATGAGATACGCGGGAACGAAATCTCCATGATTTTTCAGGAGCCGATGACCTCGCTCACGCCGGTTTTTACGATAGGCAGACAGCTGGATGAGGGGATCCTGCTCCATACCAAGCTGACCAAGAAAGAAGCGAAAGCGCGCTCGATCGAAATGCTCAAGCTGGTAGGGATTCCGCGCGCCGAGCAGATCTACACGAGCTATCCCCATGAATTATCAGGCGGAATGCGGCAGCGTGTCATGATCGCGATGGGCTTGGCTTGTCAGCCCCAGCTGCTGATAGCAGATGAGCCCACGACGGCGCTCGATGTCACCATTCAGGCGCAGATTCTCGATCTCATGCGGGAGCTGAAAGAACAGACAGACACGGCGATCCTGTTCATCACGCACGATTTGGGAGTCGTGGCGGAGATGTGCGACCGTGTGATTGTCATGTATGCAGGGGAGATTGTGGAGGAGGCGGACGTGGATACGCTTTTTCACGATCCGAAGCATCCGTATACGCGTGGACTGATGGAGTCGATCCCGAGCTTGGAAGAAAAGAAGCGACGCCTGTACTCCATTGCCGGTCAGGTCCCGCCTGCCGGGTCGGTCATCAAAGGCTGTCGTTTTCTAGACAGGTGTGATCGTGCGATGGAGCGGTGTGCAAAGGATCATCCCGAATTGCGCGAGCTCAAGCAAGGTCATACTTGCCGCTGCTGGTTGTATGCGGAGTAACGGAGGGCGAACATGACGGAATCACTTTTGGAAGTAAAGCAGCTGCACGTTCATTTTCCGGTGAAAAAGGGCTTCTTTCAGCGAACACAAGGGTATGTCCGCGCAGTCGATGACGTTTCCTTTTCCATTGCCAAAGGAGAGACGTTTGGACTGGTGGGGGAATCCGGCTGCGGCAAATCGACGACGGGGCGAGCGATCCTGAATCTGATCAGGCCAACATCGGGACAGGTGTTGTTTGCCCAAGAAGATTTGTCCTCAATTTCCACAGCGCAGATGAGAGCGAAACGTAAGAACATGCAAATGGTGTTTCAGGACCCGTACGCTTCTCTCAATCCGCGCCTGACCGTTGAGGAAATCCTGGAGGAGCCATTGAAGGCCCATCAGGTCGGCAATCCGGAAGAACGGAAGCAAAAAATTGCGGAAATGATGGATGTCTGCGGCTTGAATCAGTCGTATTTGAAACGATACGCTCACGAATTCTCTGGAGGGCAGCGGCAGCGGATATGCATCGCCCGAGCCTTGATCCTGAAGCCGGAGCTGATCGTGGCTGACGAGCCCGTGTCTGCGCTGGATGTATCGATTCAATCGCAGATTCTGAATTTGCTGCAGGATTTGCAGGAAGAATACCAGCTCACGTACTTGTTCATTTCCCATGATTTGGCTGTCGTCCACCATCTGTGCAATCGATTGGGAGTCATGTATTTAGGGAGAATGGCCGAGATCGGTGCAGCTGAAAAAATCTACGAAAATCCATTGCATCCCTATACGCAGTCTCTGCTTTCGGCCATACCTGCGGCGGACCCGCGGAAGAAAAAAGAGCGTATTCTCTTGCGGGGAGAAGTACCTTCCCCAGCCAACCCGCCACAAGGCTGCGCATTTGTCACCCGATGCCCGAAAGCAAAGGAGATCTGTAAAAAGGAGAGGCCGCTCCTCATCCAAGCAGCTGAGGATCATCTGGTAGCGTGCCACTTGCTGACCTGAGGGGAGGAACTCACATGGAAGAAACATTGGTCGTAGTCAAACGGGGGAGTCATATCGAGAGCGTACATACAGGAAGCATCGCAGTCGTGGATTGGCGCGGGAATTTGCTGTACGGGGTAGGAGATGTTGAGCGCACGACATTTACCCGCTCTTCCCTCAAACCGATTCAAGCGATTCCCCTCGTTCAGTCAGGGGCGGCGGACCGCTTTTTGTTCAATGACAAGGAGATTGCCATTTGCTGCGGCTCTCACAACGGTGAAGAGCAGCACACACAGGTAGTCCGCTCCATGTTGTTCCGCATTGGCTTGCAGGAGGAAAACCTGCAGTGCGGCTCGCATCCCCCATACAGCCAGGAACACTATCTAGAGCTGGTCAAAAAGCACGTAGAGCCGGGTCAAATTCACAATAACTGCTCGGGAAAGCATACGGGCATGCTTGCGCTGGCCATGCATTTGGAAAGCGACATCGCCACCTATCATCAGCTGGAGCATCCCGTTCAGCGAAAAGTGCTGGATACCCTCCTCGAGCTGGCGGAAATCGGGGACGGTCAAGTGCTGACAGGAATCGATGGATGCGGGGTTCCCAATTTTGCGATTCCATTGACGAAGCTGGCCCAAATATTTGCCAAACTGGCGCATCCTGTTGACATCCATTCGCCTTCGCTCAAGAAAGCCATCCAGCGCATTACCCAAGCCATGATGCAGTATCCAGAGATGGTGAGCGGAACGAATGAATTCTGCACGGAGGTCATGAAAGTCACCAAGGGCAGAGTGATCGCGAAGGGTGGGGCAGAGGGGGTGTACAGCCTAGGACTCATGGAGAAAGGGATCGGTATCGCCATAAAGGTAGCGGATGGCAACTGGCGGTCTGCGTACCCTGCTGCCGTGGAGGCTTTGCTGCAGCTAGAGGAGCTGAGTCCTGCAGAAGCGGCTGCGCTACGTGACTTTCACGTGCCTGCAGTCACGAACAGAAAGGGAGAGCATGTGGGAAGTGTGGAGCCCGTTTTTGCTTTGAAAGAAGGGAAAGCGTTTACGAGCTCCGTTTGCATCTAAATGAGAGAGGGAAAAGGGAGGAAGATCCATGATGAGCTTCGTATGGAACAAAGGCTTCTCGAAAGTAGCGGCGATGCTGCTGTCAGCTTTGCTAGCGGTGACACTGGGGATGTCGGAGGCCAACGCTCAGGCAGACACGGAGACGACAAAAGGTAGCTTGGTGATCATCGGCGGTGCCAACGAATCCGATAATGCAGAGCTGTACAACCGCATGATTGAACTGGCAGGAGGAAAGAAGAAGGCAGTCATTGGCATTTTTCCTACGGCGTCAGCCTCGATGAGCTCGTCGAAAGGGATGAAAAAGGATTTCGAAGACTATGGCGTTCCTGCCGATCAGGTGCGCATCATCGAGATCACCGAAGGCAACTACGCAGAGAAAGTGAACAATGATGATGTCGTGAGCCAAATCTCCGAATGCACGGCCTTCTTCTTCGTAGGAGGAGACCAGGCGCGCATTACCAAAGCATTTTATAATCCCGACGGGTCCAACACCAAAGCGTTGGATGCCGTATGGGAAGTGTACCAAAATGGCGGTATGGTAGCGGGCACCTCCGCGGGGGCTGCGATCATGTCCAAAACCATGATTCAAAATGCCACGTCGCTCGAAACGCTCCAGCTGGGCGTGACGTACGAAGAGCAAAATCCGGGACTGTGGGTAACAAAAGGGCTCGGGTTCTTCGATGGAGGAATCGTCGACCAGCATTTCAGCAAGCGCGGTCGCATCGGTCGCCTAGTCGTCGCACTGGTGCAGGAAAAGGTAGATTACGGCTTTGGAATTGATGAGAACTCTGCCATGGTAGTCACCGGCCCGGAAATTGAGGTGATCGGGGAGAGCGGAATGTTTCTGATCGATGCTTCGAAAGCGACTCTCAGCAAAAAGGGAGTCTATCAAAACCTGGACGTATCGTACCTGGAAAAGGGCGACGTTTATAATTACGTGACAAAGAAGTTTACCATCGAGTCATCGAAAACGTTGATTCCAAAAGGGAAAGAGTACTATGAAGGAAACCAGCTGAACACGAACATTTTCGGGCTGGATGCCGCTAAGCTCGCCCTATTGGATGATTTGGCGGATAACACGGCGGATCAGGCACGGGGACTCGCCTTTACCATGGGGCAGAAAAAGGACAAGGGAACGGGAGTCAGCGTCGTGTTCAGCAAGACGAAGGCAACCAAAGGGTACTACGATGCGGACGAGTACGCCTCCTCCATCTTGCATGTCGATATGGAAATCACGCCGATTGAAGTGCAGGTAAAAGAAACAAATGGAGGGAAAAAGTAAACAGGCAGGCGAGGGGATTGGGGAGTTCTCCAATCTCCTTTGCTTTTCTCCTGGCGGAATCGCGCTGCAACGGCTCACCCAAAAACTTGGCGCTGCCAAGTTTTCTAGTGTAAACTGTTCATAATCGATACTTGTCAGGTCGGTGCATCTGATAAGCAGGTAAAGAGGGCGTTGATGATGGCAAAACAAAAAATGAACATCAATGAGCTGTATACCGTGACAGGCAACATCCTGGTCGAAAAAGGGTATGCAGGCTTTCACTTCAAGCTCGTATCCGATCAGCTCAATGTGAGTCGCAGCACCATCTACGAATACTTTTCCAACAAGGACGAGCTGATCGCCTCGCTCATGGTGCATTTGATGGATACAATCATGGCTGAATATGAAGGACTGGACGCCATATCCTCCCCGATGGAAAAGCTGAGAAGCATCTTTGACTCATTTATGAAATACGCACATCTTCACCAGATCCTGCTGTTTGCACCGTTTGTGAACGGCGAGTCTTCCCCAAGTGTAAAAAAGGACTTGGTGACCTTGCGTCAGCAGCACCATACCTTGACACGCGTTTTGACAGAAGTCATCGATTCCTGCAAAGAAGCGGGATCGATTCGCCAAGATATCCCGAGCAGCTTGATCGCCAGCTTGCTGTTCCAAGCGATTCAGATTCCAAAAAGCCGTACGGTACCAGAAGAGGATTGGAACGATATGATCTTCAAGGTCCTTCTGGAGGGATACGGGGCTGAAATGGATAGGAGTGTCTAACGCGTCAGCTGCCTGATGGCAATAGAAAAAGCCTTGTACCCAGTACAAGGCTTTGTTTGATTCCCACCGTTTATTTAAAGAAATTCTCTGCTTCATCCATGGCCATTTTGTTCCCGATTGCCGAGTAATCCAGCCCCTGCTGGGGCGAGGGGTGGATGGCAATGTTCATTTGAGGGGGAATGAGCAGCAGCGTTTTGCGCCCCATTTTCGAGGAGGAGGCATCGATGATGAGTTCTCCATTTCCTTTTGTGCAGTACAAAAGGGTATGGCTATGTAAAATGTCGTCTCTACAGGGACTGTCAGGTGAATAGGAGCGCTTGCCGGATTGTTTGATGTCCAAGAGCGTGTCCCGCAAAAACGGATGAACCTGTTCCCTTTGTGGCATGGCAGAGTTCCTTTCTCAACGGTTCCTTTTCTTAAGGACAATATAATTGATAATAATTATCAATGTCAATGAAATAAAAGTGAGGGAAATCTATCGACAGCATGCCTTTTTCCTTCGAAGGAATGGTAATATGAATAGAAATTTCCACGTTACCTTACCCAAGAAAAGAGGGATGGCATTGCATCTGTTTTACAAGCAGACCTTGCTTCTATTGGACACGGAGCTCGATCGGATCAAAAAGGCGCTGGATCGGCTGCCGCAGGAGCTGGCCTGGAAAAAAGGGAGAGAGAGTACGAACAGCATCGGGAATTTATGCCTGCATCTGGCGGGAAATGAATATCAAAATGTGGTGAGCGCCATCGGGGGCAAGCCTTTTGTCCGCGAGCGCTCGGCCGAGTTTTTGGCGGAGGGAACTCATACGAACGAGGAGCTTTACGCAAGCCTATCCCAGGTCCGGGAGCAATCCCGCCAGGTCATCGAGAGGCTGTCCGACGAGGATTTCCACAGGGTGGTCACCATTGCCTATCCTCCTGGCGCCGGGATTGAGTCCTATCAAAAAACGATACTGGAAATCCTTTATCACACAACCTCTCATTACTCCTACCACACAGGTCAAATCGTGTACATGACCAGACTTTTACAGGATGGCGATGAGCGTTTATTGAGATGGAAACATTGATCTATTGAGGTTTTTGTGTTATTTTGTCGAAATATAATTAAAATTAGATAGGAAAACTATTACTACCTGGAGGGAAAGAAACGTGAAGAAGTCAGCAAGTATTTTGCTAAGCGCAGCACTGGCACTGTCCCTGGCACTCGTGGGCTGTGGCAAGTCAGAAGGGGATCAGGCGGCGAGTCCACAGGCTGGACAAGCTTCTGAAGCAGTGAAAGTAGACATTGGGATGTTGAAACTGACCAGTTCGGCACCTTTGTTCATCGGGATTGAAAAGGGCTTTTTTAAAGAAGAAAACATCGATGCTCAAGCCAAATGGTTCGAAGCAGCTCAGCCGATCGCGGTAGCGACTGCGGCAGGCAGCGTGGATGTAGGTGCGACAGGGATTACCGCTAGCTTGTATAACATGGTTGCCGGCGGCCAAAAGCTGCTCATCGTTGCAGATAAAGGAAGAGAGCAAAAGGGTTACTCCTCCTCCGCTTTGTTGTTCCCAAGCGATTCACCCCTTAAAAGCATTGAAGAGCTAAAGGGCAAAAAGATCGGGATTACCCAAACTGGCTCCACGTACCATTACATGGCCGGCAGACTGCTGGAAAAACACGGCCTGGCTCTGAGCGACGTACAGCTGGTCCCGCTGAACAGCATCAAAGGCCTGATGGAAGCACTGAAAAGCAAGCAGGTGGACGCGATCCTGCTGAACGAGCCGAACATCTCTACCGTCGTGAAAGAGGGCTATGGAAAAGTCATCGCGCAAGTAGGCGACGAGATGGACTACCAGACTTCGGGCATTTTCTTCTCTCCAAAGCTGGCTGAAAACAAGGATGCCGCTGAACGCTTCCTCAAAGCGTATGCCAAAGCGACTCGTTACTACTACGACGCTGTATTGACCCAAAAGGATGGAAAAATCGTACCAGGTGCCAACTACGATGAAGTCGTCGGCATTATCGCGAAATACACCGATCAAGAGCCGGATATGATCAAAAAAGGTCTGCCGTACATTGACCGTGACGGAAAACTGCTGGAGTCTGACATCAAGACACAGGTAGATTGGTATGCCAAAGAAAAACTGATCGACAAAGCGATCGACACGACCGAGATCGTGAACACTCAATTGCTTGATGAAGCTGTGCAGAAATTAGGGAAGTGACCGCAATGAGAATCGTTGTTGAAAACGTCGACAAAACGTTTGTAGACTCGAAGAAAAGAGAAGTGACTGCCCTTACCAACATCAACTTTTCCATTGAAAAGGAAGAGTTCGTCGTTCTGGTAGGACCAAGCGGCTGCGGCAAGTCCACCCTGTTGAACATCGTGGGTGGACTGATGTCCCCAACGAGGGGAACAGTGTACTTCGAAGGAACGAATGGCAAGAAACCCAGCTTGGGGATCGTATTTCAGGAAATCGCGCTGTTCCCTTGGCGGAGCGTTTATGAAAATGTGATCTTCGGGCTGGAGGAGAGCGGAGCCAGCAAGCAGGAGCAGCAGGAAAAAGGGAAGCATTACATCGAGATGGTGGGCCTCAGCGGCTTTGAGAATGCCTATCCGAAGCAGCTGTCCGGCGGGATGAGACAGCGCGCAGGGATTGCACGCGCGCTGGCGATCGAGCCTGACCTGCTGCTGATGGACGAGCCTTTTTCCGCGTTGGATGCACAGACACGCACCATCATGCAGGAAGAGCTCTTGACCATCTGGAATCGCACGAAGCTCAGCACACTCTATGTGACGCATAACATTCAGGAAGCCGTGTATTTGGCGGATCGGGTCATTGTCCTGTCGAGACATCCGGGCCAGATCAAGAGCATCATTCAGATTGATTTGCCGAAAATCGGCCGTGATCAAGAGCAGTACCGAGCGCAATTTGAAAAGTATGCCGACGAGATCTGGCAGCTCATTCGCCACGATGCCCAAGAAGCATCGAGGGAGGGGTAACAAGATGTCTGAACAACGACAAGTCATTACGAACCGTGTAGCCTTTTTGGAAACCAAAATCCCCAGTTACGCAGCGGTGTTGGGAATTGCCTGTCTGCTCGTGCTCTGGGAAATTGTCTGCCGCATGGAGATTGTGCCGCCGCTGTTTTTGCCTGCACCGACAGCCATTTTGACCGCGGCTTGGGATATGATCGCGAGCGGTGAGCTGTACAAGGATCTGGTGGCCAGTCTGTACCGGATTGGTGTCGGGTATGCCATCGGAGCGGCCTTGGGCGTTCTCGCGGGCCTCATCCTCGGGTTCTCCCGCTGGACGGATGCGATCATGACCCCGATCGTCTACTCCATTTATCCGATTCCAAAGATCGCCCTGCTGCCTCTGATCATCCTGTGGATGGGGATCGGGGAAATGCCAAAGGTCGCGATCATTGCCCTGGGCGTCTTTTTCCCGGTGGTCATCAACACCTTTTCCGGCGTGAAAAACGTCGACCCGATGCTGATCAAGGCTGCCGTGACATTTGGCTCCAATCACCTGAATGTCATTCGCAAAGTGATCCTGCCAGGCTCGCTGCCTATGATTTTCGCAGGTTTGAAGCTTTCGGCGGGGACGTCCCTGCTGCTGCTCGTGTCTGCGGAGATGGTAGCGGCGCAGGAAGGCATCGGTGCAATGGTGCTGCACTACGGGAACCTCATGATTACGACCAAGCTCATGGTAGGGGTACTGATTCTGTCCCTGCTCGGCTTGACGTTCAACCGTGTCCTGCAATGGCTGGAGCGTAAGCTGATCCCGTGGAAATAGCATAGAAATGAGCGAAAGTGGTCCCGATGCGGGGCCACTTTTTTTAAGAATCAGCTCCTTTGCGGAGATAGCCAAGCGACCCAGTATGTGGCGGGAGTAGTCGAGTTTTCTTTCGGAGTCGGAATGATGATTGGCTCGGTTCTTTTGAGCAGCTAGGGCGCAAAGAAATTCTGCCGACTTCCGGGTACGTCGCTTTTGTATTGATTGCAGGCATGATGGCTGAGCTTTTGGGAGTGGCCACGTGGTTTGCCATCTCCGGCATCCTGATTGTCATGATTGGCATCGGGACCTACTTTGTTCCCGCGGTTCGAGGGTTGAGAAAAGAGGAGGCTTCCTAATCGAGTCGGCTCGTTATTGACAGAACTGTGACGTATCTGCCGGGACGTTGGTAATACACGCATTCCAAAATTATAATAAGGACAACAACTGTGTGTGAAAAGAGGACACTATGGAACGTCATGATATGTTGGAAGCCGCCGAGCGCTTCATCCGCACGTGCTACGGCGAGCTGGAGAAAACACCGCAGGAAATCGAGCAGCGTCTGACGGAAGTGCGAAAATCGATTGCAGACCAAGGTACGTACGAGCATACGTCGGAAGAACTGCGGCATGGGGCGAAAATGGCATGGCGCAACAGCAATCGCTGCATCGGTCGATTTTTCTGGGAAACGCTGCACGTCTTTGATGCGCGCGGGGCAAAGACAGAGGAAGAAATGGCAGAGGCGCTGCTTCGCCATATCGAATACGCCTCGAACGCAGGAAAGATTCGGCCGGCCATCACGGTCTTTGCTCAGCATCAAGAGGGGAATCCGCAGCCACGCATCTGGAATCACCAGCTGATCCGTTATGCCGGATACGAAACCGAGCACGGTGTGCTGGGAGATCCGGCGTCATTCGAATTGACGAAGCTATGCGAAAGTCTGGGCTGGAAGGGTGAAGGAACCCATTTTGACATTCTCCCACTGGTCGTTCAGGTGGGCGATCGAAGGCCCCGATTTTTTGAGATTCCGCGCGAGCTGGTGATTGAGGTCCCGATCGTGCACCCGGATCTCCCTGCGTTTGCCGATCTGCATCTGAAATGGTACGGGGTCCCCATCGTTTCTGACATGCGCATGGAAATCGGGGGGATCGATTACTTGGCCGCTCCGTTTAACGGATGGTACATGGGGACGGAAATTGGCGCGAGGAACTTCGCTGACCAGCAGCGCTACAACTTGCTTCCGAGAGTGGCTCAGCTCATGAGCCTGGATACCAGCAGAGAATCGACGCTCTGGAAGGACAAGGCGCTGGTGGAGTTGAATGTTGCCGTACTCCATTCCTTTAAGGAAAAAGGGGTGTCCATCGTCGATCACCATACGGCGAGTCAACAATTTCAGCGGTTTGAGGAGAAAGAAAAGAAAAAGGACCGCGCCGTCACAGGCGATTGGACGTGGCTGATTCCACCCATTTCTCCGGCCGCCACACACATTTTCCACAGCTCCTATGAGAACCGGATGAAATCCCCGAACTTCCACTATCAGGAGAAGCCGCAGTACCCCTATGAATAACGAGAGCCCCCGCAACCGAGTAAGCAGGAATGCTTCCGGAAAAAACGGGGGCTCTTTTTTTATCCATTGGATGTGAGCTTAGCGATTGTAGTAGCTGCTGATGGCCTGAATGAGGCCGAGCGGGTTTTTGCGCAAGTCTTTGGCGCTGAAGAATACACTGCCCTGCACTTCAGGATGAAGCGTATTGTAGTCGAGCTGGTTGATGATTTCCTGCGCGTTTTGCCAGCCAGCCTCTGTCGTCCCGAGCTTGTATGGAGAGTGCCCGATATAGAGCTTCACATTGGTCCCGCGAACTTCATCAGACCACCAGGTGACGAGCTTGTCGTACTGGGCGGGCGCGAAGGAAAGGCTCCAATAGATCTGCGGAGTGACATAGTCCATCCAGCCCTGCTTGATCCAGGTGCGCACATCTGCATACATGTTGTCGTACGCCGTGACGCCAGCTTTCGTGTCGGAGCCGGTTGGATCGACGGCTTTATTGCGCCATACGCCGAACGGACTGATCCCGAACTGCACGCCTGGCTTCACGCTTTTGATGGAGCTGTTCAGCTGCTGCACGAACTGATTGATATTATCACGTCGCCAGTCCGCTTTGCTCGCGATTTTTTTGCTGTTGTACGTCTTGTAGGTGGCATCGTCATTAAAGGTGCCGTTGGACGGATAGAAATAGTCATCCAGATGGACCCCGTCGATGTCGTACTTCTGCACGACTTCCATAATTTCTTTTATGATCTGCTGGCGTGCTTGTGGGATTCCCGGATTGATGTACAGCTTGCTGCTGGAATTGACAATCCAGTCAGGGTGCTGCTTTACGACATGATTGGCTGCCAGCTGATCGGTCTTGGCGTCTGTATTTGCACGGAATGGATTGAACCAAGCGTGGAACTCCATGCCGCGTCTGTGTGTTTCCTCAATCATGAACGCGAGCGGATCGTATCCCGGATTTTTGCCTTGGGTACCCGTCAACACTTTGGACCACGGTACGAGCGAGGACGGATACAGCGCATCGGCAGAAGGACGCACCTGCACAAAAACAGTGTTCATGCCCATGCCCTGCAGCTCATCCAGCAGCTGGACGTACTCCTGCTTCTGCTTGGCTTGATTGCCATAAGAGCCGGTGGATGGCCAGTCGAGATTGAATACCGTGGAGATCCATACACCGCGCAGGGAGCTGCCGGTGTCGACAGGCGTAGTCGGAACCGGGGTTGGATCGGGTTCTGTTACGGGGATATCGATCTCCCCATCAGATGGCGTGTCGATGTCGATGGCGTCTGTCCGCAGTGTAATCGTCCGTGTGGCTTGCTCCCAACTCACTTTTAGGCCAAGCTGTTCAGAAACAAAGCGGAGAGGAACCATGACCCGCCCCTGTTTGTTTTGCGCCGACGCATCCAGCTGCACGGTGCTATCGTTGACCAATGCGTAGGTTTGATTCACTGTCATGGACAATACGGTGTCTTGTTTCAGGATCGTCGCTGTTTGCTTGCTTTGATCCCAGTAAACCTCGGCGCCCAGACTCTCGCTGATTACCCGCAGGGGCACCATTGTGACGTTTATCTTGGGAAGTATGTAGGGGGCGACGTCACTTTTGACCTGCTGTCCGTCTAAGTAAATGCTGATCTCGGGTGTTGATTGTGCCTGCACGGATAGGCCCATCGCGGGCATGCACAGGACGAACATGAGCAAAAGCGTAAACCACTTGCGCAACTTCATTTTGCCAATCCTCCGACAAGTATTGTTTTGCGTACAAAAGGGGAACTTTACATAAGGTTTAGACGTTTATTATAGCGCTTTGTTTCGATAGAAAGAGGGGACAATTGTATCAATTTCATAGATTTCCGAGGAGTAAAAAAAGAGAAACGGAACCAGCCAAGCCAATTTCGAATAGGCAAAGACATAGAGGTTTTTTTCCTGCAGCAGATTTAAAGAAAGGAATCGAACATGCAAAAGATGCCGATTGTTTTCGTCCCTGGGTTGTTTGGTTCCATGAGTGATCAGATCGTATCGGGGACAGGGGATTGGAACTTTGGTCTGGCGAAAACAGCGTACGAGCCCGTGATTAGCATGCTGGGAAACATGGGGTACCGGTTGGGGAAAGAGCTGTTCATCGCTTTTTACGACTGGAGGCAGCCCATTGCGTTTACGGCGGAATATCTCGTGCAGACGATCGCTTGGGCGAAGCAGGTCACGGGTTATGGCATGGTGAATGTCGTTTGCCACAGCATGGGGGGGCTCGTCGCGAGATCCTATGTGCAAAGCGATACGTACCTGGGAGATGTAGCGCAGCTGATCATCCTGGCTACGCCGAATGCGGGCTCGCCAGTCAGCTATTGCTATTGGGCAGGGGGCAAGCTGCCAGCATCGGTTGCGCCTAGAAAGAACCTCGTCGAGCTGTATATGGCAGTCTATTTGGCGTATTTGGAGCGCGGTCTTCCTCGCAACAAGATCGAGGCACTCCATCGGAATTTCCCCAGTCTGCTTGATCTGGCACCGGCAAGGGCGTATGGAGACTATTTGCTGGAAGAAAGAGACGGAATGGAGATGTTTGTTCCCTACGACTACATGCTCGTAAAAAACCGGGTGCTGGATGAGTTGAACAGCCAGATGGATGTGATTCCCGCGCGGGGGATACCCGTCACGCTTGTAGCGGGCATCGGGCAAAGCACCATTCAATACCTGAAGACAGTCCCGTCTCTGTCACCGGTGAAATGGGTCGACGGTAGAGTGGTGGGATCGATCAACAGCAAGATGGGGGACGGCAATGTGATGATGGATAGTGTTTTTGCTTTGAATGGGGAGAAATACGTGGTGGAGGCCAATCACCTCGATATATTGACGAAGAGCGAATCGATTTTAAAATACAAGCTTCAGTAGGAAGTCATGACCCTCTTGCTCCCGCTGAAGCTTGTGGCTTCTTACTGAAAGAAAAAAAGCTTCCGCAGGAGTGCAAAGGGACGCAGCCTTTTCTCCTGTAGAAGCTTTTTCTTATGGGGTCGGAGCCAGAATCCAGCCTTCCTTCCCGTCAAACTGGATCTGATACCAGCCGTTCAAATTCGTGACGATCTGGATGGAGCTGTCCAAGGAGACACGCCCGATGATTTCATAGTCATTTCCGGGGCCAGCGTATACGTCTGCGATGGAGTTGCCGTGTGCGTCTGCATCAGAGCCGCCGCTTTGCCCCTCGCTTTGGGAGCCGGTCGTATCAGGTTCCACTGCTTCTTCCGAGTCGGGCTGAAGATCTGCCAGCTTCTCGCGGTACGCCAGTCCTTTTTCCCCCAGCTGGAAAGAGGCAATCTCATTCTCCCCTTTGCCCGCCGCATTCTTTACAATGACCTGCTCAGCATCTTCTGCCGACAATTCGTCCGCCTCGATAGAGAAGCGGGTTAGAAATGCATTCCGTGATAAATCGGGCATGATCCCCACATACGAATAGGGTCGTTCCTTCCCAGCCGTCTGCACGAGAAGAATGGGATTTTCGTTGCCATCCCGCAGCTTGGATAGCGTGAGGGTAAAGTCTGCGTCGACGTCCAGGGCTTGATCCATGTACACCGGATTGTCGTCATCCGAAAGCTTTGCTGCGAGGTAGAGGTGATGCTCCGCTTCGTCCACACCGATCGCGTATTGCTTGGCACCCCAATGATCACGGCCTGTTACAAAAGAATCGAAGGTTTTGTCCGGGTATTTCATTTGCAGCAGACGGGTAGGATCGTATTCCGTCCAGCGCTCTTCCACCCCTTTGATCAGGGAGGACGTGTCCAGCAGTCCGCTGAGCATCTGGTACAAGTCCATTGCTTTCGTAAATTGATGGGCCTTGGCGTACTGCTCCGCCTGCTTGACCCGATTTTCCAGATAGCCCTCGATTGTCGCCAAAACGTCTGAGCCGTCAGGGAGCACATCTTTAATCTGCTGATAAGCTTTTGCCATGGTCACAAAACCAGACAGGTCCTTTTCCTTGATGGCTTGGTTGATTTCACTGAGGGCGTATCGCTCCAGCTGTTTTTGCAGCCATTCAGCCGTGATTCCCTCTTGCCTGTACTGCTTGATGCTGTTGGCCGTGCGTGTGATGACATCTTCAAAGGAGAGTGACGTGCCCAACTTCTGCAGCTTTGCCGTTTCATAGCGCTGAAAGAGTGCATTCAATTCCTCTTCCTTTTGTGCCTTTCCACCGAAAAATTCATCCGGGATGAGGACCAGTGTATGAACAAAGGACTCGTTCTCCGTGCCGGGATCTGCCTTTCGCATGTGCGCTTTTGCTTGATTCAGGGCTTGCAGATAATAATCGCTCCAGCCCTTTTCCAGACCGAGCTTGGCCGACACCGACTGAAAAAAGGAGGCTGCCTGTTTATCCTGCTGCTTCAAAGTTTCCTGCTTGAAGGATTGATAGCGGCGATAGGTTTCGAGGACCTCTTCTTCCTTTTTATCTCCGATGGCAGCCTGGGCAGCTTGCTTGAACCCCTCGAGCTGGAGTCGGATGGAGGTCAGGCCGGACATAAAGGCAGTCCACTCTTTTTCACCATATTCGATCGACGAGTACTCATCAGCCTGGGAGAAGGTTTGCTCCGCAGCAAGCAGGTTGTCCGCTTTGTAGTAGGCGAGGGCCTGATCATACAGCTTGATCTTCTTGAGGCTCCCATCGATTTTCAGCGCCACGAAGATCAGGGCGACGACAACGGCCGTGAGCATCAAATTGCGGACCCAAATCGATTTTTGATCGGAAGTGATCACGTGTGGCTCACTCCTTTACAAAATGCCCGCAAAATCGGGGTCAAAGGCGTATTGCGTATCGATTCGTTTTTTCGTCGCTGCATACAAGAGCTCCCATCCTTCATGGCGATGAGCGTGAGCCAGTCTGGCCAGCCGCAGCAGCCGTTCCCGCGGAATGTAGTCGATAAATTCGATGATCAGATCCTGGTACTGCGTAATGTAGGGCTTCATGCGCAGGGCTGCGCCTGCGATCTGTCCCATCAGCTGCTCCCCGTTTTCCTGCAAAAGGATATAGGACTTGTAGCGTCTGACGTAATCGAGCACCGATTTTTTGACGAGGGATGGCTGTACCTTGACCACCTCGCGCAAATACGCGACGAAATCTTTGTCGTACGTGCTCGGGATGAGCGACTCCAGCTCCAGCTCCATGTCCTTGCGCAGGATAAAGTGATTGAGGAACATGATTTTGCGTATTTTGACCGTGTCCGATGAAATGAAATGCCCGATTTCACGCGTCTTTTCGTAAGCATCCTTGATTCGCTGGGCTTTCACATCCGCTCCCACGTCCTCGAGATGATGCACGAGGGCGGTTTTGATGGCAGCTTGTTCCTGGGTAAGAAAAGAGAGGAACTGAGCGTCTCTTTCATAGGAGCCATATTTTTTCTGCATCAGGAAAAAGAGAGTCAACAAGAGCAGGCCAACCGCTCCGGCAATCAGCAGCTGTGCGAGAGTTTTCGCGCTAAGAGCAGCCAGACAAATGAAAAGCGCGAGCAGCAAAAAGCGGGTCTGCACGTAGCGGCGTGTGACCGCAGCCGATCGCTTGCGGATGGGCTCGTATTCCCGGCCGCACTCCTCACAGTGCGTGTCCCATAGCACGTGATACGTATGGCAGTGCTTGCAAGCCTGCAGGCGTTCAAAGGTATGGGCTGTTTTTCGCGTCTTTCGAAACAGCACCCCGATTTTCTTCCTCATGGTCGGTCCCTCTTTTCATTCAGCAAGGCATGAAGATGTTGATCGATGTCCCTTTCGGAGAGGTTTCGCCGCTTCAACTGAAGCAGCTTGGTGAAACGGACAGCGAGCAGTACAAAAGCTGCAGCGAGCAGGAAGTAGGTTACCATATTTTTCTCCCATGAATTGATAGTGTCGAAATCTGTAACAAAGAAAGAAGTTGTATCGTATTACGTGATAGAGGCAATCATCTATGCTATTTGGCCCCCTGAATCTTGTGGTAATAGTGTCATAGACTTACTTTCTTTGCAATAGTTCGCAAATACTGTGCGTAGCGGAGGTTCTAAAGAATGATACGTTTCAGCGTGTTGTGTCGATACGTGGTTTGTACAGCACTGCTGCTGGTTTTTGTCCTGACAGGTACACCTATGAGTTTTGCACAAACCAGTGGAAGCAGCATGGATGCCGTGCTGGTCGTGGACGTCAGCAACTCCATGACCCAGAGCGATAAAAACAAGGTAAGCAACGAAGCGATGAAAATGTTCGTAGACATGACATCGACCCAGAAAAACAAAATAGGAATCATTTCCTACACCGATAAGATTGAACGCGAGAAAGCGCTGATCGAGGTGAATTCGGACCAGGACAAGAACGATATCAAATCGTTCATTGACAGCCTGCAAAAGGGGGCTTACACGGATATTTCCGTAGGGGTCACCGAAGCGGTCAAGATTCTCGATGCAGGTCATGATCCAGCCAACGCGCCGATCATCGTGCTCTTGGCTGACGGAAACAACTTTTTGAACGAAGCAGCGGGCGCCTCTCAGGCCCAGTCCGACAAACGCCTGCAGGAGGCGGTAAAAACGGCCAAAAGCAAAGGGTATCCGATTTACACAATTGGCCTCAATGCGGACGGACAGCTGAACCGTACGACTCTCCAGCAGATTGCCTCAGAGACGAGGGGGAAATTTTTCGAGACGAGTACGGCAGACAAGCTGCCTGCGATTTTGAGCGAGATCTTTGCCAATCATCTCAAGCTGAAGGTCGTGCCGATCAAAAGCTTCACTTCCAATGGACAGATTCAGGAAGTGCCGATCAACATTCCGAATGCGAACGTGCTGGAAGCCAACATCTCGATCATGTCGCAAAAGTCGGTAGAGGTGAAGCTGTTCGATCCGGCGGGCAAGGAAGCGGCAATCCCGTCCGATAAAGTCCGGCTCTCCCGTTCCAGTGCCTACACGATGCTCAAGCTGGTGGGGCCGCAGCAGGGGAATTGGTCACTCCAAGTAAAAGGGGTGCCCAAGGAAAAGATCGACATCAACATGATCTACAACTACGACCTGCAGCTATTGATGGAGCCGGTCAAGGCCCAGACCTTCAAAGCAGGTGATGTCGTTCCGGTCAAGGCGTCCCTGGTGAGCAACGGACAGAATGTAAACAGTCCGGAGCTGTACAAGCAGATGAAAGGGACTCTGATCGTAAGCGACAAGACCGACCAAAAAACAAGCGAAGTGCCTTTGACCAATACAGGCAGCAGGTTTGAGGGAAGCTTCCAGATTCCAGCTGACCATTCGTACGAATTGAGAATCAAAGCAGAGGATGCCAGCTTTTATCGGGAGACGCAGCCCCTCATCGTCGATGCCTCTTCGGCGGCGGGGGCTGGCACGACTGCGGGGCAGCAGCCAACTGCCGGGGCAGATGCCAGTGAAAAGCCGTTTCCGTGGCTGATGGTTGCCGGGGGCGCGGTGATTCTGCTGATCGTCGCTGCTGTGGTCCTGTACGTACTCTCGATCTGGAGAAAGGCAAACAAAGGTTTTGCGGGACAGGTGGCGATCGAGATTGTGGATGAGGATACAGGTGACAAATCCAATCCGCAGTATAAAAAGCTCAATTCCTTTAAAGGAAAAGTGAGGCTGCATCAATTGCTGCAGCTCGCACCTGAGTTTCAGGAGACCGATAAAGTCATCTTCCTGCCAGGTAAAAACGATACGCTGATCGTCGAGAACCGTTCGAGCTGCCGAATTGAAAAGGCAGGCCGCGTCCTCGATATGAGCCAAGGCAAGGAACTGAAGAAAAACGATCGCATCAAGATTTCGCTGAGCAGCGTCAATAAGTCCGTTTTTGTAGACTACATCGTCTAGGAGTGGATCCCATATGAAAGCAGTAGTGAGAGAACATATTCAGCAGTTGGATGTATCGCTTGGCGGAGGAATCGTCAGCGACAAGATTCGGGTAGACACCATCGACAATCCGATGCTCGTCATCGGCTTGGGTGGGACAGGCATCGACGCGCTTTTGCGCCTGAAATATCAAGTGAACCGACGCTTCAAGCTGCCGGTCGACCATCTTTCCAAGAAGCGCAAGGAAAAGCCGGACAACATCGAGTTCATCGCATTCGAGACCAACGAGCATGACCGCAACAAGAAGTACAAAGGCATCGGGCTCGACCCGGTAACCGAGTTCGTCCTGCTGTCCAATCCAGAGATCGGGGGCGTGCTGCAAAACCGCAGCATCCTGGAGCCGTATATTACCGAATGGCTGTCTCCAGAGCTGACGATCACGGACGGAATCAGTGGCGCATCCGGTGTGAGACAGGCAGGGCGCTTGCTCCTGTTTACGAAAATCACGCAGGTCGTGCAGACCATCGAGAAAAAAGTCAAAATGCTGTGCGAAGGTACCAGCAAGAAGCTGACGGTTTTCCTGTTGAGCGGGATTTCCGGTGGTACGGGCAGCGGCTGCTTCCTCGACATCGCCTATATCGTGCGCGGGATTCTGGAGCGCGACTTCGGCAGCGCCGGGGTGGACAAGGTCAATACGCTGGGCTATCTGTTCACGCCTGACGTGAATTTGTCCAACAAGAGCCTCAGCTCGCATACGCGGGACTACATCATGAAAAACGGCTACGCGGCACTGAAAGAGCTGGATTACTGGATGAACGCTGACGAGAGAGGCGAGCGCTTCCGCCAGCAGTACGGCAGCGTGCTAAACGTACAATCGCCTATGCCGCCGTTCAACCTGTGCCATTTGATCTCCGCGACCAATTTGGAAGGCAAAGCGCTGGAAAACGCCTACGACTACTGCATGAACGTGACGGCGGAGAACATCACGAACTTCATGGCCAGCGAAGAAAAGCGTTCCGGCGAGGAGTTTGCGATTCATGACTATATCAGCAACATCCGCACCAATATCAACCAGATGCCGAAAGCGTACGCGGCCAACTACCAGTACAACGTGATCGGTGCTTCGTCTGCGGTACTGCCGATCGAGGAAATGACCACCTATCTGGCTTATCGCCTGTTTAAAAAGATGGAGAAGATGTTCACCGTAGCGCCTACGCAGGAGGACGCGGAGAAATTCGCCCGCAAGCTCGGCATCGATATCGACTCGATCTCCCGCAAGTTCGAGGAGCGCGTGCCGGAGCCGTTGCCAGGCTATGAAAACAGCGAGCGAATGAACTACAGCAACGTCATCAGCCAGCAGGTCGTGAGCGTCGATCACGAGCTGGAGCAAGGCTATCTGGCAAAAGCGAGAGAGCAGTACATCAAGGCCAAGAAGCAGCTGCCGGGAGAGCTGATCGCAGTCTTTGGCGACATGATCAAGCGCGTATTCCTGCACCCGCAGCAAGGTCCTTTCTACGCATCCCGTCTGATCCAATCGGACAAAGGCTTCTGCCTGATGAAGATGATCCTGTCTTACGTAGAAAGCCTGAAGGCGAATCTGGAGAGCTTCCCGCGCGAGATCGAGGGAGCGCGCGAGACCGCCCATGAAAAGCTGGGCGATGCCCGCAGCGCTTTTATCTCCAAGGAGAAAAAGAAGAACATCTACATTGAAGCGAAGATAAACGAGTACCAGCTCTTGGCTGATCAAGAAAAGCTGGAGCAGATGATCGAGTTCTACGAAGAGCTGCATCGTCTCCTGAATGCGGAGAACAACCGGATCTACAGCGTCTTTACAGAGGTGCTGAATACGCTCAATCAAATCTTTGAAAAGAACGGCGACATCCTGATCAACGGTGGGGAAGAGAGCGATCGCACCGGCAACAAAACGTACTACTGGAACATCGTAAACGTGCCGGACATCGCCAAGGTCATTGGAAACATCCTGGAGCAAAAGGATGCCGACGACTTGATCCGCGATTTCACAAGTGAGCTTCTAGAGCGATCCGACCAATGGGTCAAAGAACAGGAGCTGGATATCGTCAGCTCAATCTCAGACTTCCTATCGGAGAAATTCGGTGAGCTGATCACCAAGTCTATGGAAGATTTCCTGGTGATCAAGTACGGCCAGGACGAGACGCTGGACCGAATCGTGGAGCGCAAGATTGCGAGCAAGCTGGATGACGAGGCGATCCCCGTCTTCCATCTGAGCAACCATCTCGGCAACATGCACTTCCCATCTTGGGGCTTCGTCTCGGTGCCATTGAAGGCGCCGGCGATCCTAAAGGGGATTAAAAACTATCAGGATACGGCGATCAGCGGTTCCCGCTTCACGGTCAAAGAAAGCGAAGTCAAAAACCGCATTTTCTGGCTGAATACCAAGAACGGCATTCCGCTGTTTGTCTACACGCCGCTGAAGGTGTACGAGGAAAGCTACGAGCGTACGATTCTGGAGCGTGAAGGGATCGGTCGACATCTCGTGCAGACAGAAAAGAACAACTGGGCGTACCTGCCGTCGCCAATCCCTGAGAAATCGTGGGGAGATACGTATGAAAACAATCGGATCAAGGCCTACAATGCAGGGATCCGTCGCCTATTCGATCGCGCACTGGCTTATGGGAGCATCCGCGAAAAAGGCAGCGACAGCAAGACCAGCAGCCGTTACGAATGCATCATTACCAAGCCCTTTAGCCTGACATCGTACCTGGAGGAGAACCAGCTTCCTAAAGACAGCGGGAAGCTCAGCCCGGGAGAGATCAAGCGCCTCCTGGCTGAACTGAAAGGCTTCATGAAGGATGGGCTGGAGGGTGAATTCACTCGCGATATTTTCGGCAGCACCAACGAAGACATGGCCAAGGAAAATCTCATTCGCTATCCTGAGCTGATCCGTCTGATGCAAGAGGAAGTGCGCAAGTACGAAGAAATCGAGCAAAAGATATCCGAACTGGAGCAAATGGTCAGTGCGATTCAAGGGGAAGAAGAGCTCGTGACACGCTTCATCGAGGCGCTGTACACCGGAACGCTTTGCAAAAAAGGCGCTCTCTACGTCTACGACAAGGATGAAGAGGAAGAGGCGTGGGACCCGTTTGTGAATCTGATGAAGGTAAACAGGCATGTGGAATATGCCCTCTTTGAGCAATTCCGCACTCTCGACGCCAAAAAGATGGCGATACTGAATCGCAAGGCAACCAAACGGAGCGATGCCATGACCCTGGCAGAGGATACGACCAAGCTGGTTCAGAGCCTCGATGAGATCGCTGCTGCATTCCAGGGAACCAAAAACGATCTGGAATACGATCGCGACGATTTCGTCAATGGCGAGGAGCTGTACCGTTTTTACAAAAAAGTGTGGGCGAAAGTAAACGATATGCGCAAGACGCTGCAATAAAAGAGAATCACCGATTGGCGGGAGGAAGCATGAAGGATTTGATGGAGCAATTCGCAGCTGGGTACACAGCGGATTTGGAAGGACAACTGGATCGCGGACACGGACAGCGAAGTATTCAAAATCCCGTGCTGTTTCTCTTTATCGGGGACAAAAGTATGGAAGCTCTGCAGTCTGTCTGCCGGATCAATGACCAGAAGTGGCACAACAGTCAGGGAGTTCTCTACGTCCATGCGCACCACGAAGAGACGTGGGAGCACCCGCAGGTTTTTGGCTGCAAGCTGCCAAAGCCGGATTCGGAAAACCGGACGATGCGCAGGGACATGCACGAGCGGTTCATGCAGGATGAATCGCTCATCATGGACATCAACAAGCTCATGAAGCAGGTCAGCATCCGGATCGCCGAAATGGGCAAGCATTTTGCTTCCTTTCAACAAGTGAATGTCGCAGTGGTGACTCGCTCTGACGATCCGGCCAACATCCTGCTGCCAGATTTGACCCTGCTGCTCAAAAGCTATTTGCAGGAGATGTTCAAAAACGTCTCGACGGATCTCTATGTGCTTTTGCAGGAGAAAAGCGGCGGCGACAGTTTTGGCTTTTCCTCGGCACTCGGGGTTCAGTTTTTGGAAGAGGTCGCTCAATTCCAGCGCAGTGACTATCGCTACCAAGCCAATCTGATGGTGACAGGGGACGGAATCAAGCTGCCTGTTCTGCATACGCAAGCTTCACTGTTTTCCATCGCCTACCTGCTCAGTGACAAGACTGAGCAGGGTCTGTTTTTGGATGGCGGACTGGCTGAAAATGACGAGCTGATCAGCAATTTGGTCCTGCTGAACAACAAAGAAGCGGAGACGGCATTTAGCGAGAGCAGCGAAGGCTACAACAAGCTGCAGTTTATTCGCAGCATCACGGTAGATGACGGGCGAGCCAGCTTTGCCACTGCCGGACTATCCAGGGTAAAGCGTCCTACCCGTGCGATAGCGCTGACGACGCTCGCTGCCGTATTTGATCGTTACTGGGGGCGGCTGCAGGAAGGAGACAGTCTTCCGAAAACGAAAGCGCGGGAAAAGCTGGGTCTGACGGCTCACGATTTGCAGCGGATGGTAAGCACGGTGCTTCCGGACGAAGATATTTTGATGGAAATGAACGGACTTATGACATCCGGTGTCAGCTACGGTGAGCTCGGCAGCATGAATCTCCGAGAAGCCGAGCTTGCGCTATTCGATGGAAACAGCCAGTCCTTTTTCGAGAGCCATTTCGTTCATCCCGCGAGAAGGCAAATGGACAGCCTTGTTGGAAAAACAGCGTTAGCTGACGTGATCCAGCGGGAGATCATTGAAGATGAGCGGTACGGGCTGTATGCGGCTTTCCAGCTTACCTCGGAGGTGTCCAGCGGCGCCAATCTTCTGGATGAGCTGCGCACGGGGATCAAAGAGACGCAAAGGCAGCTGGAGCAGGCAAAAGCGGAGCTGGATGACATTTATTACGAACGGGTCGAACAGCAAGAACTGCGGGTAGGCGGATTTTTTACGAGAGACAAAGAGCGTGTCAGGACCTTTGTCCGTCATTTGTTCGCCAAGGTGTACAACAAAAAGGCAGAGATTCTGGAGTGGGAGCTGACGCTGCAGCTGCTGCTGGATTATGAGCAGCAGGCGAAGCAGCTTCATAAGCGCATTGGGGAACAAGTGGAACAGCTGGAAGGGCTGCAAAAAGAGCTGAGGGCCATCGCGCAAAAGAGCGTCAAGGAGGCAGCCGACTACTTGGGTAAAAACATGGACGAGTACTATGAATCCGTCGTCACAGAGACGATCCGTTCGCAGGAAGCGCAACGCGGCAGCGGCTTTTATCTGGACGGCCGTTACATCGGCGATGGCTCGCTCCTGTTTCAGCACGGCATTTCCGGGTTGCTCGAACGCCTCTGCGCCTTTTGCCGCACCGAGATATTGACTCGATCGCCTTTCTCCCTTTCCTTTGAGGCAGAGCTGCTGGCGAGGGCCAATGTCGGGGCGGCTTACGACAACAGGACGGTGCTGACCAAAGAAGACCTGTTCCAGGATCTTTCCCTTGTCCTCGAAGAACGGGCAGCGGTGCATGCGGAGGTCTTTCATTTTCTGCAAAAGCACCGATACGAAGAAAAATACTGGTTTGCTGATCTCAACAACGATTTCGTCCAGTATGTGCTTCGTGAAGCAGAAGGCACGCGCACCTATAAGCAGGGCTGCATTCATGAAGCTAGGAAGAGCGGCATTGAAAAAATGAATCTGATGGGTGGATTTGGCCTGGAAGACTTGATGTATTACCGGAACAACAAGAAGTACCATTCTTCCTACGTGGAAAGCGGATATGTCTTTCACCGCCAAGGAAAGGAGGAATTGTCATGAGTCAAAGAAAGCTCAGTCTGCTCATGATGGTATGCAGCCTGATTGGCGGCGTAATTGGTTTTGTGGTCGGAGAAGTGATCCTTTCCCGCCTTTCCACAGAGCTGCCGCAATGGCTGCTGATGGGTTTGTATTTTGGGCAGTACGCCCTGTTTGTGGGCCTGATGTGTCTGGTCGCGGAAATGATATCCCCCCGTCTGAACGGACACGGCTGGAAGCAGCGGTACGTGGGGGCATCGTGGAAGATGCTGGTGCCGAGCACGCTGGTGATGGTGGGTGTGGCGGCGATGCTTCTGCAGCTTCTCTACGGCTTTTCGTATCAGCGTTCGAGCGGCACCGATAACATCGTGATGCTGCTGGATACCTCTGACAGTATGAAGGTATCGGATCCGAGCAATCAATTGTTCCAAGCGGCATCTGATGTGGTTCGCAAGATGGACAGCGATATGCAAATTGCAGTCATAACGTTTAATGATCAAACCGAAGTCCTGCAGCCGCTCGTTCAGTTGAGCGATCAAAGCGTCAAGGACACCGTTATCGCAAAGCTGCAGAACCACCCGGGTCCAAGCGGTGGAACGCAAATCGATAAAGCGCTGCGAATGGCGCTCGAACAGCTGCAGGCTTCGCAGCAGCTGGGTCCGAACAGCACCGTAGTGCTCATGTCGGATGGGTACAGCAATGTAGATTTGCAAACTGCCTTGGCACCGTACAAGCAAGCAAACATGCACATTCACACCGTAGGCATGAGCCAGATCGATGCCGACGGAACCTACCTGATGAAGCGGATTTCCGAGGAGACGGGAGGCACCTATTTTAACGTGGATCACGCCGAAGAGCTGTCAGGCATCTTTGGACAAATCTACGAATTGAGCCGCCAAGACCGGAACCTGGTGACGGAACGGACTGGCGCGATAGCAGACAGCACGTTTTTTGCCATCATTCGAGTCCTCGGCATACTGATCATCGGAGGCTTGCTCGGATTGGCGCTGGGGCTGATTTTTGACAACCGTCACCTGGCCAAAAGCTTCACCATCGGCGGAGCGGCAGCAGGACTTCCCGCAGGTCTTCTGCTGGAGTCAGCCCTCACATCGTCTGAGTGGCTCGATACGACGATCAGGTTGGTCGCCTTGGCGCTGATGGCAGTTGTGATGACCTTGTTCACCGCGTTTGTCCCCGCTTCAGCGGACGGCGGCCAGACGTCATTCAAAAGCCGTTTGGGACAGGGAAAACGTTCACCGCAGCGGATGCTGGAGTCCGGCAGTCGCACCAGCAAGCGCTTTGATCTGTAGAGTAGGAGCATGATGAAAGATGATCAAGTGGGAAGACACAACAGCGCTCTTCATCAAGGATGTCGTCTGTCAGCTGCAAGGCGATGAGTACGTGATCAATTGGCATTGGGCAGAGGATGTCCCTTGCGTGTATGTCCACCGCTCAGGCTATGATGAACCATTCGACGTAAATCAGCTTGGCGGGGGACAGCTCAAACTGTATACCCGCGAGGAATACAAGGCCCATAAAGGTCTGCGGGAGAAAAATGAAGGCATTGGGAGATACACGTACCGCATTTTCCCTTGTCGATTGGAAAACGGCAAGCCTGTCATGCTCCTGCCAAGGGGAGAAGCGCACATCGTTCACGTCCGTACCGGGAAGGCAAAGATCTATTATTCGTTCAAGCGGGGTCGAAACTGGTTCAGTTCCTACCAGTCCTTGCAGATTCGCATATTTTCAGAGATTCCGATCCCAAAGGAAGCTTTGTGCTATGTCAAAAAAGAAGGCGCGATCCCTGCGAACAAGGATGACGGTACCCAGTACGCCTTTATTCGGGATATGCAGCCAGGCGTCAATCTGTTGCCGGAAATTGAGGTCAGGAAAAAAGATGAGATCCGCCTCTTCTTTACGGACGGAAAAAAATACGGGGAATTGTACGAACTGATTCCCGAATAGGAGGGGAGCGACATGCTGACCTTTTTGAAAAGCATGTTTGAGAAGAAACAGCCGCCAGTGGAGCGTCTTCCTTTTTACGATATTGTGTGCCCGTACTGCTTTGCCAAATATTCGCCTGACCAAGTCGTGTTTCGTGCCGCCCATCACCGCGAGGACGATGAGGATTACGCACTGCAGGAAGACGAGAATCTGAACCGATACCGGGACAAGTTTGGGCTGGATGCGATTGAGGAGCTGGAGGCCATTGTTGACCCACAGAGCATTCCGGAAGAAAGCCATCTGTATGTAGAAAACGTTCTCGTGGGTGTGACGGATCGGTACGGAGTCGTTACCAAACGCAGGCTGTGTCCCAAGTGCCACAATGAGCTGCCGATCACGGCGGGGAAAGCGCCGAGCAACATCATTTCCATTGTAGGGGCGTCGCAGGTGGGAAAATCTGTGTACATGACTTCGCTCATCCACACGCTGCAAAATACGACAGCCAATCGCTTCGAGGCGGCCTGCATGCCGCTCAATGCGCAAATCAGCCGGAAATTCCGCGAGAATTACGAAGCGCCTCTGTTTGAGAGAGGCCAGCTTCTCGATTCGACGCAAAAGGAAAAGCGGCAGGAGCCGTTTATTTTCCAATTCATATTCAAAGACAGTGAAAAAGCGCCGCTCATCCTCGTCTTTTTCGACGTAGCAGGTGAGGGCATGGTCGATCGCGAGTACCTGGAGCTGTACGCAGCTCACGTGAAAAACTCGTCGGGCATCCTGTTTCTCGTCGATCCGCTGCAAATCAGGACCATCCGCGACAGAGTCATGCTGCGGGCAGGTGATGAGCCAGGGGAATTTACGGCTCGGTACGATGAGCCGCGAGAGGTCGTCATCACGCTGTTTGAGAACTTCATCGGCTACCAGGAGCACAGCAAGACAAATATTCCGACGGCGGTCGTCCTGACCAAGAGCGATATGCTGCATCTGATCAAGGAAGACGATGGCGAGTACATCAAGTCTAACAGTAATGTCTTCCGCAATTTCGTCCATGAAGAGTATTTGAACATGACGGAATTCGAGAACATCAACGGGGAGATCGGCCGCTTTATCGAGAAGGTGGATCGACCGTTCAAGGACGCACTGGAAGTCTACTTTACCAATACGGCCTATTTCGCTGTATCTGCGCTGGGAAGCAATCCGGTCAATCAAAAGGTGAGCGGAGTCGTGACACCGATCCGGGTCGATGAGCCGTTCATCTGGCTCCTGCATCAGCTGGATTACATCGAGGGGAGGGAGCGGTAGTGAACCGTAAGCCCATTTTGCAGCAATATTACACCCGCGGGCGACAAGGGATATTCCGTTCTAACGAAGGATACGATACGATTGCCAAATCAGCAGGTCTGGACAACTCATTCGTTAAAAAGACGCTCCACCCGTTTTGCGTCTACGATGCGCCTCGCTGCTTGCAGGAGCGAGGAGAGAGTGATCTGACGCTCTACCCGGAAGCGCTCGTTTCCTTTCGAGCTGAATCTGGAGAGCTTGTGATCGGGCGCAGCGTATTCGTCGGGGCCGATTTTACCGGTCAACGCAACACCTTCTTTAGCCATAACTACATCATCCCTGAAGAACGCCATGACGATTTCATGAAAGAGCCGGCCAAAATTTTCGGGATGCACGCGTTTGTCAGTGTCCACGACGAAACGTCAGGAAAAGAGCTGCCGGCGCTGAACGATCTTCCTTACCACGCCGGTGTATCCAAGGATCAGAAACAGTGGCTGCACCGCATCGGAATCGATGAACGGATATTCAAGCAACTGCTCTACGCCGTGATGTCGTCACTCTCGTCAAAACGCAAGGTCTATATCAGTCTGGATGGGGAAGTGGGAGCCGCAGCAGCGGATGCCCGTCGTTTGCTGGAGGTGTTGTATCGCTGCCTGCCTTATGAGATGCGCAGGCATTTTGGCTTTCTCACATACAGCAATGAGCCGCAGAGCAAGAAGCATATCCACGTCATGTTCGTGGTAAAGGGAAGCATCCGTCCAGGTACAGGCATCACGGAGAAGGACTATTTGTTCGATCTGGCCCATCAGCGCATTCATCAAGTCGATTGGCAGGAGGGCGCGCACGCCTATCTGGATTTTGCGTGGGAGCATCTGAACGAACCGCGGGCACTCGCATCCTTTCACGAGTTCTGTGAGGAGGTGCTGGCTGGCGCCGATTCAGGTCATCTGTTGAGGCTGGCTACTTATCATGAGCTTTGTGCCCTGTATTTGATGGAAAAAGGACGGCTCGGTACCTATGAGCAAAACCCCGCTGGCATGTGGCAGGTGCTTCAGCATTACCTCGGCCAGGACCGGCTGGAGAGCAAGACACGACTCCTGAATCTGCGCGATGCGCTTTTTCGCGAGGAAGCCGAGGCGCTGAAAAGCAAAAGGCTTCCGGACCGTGAGACCGTCAGCCACATGCTCAAAGCGTACAGCGCCATCCCAAAAGAACGCACTTCCACGGAGCTCATCGCGTTCATGATGAATGTCTTGCTACAAGGAAAGACAGCACGGAAACATGACTACGTGGCGGATATCTACCAGCAACTGTCCGGCTGCAGAGAGCTGTTTGGCTTTTTGATGCGCTCCGTTTTGGGCTACAAAGAGGTCGTAAAGCCGTTATTTGAGGACTATCTCGCACAACGTCTGGCGTCCTTCTCGCAAATCGATCAGGTCCTGCAAGAAATCGAGTTCTGGGCCGAAACGGCTCCGACAGCCTTGCGAAATCCGTATTTTATGACAGCTGTTCGGGAAAAAGTGATCAGTCTGTTTGGGCGGGACCAGCAAAAGCTGCAAACCGCTCTCACCATTCATGATTTCTTGGAGAGACAGGATCAGATGGGCGGGTTTGCTGACGAATTGCTCGATGAGCTGGACAAGTCCCTCCTAAAGCTGATTGCGCTGGACAGCTTGTCCTGGGATGATTTCGGCAAGATCATGACCCTTTTGGAAGAAAAGCCGCAGACCTTCTTCGGAGAGCTGGATCTGGAAAGCCGCCAAAAGCTGGAGCATATCAGTCAATTATCCTCGCTTGCAGGCAATCGGGAAGCTCCGCTGCCAGAGGTGTTCTTTCGTAAATGGGATGGAAAAGAAATGGCTCTCTTGCAGCAGCTGATCGCCAATCTGTTAAAGAGGCCGCTCATGCCGGAAAGCTATCCGCTGGTAGCGCTCGTCTACTATCAGACTGATCTGCAAGGGCAGGATTCCTTTGCCTATTCCGATATGTTGAGGTTCGTTTTTGACAACGGCGGGGAAGAAGTGCTGTTTTCGTTTATTCAGTGGAGCATGACAGAGCGGATGTTTTTCACAGGCAAATCCATCTCTCCCGGCTATCGTCAGGCTATCAAAAGGATTTTGCTTGAAAACAGGGGTAGAAGATTGCGCGAGAAGGAATGGAAAAAGCGGTGGCATTCCGTGCGCCATGCAGATTTCCGCAAGCTGCTGGAGGAAGTGCGCAGCGAAACGGCAAATCCGCTGATGAAGCTGTTCCAACGCAAATCGACAGCGCTGTTCAGCGTAATCGTGTTACTTGCGTCAGGGGCAGCAGCGAGCTTTTTGTTGTTCATGCCCGATGCAGTCCCGGCGACACCAGACGCGCCCGTTACACCGCCAGGGGGGCAGACAGCCGAACAGCCGCGTGTGACAGAGGAGGTAGAGTTTGTTCCTGTCTATCAGCTCATGATGGAACCGCAAATTCGTCCCGTGAGTCGAACCCATGAATTCTAGTGAACCGTCCGACCTTACTCTGGAATAAAAACGTATAGGATAAAGGCCGCGACTTGCCCAAAGCGAGGTCGGAGTGTTCGTGGATGAGGGACTCGTCCATCATCGTGATAAGCATCCTGTTGCGCTCAGCTATCAGGGTGCTTTTTCGTTAGCTCGAAATGCGTTGATTTTCTGGGGAAGGAATGTAATACTTTTCCAGTGTCTTTGCTGCACCTGTCCAGGCGGAGAGCTTGGCCAGCATGCCAAAGATCGCTTTTTGCAGGGAGAGCGGAAGGTAAGGGACATAGAATGCTCCCATTTCAAACAGCGTGCCCAACAGCAAAATGTTTTTCGGGAGGTATTGCTTCAGAAAGGGCATGTAAAAGCTTCTCCCATCCGTGTCAAGTCCGTAGCCGCAGCGAACAAAGGCTTCGAATTGAGCGGCTGGCCTGATTTCTACGTTGAAGCTGACCATTTCGTTGGTGTTGTTTTGAAAGAAGTGATGCTTGTCCAACGGAGCGACGGCTTTGTCGCCCTTTTGCAGGGTGATCTTTTTTCCATCAACAGTGAGATCTAATTTCCCGCTAACACCTTCAAAGGTTTCCACAAGTTCGGTATGATAGTGTAAGAAGATTCCAATATTGGGTGGCAGGTCTGTACGAAACAGCAGGTACTCCCCATTTGTTTCTTCGGTGGTTTTTATGAAGGTGACACTTTCCCCGTTATGGGGATTTCCAACGGTGCGACTCAAATTTGCCATAGCTATCCTCCCAATAGTTATTTCGATAAATGGTGTTTTATGTCAGAATATAGTTTAAATATAGATGATTCGAAAGCCATGAACAATAGATAAGACCAAAGGCCTATTAAAATGGAGTGAAAAGAATGAGCGGCAAGTTATTGGTGCCTGGGTACAGGATTACGGAATTCGTCTCAAACCACGTAAATATGGGCGTCTACCGCGCATTCCGGATCGTAGACAATCTGCCTGTAATCATCAAGACGCAGCAAAAGGGAATCCCGAGAAACGATTCGATATGGAAGCTGAAGCATGAATATCGGATCCTGGACTCCATACGGTCAGATGCTGTCGAGGCAGTCGTAGAGCTGGTTCACAATGATCGGGAGACATTGCTGATTACGGAAGACCACGGTGGTTTGCCGCTCTCCGTTCTGATGAATACCCGAGAATTGTCGATCCGAGAGATTCTCACGATCGCGCTGAATCTTGCTCGGGCGATGAAGCTCATCCACCAGAGCCGCGTTGTACATAAAGACATCAATCCTGCCAATATCACAGTCCACCCAGAGACCTATGGCGTTAAGCTCACTAACTTTGGTTTGTCTACACGACTGTACCGAGAGTACCAAAGCGCGATGAACCCGAAAGAATGGCAAGGGAATTTACGCTACGTTTCTCCCGAACAAACAGGGAGAATGAACCGGACCGTCGATTATCGCTCTGACTTCTATTCGTTTGGGATCAGCTTGTACGAGATGCTGACAGGCAGGCCTCCTTTCCTCTCGAACGATGCGCTGGAGCTCGTTCATGCCCACATGGCTCGAAAGCCTGTACCACCGAGCCAGAGTCATCCTGCGATACCGGATGTTGTATCGGATCTGGTGCTGAAGTGCTTGTCCAAAAACGTAGAGGACCGCTATCTGAGCAGCTCGGGGCTGATCGCCGATCTGGAGAAATGCCTGGAGCTGCTGCGGGAGGATGGATCCATCCAGACGTTTCCTCTGGGCGAGCAGGATCGAACGAATCAATTGCATATTTCAGAAAAGCTGTATGGGCGGGAACCGGAATTAGAGCTGTTGACCGAAGCGTTCGAGCAAATAAGCAACGGTGCGACCAGGCTGATCATGCTCAGCGGAAATGCGGGAGTAGGCAAAACGGCCCTTGTACGAGAGGCTCAGAAAGCGTTTCTGCAGGGAAAGGGTCGCTTTGTTTCAGGGAAGTTTGATCAATACAAACAGAGCGTGCCCTATTCGGCAATTCTGCTCGCCTTTCAGGATTTGATCCGGCAAATTCTCGCGGGGAATGAGCGAGAGCTGCACATGTGGAGCGAAACGATCCTGGAAGCGCTGCAGGGTATGGGCCAGGTGATTGTCGATGTGATACCGCAATTGGAAATGATCATCGGCAAACAGCCGGCTGTGCCCGAGCTGCCGGCGACGGAGGCCAAAAATCGCTTTCAAATGGTGATGCAGCGGTTTGTCAGGATCTGGGCAAAACCGGAGCATCCGCTGGTACTGTTTTTAGATGATCTGCAATGGGCAGACCCGTCTTCGCTGTTTTTGATTCAGGAAATGATCAGCGACCTGCAGGTGAGCCACTTCCTGCTGTTGTGTGCGCACCGGGAGCAGGAGGGCAGCCTGATGAATCCGATGATGAGCGCGCTGATTGAGCTGGGAAGCCAAAATCGAATCCTGCGGCAAATCTCCCTGCATCCGCTGGAGGTCCGTGAGATTACTCAATTACTGGCGGATTCCATTCAAGCTGACCCGCAGTCAACTCTGCCTCTGGCGCGCGTCGTGCATCAGAAAACAGCAGGCAATCCGTTTTTTACGCGCCAGTTTTTGAAATCCTTGTACGACAAGGGTCTGATGAAGTATGCAGCTGATGAAGGCGAATGGACGTGGCATCTGGAGGAAATCGAGAAGCTGGAGACGGCTGACAATGTTGCTGATTTTCTGGTTGAACGCATGAGGCTGCTGCCGATGCTGACCCAAAAGCTGTTGGCCTATGCCGCCTGTTTGGGAAATCACTTTTATTTGCATATGGTCGCCAAAGCGAGGAATCAAAAAGAATCGGAGACCATCCGGCACATATGGCCGGCAGTGGAAGAGGGATTGCTTTATCCGCTAGATGGCGACAGCTATTTGGCGTATGCCGCGCTGGAGGAAGAGGATGCGGCGGTGCATATGAAAATCCACTTCACGTTCCTTCATGACCGCATTCAGCAAGCAGCGTATTCCCTGCTGTCTGAGGTCGAACGAAAGATGGTTCACCTGAAGCTGGGGCGCATGATGCGGGAGCTGTCGCATTCCTACGAGTCAGATCTGCTTTTTGAGATATGCAACCATTTGTACCAGGGCTCGGAATTAATGGATGACCAGACGGAAAGATTGCACGCGGCGCATTGTCATTTGCTCGCAGGTCAGCGGGCGAAGCTGTCGACGGCTTTTGATGCGGCTCTGCGGTTTTTCCGCCAGGGGACAGAAGTCCTTCGGGAAGAGGGCTGGGAGCAAAATCGCCAGCTGGCCGTCGAGCTCTATACGATGAGGGCGGAAGCGGAGTACTTGTGCAACAACTTTGATGCGGCAGAATCGTTGTTTGCTCTCGTCAAGCAATACGCCCAGACCAATGCCGAACAAGTGCGGATCCTGGAGATTCAGGTGCATATGTACACCTCTCTGGCGAAGTTCCAGCTCGTGGTGGAGATTGCAAATCAAGCCCTGCAGCTGCTTGGCGTCTCGATTCCGAAGAAACCGGGGAAGCTGGACATCATCAAGGAAATGTGGCAAATCAAACGCAAGCTTAAGGGACGAAAAGCGGATGAGCTGCTCTACATGCCGAATATCCCAGAAGAAAACTACAGAATGGCCATGAACATCATCAGCTACGCCGGTCCTTCTTCGTACTTTGTCGATATGAACTGGTTTGCGCTGACCATACTCCGCGTCCTACACCTGTCGCTCGTGCATGGCAATGATGTGGCTTCTGCCAACGGGTATACCGGGTACGGGATTGTTCAGGCAACCCAGTTTGGAAAGTATCAGGAAGGCTATGATTACGGACTTTTGGCGTGCAGTGTGGCAGACAGCTTTCACGACCCGATCGCGATGACCAAAGCGTATGGGGCTTTTGCGATCATGATTAACCACTGGCGCGACCATGCCAAGACCAACATTCCGCTGTTGAAGAAAGCGATTCAGCATGGACTGGAGAGCGGAGGAAATATCTACGTTGCCTACAACGCTCACGGGCTGCTGGAAGCGATGGTGTACTGCGGCTCTCCGATCGATGAATTGCTCCAGCAGATCGATCTTTATGCGGATTTGATCCGTCAGCTCAAGGTGGTCGACCATGATGATCGGCTGCTGTTGCTGAGGCAAGCTTTACACTGTTTTACGATAAGTAAGGACGGCGATCCAACCGTTTTTTGTGACGGGGACTTTGACGAAGCCGCTTACGTGCAGGCGCTGCAGACTGATGGCACCAACTACAAGAAATACATGTATCACTACTACAAATCGATGGTGCACCTGCATTTTGGGAACTACCGAGAAGCAGCAGAAATGACCACGGAAGCCGAGCGGTGGATGGAGACTGTCAGCGGGCAAATACTGGTCAGCGAGCACGTTTTTATCCAGACACTCGCCCTGACGGGACTTTACCCGCGGGCGAACTGGGCCGACCGGCAGAAATATGCGAGAAAAATCAAAGCCAACCTGAGAAGGATGAAAAAGTGGGCCGCAAACTGTGCGGAAAACTTCGATCATAAATACTTGTTAATGAGAGCGGAGTGGATGCTTGTATCGGGTAAGGCCCAAGCTGCTACCCCTTACTACGAGCAATCGATTCAGTCTGCCAAGAAATATGGGTTCTTGCAAAACGAAGCGCTGGCCTATGAGCTGGCTGCCAAGCACTATTTGAGTCTGGGCATGGAAACCGTCGGGGAAATTTACCTGTCAGAGGCTCATTTCGGGTATTTGCAGTGGGGAGCGGTCGCAAAGGCACAGGCTCTCGAAGCGCAGCACCACCTTTCTATCGAAAGGTTGGGAAGAAGCAATCAGACTGGATCCGATATAACCGTAACGGGACATACGCCAGATATGGTCGATCTCATGACGGTCATCAAGTCATCCCAGATGATCGCAAGCGAAATCAAACTGGACAAGCTGCTGGCTACGATGCTGCGAACAGTCATGAGCAATGCCGGGGCACAGCGTGGGTTTATCATTCTGAAAAACGAGAGTGAATGGTTCATCGAAGCGGCGGGCTCTATTGATGAAGATATTGAAATTCTGCAGTCTATTCCGTACGAGCAGGGAGGTCTGCTCTCTGTTGCGACCGTAAACTACGTGATGCGTACGGAAGAGATGCTGGTCCTGCATGAAGCCTATGTCGAAGCGATCTTTTTCAAGGATCCGTACATTACAAAAAACATGCCGAAGTCGATTTTATGCGCTCCGCTGTGGCAGCAAGGCAAGATGGTAGGCGTCGTGTACCTGGAGAATAACGAGTCCACGCATGTATTCAACGAAGGCAGAACGGAGCTGCTGCGCCTGCTGTTTTCCCAGATTGCGACCTTCATCGAAAATGCTCGGCTGTACCACCAGATGGAGCAATGGAATCAATCTTTGGAGCGAATCGTAGCGGAGCGAACAGAAGAGATTGAGAACCTCCTTCGCGCCAATAAAAACCTGCTGAACAATGCAGGCCAGGGCTTCTTATCGATCTGCAAAGGCTTGCTCATCCATTCCGAGTACAGCCAGGAATGCGTTCGGATATTTGGCAAAGAGCTGGCGGGGTTGTCCGTAGCAGAGCTGCTGTATCCGGACAGCAAAGAGGATCAGGCATTCATTGAATCGCTGCTTGGCAAGTACTTCGGGCTGGAAAACGGAGCGCAAAGGGAACTGTACCTTAGCTTGTTCCCAACGGAGATCGTGGTGAACGGTCTGCCATTGAAGGTAGAGTGCAAATCGATCGATGAGGGGCGCGGAGAATACTCAGGCGGATTGATGCTGATCCTCACTGACCTTAGCGAGCAGCGCGCACTGGAAAACAAGGTCGAGCAGGAATGGCAGGTTCTGAAAATGGTCGTGACCGTTGCGATCAGCCTGGACCTGTTTGAAACCGTGCTGCAGAGCTTCAATTCCTTTGTTACATTGGATTGGAAGGACATGTGGGCAGAGGGAGGCGAGCCGGCAGAAAAGCTCTACCAGCTGATTAGCCGTCTCCACCAGTTCAAAGGTGACTTTAGTCAATTCTATCTGATTCATACACCGGAGAAGCTCCATGAGCTGGAATCCACACTCGTCCAGCTGGCGAAAAACAAAGCCCACGCTCCCGAAGTGGTGAATGAGATCCAAAACGGGGTGGACTCGATTTGCTCGGCCATTCAGCGTGACTTGGATATTATGAGGCAGCAGCTGGGCAATGATTTTTTGGAAAAGAAGGAGCAGACGGTCTCCTTCTCCAAAGATCGATGGAATGCTTTTTCAGAGCATTTGTCCACGTATTTGCACAGGGAAGGCCAGGGCGAGCTGCTGCATGAATTTAAGCGTCTGCGCAATCGTCCGTTCGCAGAGCTTTTGTCCCGCTATGACGAATACGTGGCGAGAGTGTCAGCACGTCTGGACAAACGAATCTATCCGCTGCAAATCGAAGCAGAGGATGTATGGGTAGATCCAGAGCGATTCGGAAACTTCGCCAGCAGTCTGGTTCACGTATTCAGCAATGCGCTGGATCATGGAATTGAAGACGAAGCAGAGCGGATGGCACAACAAAAAGAACGCTGGGGAACCATCCGCTGTCAGATCAAGCAGGAGGGCCAGGTGATGCTCCTGACTATTTCCGATGATGGCAAAGGCGTCGATCTGGAGAGTATCAAGGCCATTGGCAAGGAAAAGGGCTGGGAGTACGCGTGGAGCGAGCAGGAATGGCTCCATTCCCTGTTTAAGGAGAACGTAAGCACGAAGGAAGAATCGGTAAGTGAGCTCTCAGGCAGAGGAGTGGGACTCTCCATTGTCAAACGAGAGGTAGAACGGTTAGGCGGAACGGTCAAGATCAGTTCCCAGAAGGGGAAAGGCACACGCTTTCTCTTTCGAATCCCCCTGCAGGAGCAGGAGCACATGTTGCAGCGAGTATAAAGAAAATGCCCTTTCTGAATGTCAGATAAGGGCATTTTCAATGGCAACAAGCAGTTTTTCTTCGTTTATCGGTTTAATGATGTAATGAATGGCTCCGGCCTTCACCGCTTCAAAAACCAGGGGCCTCAACCCGTGTGTACTTACCATTATGATTTTCGCATCCGGAAAGCGGCTCATAATCTTTTTGACGGCTTCGATCCCATTCATATCTGGCATATTGATATCCATGGTGACCAGATCTGGCTGATAGGCGATATACTTTTGGAATGCTTCGGTTCCTCTGGTTGCTTCTGCGATTACCTGATGTCCGGCTCGTTCCAGTATTACCTTTAGATATTCTCGAACGACTACGGAGTCATCAGCAATAAGTATACGAGCCATAGTACCTCCTGGAGTGTGTATAGCCAAATAGTGGGATAAACCTCTCTTACAATAACATTGGCGGGAAAAACGCCGCAAGAGGATTGTCAGAAAAAACAAGCAGAGATAAATTTCGTGTAAAGATACGACACAAACTCTACAAACAGTTGGGCGAAGGGTGTAAAATGGCGCTACATATGCCAAATGAAAGGTGACATCATGGACGCCCAAACTGTACAGGTGCAAAGTAATGAGGAAGCGAAAGGAATCAGGCTGTTCTCGTTGACCTGGCCCATTTTTCTGGAGTTGTTTTTGTTTACGCTCATTGGAATTACGGACACCTTTATGCTCAGCGGCGTGTCCGATGACGCTGTATCCGCGGTCGGTGCAGCCAATCAATTTATTTTCATAGCCATTCTGGTTCTGGAGGTAATCGGTCACGGGGCATCCATCGTAGTAGCGCAGTACATCGGTTCGCGCAAGCTCGATGAGGCAGCCAAGATCGGTGCTATCGCCATTACCTTGAACCTCATGATCGGGATTTTGATCAGCATCGGTTTTCTGCTGTTTGGAAATGCTCTGCTCTCCACGATGAACCTGCAGGGTGAGATTCTCCGGCTGGCGCAGTCGTATACGGCCATTGTCGGGGGAGGATTGTTTATCCAGGCGATCATCAATACGCTGGCAAGCATGGTTCGCACGTATGGCTTTACCCGGGAAAGCATGCTGATATCACTCGGAATCAACATCGTCCACGTGCTAGGCAACTATTTGCTGATCTTTGGGAGCTGGGGCTTCCCTGAGCTTGGGGTAGAAGGGGCTGCTATTTCCACGGTCCTCAGCAGGGGGCTGGGCCTGATCGTGTTTTTCTGGACGTATTACCGCCTGATCGAATACAAGGTACAGCTCAAGGATTACTTCACGATTACTCGATCATACGTGGGTAAAATTTGCCGAGTGGGGATTCCTTCCGCATTTGAACAAATCACGTATAACGGTTGTCAGGCGATCTTTTTGTACTACGTCACATTTTTGGGAGCGGCCGCGCTGGCGTCCAGACAGTACGTTCTCAATCTCAGCATGTTCATCTACCTGTTCAGCCTGGCTATCGGAATGGGGACGGCGATCATTACCGGACGGTTGGTGGGAGCAGGGAGAAAGGAAGAGGCGTACCGGCGAGTCTGGGTGAGCCTGCGTTGGGGGTTTGTCTGTACCGTCATCATCAACATTCTCGTCATCGTATTCAGAGAGCCGATCATGGGGCTGTTCACCAGCGATCCGGAAATCCTGCGCATCAGCACGCAGGTCATCCTGTTGAGCATATTTCTGGAAACGGGACGCGTCTTCAACATTATTTTGATCAACTCATTGCGAGCCGCTGGCGATGCCAAATTTCCTGTCTATATGGGATTGATCTCGATGGTCGGGGTCAGTCTGCCGCTAGGTTATGTCTTGGCGTTCCATGCCAATATGGGGCTGGCAGGAGTGTGGCTGGCTGTTGCGACCGACGAATGGATTCGGGGTATTGTGATGTTCTTCCGTTGGCGCAGCCGGGTATGGGAACGCAAAAGTCTTGTCGACCATTCATAACGTCAGAATGAGAAAAAGGATCGGAAAATAGCCGATCCTTTTTTCATTGGCTGAATCTCATTGGTCGGATCCCTCTTCGAAATGTCCTTCCAGTTTTCGGCGTACTTTTTTGAGGAAAAAGCTGAGCCGGGTCATCTTGGCCGGATCTTGCAGCGATTCTCCATGCAGCCTGTTCAGCGATTCGACGAGCTGATTCAGGTCCTGCTGCAGTTCAGCTTCTCCAACTAGGATGTCGCGGGCGCTGTCATGGACCAAATCGCGCGGCTTTTCCACAGGGCGCTCCTGCAAGAACGAGCGACCGGCCTCTGTAATGGAATAAACCTTTTTGCCGTCGACTTCCGTGGCATGGACCATATCGCGATCTTCGAGCATTTGCAAGGTGGGGTAAATAGACCCTGGGCTTGGTGTGTACAAGCCACCTGACTTTTCCTCCAGTCCCTTCATCATCTGATACCCGTGCATGGGCGCTGCAGACAGAAGCTCCAGAAGGGCGTATTTCACATCCCCTCTGCCAAAGAAACGCTTGCCACGTCCGCCTCCGCGCCCACCGCCGCCTCCATGGCGATAGTAGTGGCGCTCGCCGCTTTCCCAGAATGGAGCCCCACTGAAATCAGCGGAAAACTCTTTTTTACGAGGTTTTTTTGCATCAAAATGTTTCCGCAATGAAAGTCCTCCTCATCAAATACGATATATCGCATTAAAATTAAGCGATATATCGTATTGTGTCAAGAGCGAATGGCCGCATGCGTCGAGAAAAAAGAATGTAGCCGACTAACAAAAAAATGCTTTCATACCCAATAAAGAAGTGCTAATATAGCAACAGAAGGTCTAATTGAGAATGAATCTCTTTATTGATGAGAATGAATCTCTTTATACAGATCAGAAAAAGCTCTGGATGGGGAAAAGTAGGGAAAGCGATGAAGAAGAGATATTTAGTAATAGCACTCATCCTGCTGTCGATAGCTTCCTTGTTTATCGGTGTGAAAGACATTTCCCCACTGGAACTGTTCGATCTCACGGAAGAGAAGACGCAGGTGATGTGGATCAGCAGAATCCCACGATTGATCAGTATCATCATCGCGGGTGTCAGCATGAGTATCATAGGTCTGATCATGCAGCAGCTGACGCGGAACAAGTTCGTATCGCCGACAACGGCAGGCACGGAAGACTCTGTCCGGTTCGGGATACTGGTTTCATTGATGGTGTTTACCGACGCCAGTCCGTGGCTAAAGCTGCTCGTGGCCTTCGTGTTTGCACTACTGGGAACATTCATCTTTATGAAGATTCTCGACAGGATCAAATTCAAAGACTCCATTTTCATTCCGCTGGTGGGCTTGATGTTTGGCAATATCGTCGGTTCGATTACGATGTTTTTTGCCTACAAATACGACCTCATCCGGAACATGACAGCTTGGCTGCACGGAGACTTTTCCTCGATCATGAAAGGGAGCTACGAGCTGCTCTACCTCAGCATCCCGCTCGTCATCATCGCATACCTGTTTGCCAACAAGTTCACGATCGCGGGAATGGGTGAGGAATTTGCCATCAATCTGGGGCTGAATTACAAACAAGTGGTCAACATCGGCCTCGTTATCGTGGCAATGGTATCTTCTCTCGTCATTCTCACGGTAGGCACGATTCCATTTCTGGGATTGATCATTCCGAATATCGTCACGATTTACCTGGGCGATAACCTGAAGAAGAACCTGTCTCATACGGCTTTGCTGGGGGCTGTGTTCGTTCTGTGCTGCGACATCTTGGGTCGCCTCATTATCTTCCCTTACGAAATTTCTATCGGCTTGATGGTCGGTGTTGTCGGCAGCGCGATATTCATTTTCTTACTCATGAGAAGAAAGGCGTATGACCGATGAAAGCGAAGATGATAGGCCTGACGATTGTTGCCCTTGTTCTGATAGCCGTATTCCTGATGATCGATGCGGGCGGAAACTGGGATTACGTTCTCCCCCGGAGGTTGAAAAAGATTTTGGCGATCGTATTGACTGGAAGCATCATCGCTTTTTCCACGCTGGTGTTCCAGACCATTACGAACAACCGAATCCTTACTCCCAGCATCATCGGATTGGATTCCCTGTATATGTTCATTCAGACGCTCGTGATTTTTGCGCTTGGATCGACAAGCCTGACACTCATGAGCAAAAATGTGAACTTCCTCATTTCCGTAGGTTTGATGATCCTGTTCGCAGGACTGCTTTATAAATGGCTGTTTAAAAGGGAAGGACAGAACATTTACTTCCTGCTGCTAATCGGTTTGATCTTCGGGACCCTGTTCAACAGTCTCTCAACCTTCTTGCAGCTGTTGATTGATCCCAATGAATTTTTGCGTGTGCAAGACAAGATGTTTGCGAGCTTCAACAACGTCAACACGGATCTGTTGATCATCAGCTTTGTGCTCGTCATTGCCGTAGGGATTTATTTCTGGAGGTACGTCAAATACCTCGACGTCTTGTCACTGGGAAGGGACCAGGCCATCAATCTGGGAGTGAATTACGATTTTGTCGTAAAGCGTTTCCTGATTATCATCGCCATTCTCGTCTCGATTGCTACCGCTCTGGTAGGTCCGATCACCTTCTTGGGTCTTTTGGTCGTCAACGTGGCACACCAATTCATGAAGACGTATCAGCACAAGCACCTGATCGTCGGCTCTGCGCTCATCAGCATCATAGCTCTGGTGGGAGGCCTGCTGATTGTCGAACGTGTCTTCACGTTCTCCACGACGCTGAGCGTCATCGTCAACTTCATTGGTGGAGTTTACTTCATCTATCTTCTGCTAAAGGAGAATAAGTCATGGTAGAAATCCGGAATGTCTCAAAGCAGTATGGCAGCAAAAATGTCGTGGAAAATGTGTCGCTTTGCATCGCCAAGGGAAAAATCACGTCATTTATCGGGCCAAACGGGGCTGGTAAAAGCACCCTGCTATCCATGATCAGCCGTCTTTTGACGAAGGATCAGGGGGAGATACTTTTGGAGGGAAAAGAGATCGGCCAGTGCAAAAGCAGTGATCTGGCCAAAAAGATTTCGATTCTCAAACAGTCGAACCACATCACCGTTCGTCTGACAATCCGTGAGCTGGTCAGCTTTGGCCGTTTTCCCTATTCGCAGGGGAACCTCACCAAAGAAGATTGGAAGCATGTAGACGAGGCGATCCGTTACATGGAGCTGGAAGACATTCAGCACAAGTACCTGGATCAGCTTAGCGGCGGACAAAGACAGCGTGCCTATATCGCAATGGTTGTCGCCCAAAATACCGAGTACATACTCCTCGATGAGCCTCTGAACAATCTGGACATGAAGCATTCCGTTCAGATCATGAAAGTTCTGAGACGTTTGGTAGATGAAATGGGGAAAACCGTGGTTATTGTGATTCACGATATTAACTTTGCGTCCGTCTACTCGGATTACATCGTCGCTCTCAAGGACGGCAAGGTCGTCAGAGAAGGAGCCACGAACGAAATCATCAGTGCGAAGACCTTGAAAGAGGTCTATGACATGGATATCCAAATCGAGGATATCGATGAAAACAAAATCTGCGTGTACTATGCCTGATTTTGTTTTTTCTTTTACTTGAGAATGAGAATCTTTTTCTCTCGTTAAAATTATTGTGATGGTCCATCCATCGGTAATTTTAGATAAAACCCAAATTTACGTAGAGGTGATAGAAGTGAAAAAGAAATGGATTATGCCTTTGATGGCGGGGCTGCTAGCATTGGTTACAGCTGCGTGCGGTTCAAACAGTGCGTCGCCAGTTCCAGCACAGACGCCAGCAGCTTCTGCAGATGCACAGGCGTCGGCGGCTTCTTCTGAAGAAGTGACCATCAAGCACAAACTCGGTGAAGCAAAGCTGAAGAAAAACCCGCAGACGGTTGTAGCATTCGACTACGGTGTACTGGACTCTTTGGATAAATTGGGAATTGAAGTAACCGGTGTAGCTCAATCCAACCTGCCTCCATACTTGGAGAAATTCAAAGATGCGAAATACAAAAACATCGGCAGCTTGAAAGAGCCGGACTTTGAAAAAATCAACGCAATGAAGCCGGATGTCATCTTCATTTCCGGTCGTCAACAAGAGGCTTATGAAGAACTGAACAAAATCGCACCAACCATCTTCTTGGGCGTCGATACGAAGAACTACATGGATTCCTTTACAACGAATATGAAGACTCTTGGCACCATTTTTGGAAAAGAAGCACAGGTAGATGAGGAACTGGGCAAGATCAATGAGTCCATCAAAGCGCTGACTGACAAAACAAAGGCAAACGGTAAGAACGCACTGATCGTCATGACCAGTGAAGGCAAACTGAGTGCATTTGGACCAGGCTCCCGTTTCGGTATCCTACATGACGTATTTGGCTTCACTCCGGTAGATAGCAATCTGGAAGTGTCTACGCACGGCCAAAGCATCTCCCCAGAATTCGTAGTAGAGAAAGACCCTGACTACCTGTTTGTAGTGGATGGCGGCATCGTTTCCAAAAACAAGGATGCGGCTGTTTCTGCAAAGCAAACGATTGAAAACGACCTGATCAAAAATACGAAAGCATTTAAAGACGGAAACATCATCTACTTGGATGCCAACTACTGGTATCTCTCCGGCGGCGGACTGGTTTCCACTGCCAGCATGGCAAATGAAGTGCTGGCGGACCTGAAATAATCAAACAAGCTAAAAGCGAGTCCACTCTCAGGGCAAATGCCTGGGGGTGGAATTTTTGCTGCTGGGGACAAAAAAGTGTAAGTGCCTCAAGTCGTTTGTCCAAGCCATTGCCGAAACTTGTACATAGAGTAAAGAAAATGGGAAGCACAGCTTCAGGGAGATGAGGAATGGAGGATGGAGAAAAACCATTTATCCAAAAAGCAAATCTTTGATTACATCGTCATTGGTGCGGGAACGGCCGGTGGGGTCATTGCCAAAAAATTGACGGATGATAAAAAGACCTCGGTATTGGTATTGGAAGCAGGGACCGACATGACGGCTGAGCTAACCAGCGGTTCCATTGAACAAGCGATCTTTTTAGCCAGCGATAACAGGTACGCGAATAACATCACTTCCACCATAGAAGCGATGATCGGGCGTCCTCTTTTGTCGCAAAACGGCCGGGTTCTCGGAGGAAGCTCAGAAATCAACGATATGTATTCTGTCCGGGGGAGCAGGGAGCTGTATGACAGATGGGCAGACCTCGTCGGAGATCAATGGAGCTACGACAAGATCCGTTCATTGTTTAAAGAAAATGAAACGTACACGGGACAAACCCAAAACCCGGGCGAGAGAGGCACAAATGGCCCGATTTTTATCAGGCAGCAAATCATTCCGGAAAATGGGCTGATTGAAAGGCTGACCAACGCGACAGCAAAGGTGTTGGGCATCCCCATCGTCCAGGATTACAATACGGGTGTTAGAGACTGCACGTTTTACAAAGGACAGTATAATCAGCGGGAGGTCAACGGCGAATTTGTGCGCTCCTCGACGGCTACTGGCTATTTAAACGCCCAGATCGTCACTCCAGGAAACCAGTTTCAATCAGACCAGTTTGGGGTTGGTGGCAGAAAGCTAGCCATTTTTGGAAAGACCACGGTAGACAAAATCGTCTTTCAAGATAAAAAGAAGCGCGGAAAGTACGTCGCGGTTGGTGTGGATTTTGTTAAAAATGGAGTTTCCCTGAGAAGGTATGCGCGAAAAGGCATTATCGTCTCTGCGGGCTTTTTTTCTTCAGTGATCCTGCAACGATCGGGGATCGGAAAGACGGAGGATCTGACTCGGGCAGGGATCAAAACGTTGATTGAAAGCCCGAACGTGGGTCACAACATGCAAACCCATGCGTATGTCGGCATGGGCGTCCGGGTAGAGACATCGCAGCTGGTGCCGATCCTGCAGGCGGACCCCGATCAACCCCTGGCCCTGGGGGCATTCAAAGCGGAGCATCCAGCAAGCCTGGAAGGCCGTCGTCTGCAGATATTTGGTGCCCCGGTGCCATTTTTCCTCCCCGCTCAGGATGTGTTTGCGAACGGATGGAATTTGAATGTCCTGCAAGGCACCAACATCATGAGTTTTGGCATGCTGGATTTGAATCCAAAGAGCAGAGGGACGATTATGGCGGCACATAGCGATCCGGAAGCGCCCCCATCGTTCTCATTCAACCCGTTGCAAAATCCCGACGATCTGAATTTCTTGGTGGATCAATACATCAATATGTACAACATCATCAAGCAAGCGCGTACTCCGGGAAGCGGCATCCATGAAGTCGTGTACCCTCCTGAAAATATCTTTCTGATGCCAGACGAGACGGAAAAGCGAAGACAGCTGGAGGCCTATGTCAAAGGCTCGTATTCCAACTTCTTTCACTTTGGCGGACAGTGCAGGATGGCGGAGACGATTGAGGAAGGGGTAGTGGACGGCTTCCTGAATGTATTTGGCACGAAAAATCTCAAGGTTGCCGACCTCTCTATCTCGCCGATTCTGCCAGACGGCAACACGTCGATTGCGGCTGAAATGATTGGCTTGAATGCGGCTCGTTTCATTCAGAAGGAAGACGACGACGAAGAGGATTAAAAGCGGGGAAAGGCACGGCAACCCCATAAGCAAATGAAAAAGCCAATTCGTCCACAGGCTTCTGTGTGATGTGCACCCCTTAAAGTAGACATTGGAAAAACCCCTACGGTTTACCGATGAAAACTTTAGGGGGTGCATTTTTATGCCAGCAAAGAAAGGCCAAAAGTTTAAACATTATTGTGAAGAGCTAAAGTTGCAGGCGGTTCAGATGAAATTAGATGGTGTTTCCCATCGAGAAATAGCAGAGAAGTTACATATCCATGATGAAGGACGAATTAAGATTTGGATGCGGAAGTATAAGAAACTCGGAGAGTTTGGGCTTCTGGATCAACGTGGCCGCCGTAAGGAATACATCGATTCGAACCGATATCTGGAGAAGTTAGAGAGGGAAAATAAGATGCTAAAAAAGTGTTTGGAAATCTGGATGCAGGAGGTGCAGTCCATAAGTATGCAACGATCAAACAAGTAGCTGGTGAATATACCATAAGTGAACTTTGCAAGTTGTTTAGAGTCTCAAGAAGTGGATACTATGCTTACCTAAAACGACAAGTAACGGATAGGAACAAGCCCGTAAAAGACTTCATCCAGGCAGTGTATAGGAAGTATGACGGAAAATATGGATATAGACAAACTCAACTATTTCTCCTGCAAGATTGCGGGGTGTGGGTCAATCATAAGAAGGTACTTCGACTAATGCAAGAAATGGGACTTCGTTCTCGAATTCGCCGCAAATATCGAAGTCATTATGTTTCGTCTGTAGGGAGACGAGTTGCCGAGAATGCCCTACAACGTGATTTCAAAGCATGTGCACCGAATCAAAAATGGGTAACGGATATCACACAATATCGTGTTGCGGATACTTGGCTCTACCTATCTGCTATTAAGGATTTGTTTAATAACGAGATTGTAGCCTACCACATGGGAGTTCGTAACGACAATGAACTGGTCCTGCGGACCTTTGAGAAAGCTTTTGAAAAAACGAAAGACGTGACTGGACTGATCGTTCACAGCGATCAAGGATTCCAGTACACGTCCTACGCTTACCACGACATGCTGCCGAAGGTTGGCGCCCAAATCAGCATGTCTCGGAGAGGCAATTGTTATGATAACGCCTCGATGGAGAGCTTCTTCTCGCATCTCAAAACGGAAGGGCTCTACCCCTATGATATCCGAAGTGTAGATGAGGCACAAAGGCGAATTGAAGAATATATTCAATTCTACAATCAAAGTCGACCACAACGAAGATTAAAAAAGCTGACGCCTGTTGAATTCAGACGTCAGCTGTCGGCCTAGCGACCGGGGTTTTTCATACTGTCCACTAAATGGGGTCTTGACCAGTGTTCGAATTGGCTTTATTGTTGATGATTTAGCTTTGGTAGGTGACGTAGGCGAGGATCCCTTCCTCGTCATCCAGTACCAGCTCGATGCCGGCAGAATACGGATTGCGCTGAAGCTGCGTCTCCAGGTAGAAACGAATGGCTTCGATCAAGTTGATCTCGATGAAGACTTGCTTCCTACCCATGGTGTAGACCTCGGCAGAAAAACCGTACTCCTCGTCCCACATCAGTTCAACCTCGACTTCCTGCGGTTGAATCTGCTTCTTGCTCGCCACATGCAGGCAGATGGCGTTGATCAGTACTTGTTCATCAAACGTTATCTTTTCCATGTGTTCAATTCCTGTTTCTTCTGGCGCTGCGTTTTAAAGTAAACGAAAACTTTGCGGATCAAGACGATCACGGCAACGATCGCCAGCATGTTGATCAGGAAGCCGAAAATGGCGCCCAGTGCCCCCATATTGCCGAACAGTCCGCCAAACAGCATACCTGCCAGTCCACCAACCAAGAGACCTTTCATGAAGCCGCCGCTTTTGCTTGGAGCTGCAGTCGCAGGGGTGCTGGTAGGAGTAGTCGTGCTTTTATTGGTAGAAGCATTTACATTCGAATCACCTTTAGTCGGTGTTTGTGTGTTCGTCGGAGCCGTATTGGAATTGAAGGATTTTTTACCGGATTTGTAGCCTTTTGCGTCTGCGTGATCGATAAATCCGCCAGATGCGAAAACGAGTGTTACGGCAACCAAAAGCATGAGCAGTTTTTTCATGTGTTTGTAGTAGCCCCTCTCTTTGATATGACCCTATGGACATAAGTGTACACTAATATCATATCGATTTCCACCAAACATTCCGTGAACAATATGGAAAAATGGTAGTGGCGGAAACTGTCAATCTAGAATTTTCCCCGGATTCAAGATGTTGTTCGGATCGAATTGCTGTTTGATCAGCTTCATCCAAGGAAGTGTATCGGCATGCTCCAGCTGGAGATATTTCTTCTTTCCGATCCCGATGCCGTGTTCCCCTGTGCAGGTTCCTCCTTTTCGCAGGGCATATTCGACGATCTTGACGTTAACCTCTTCAGCGAGCTGCACTTCGGCGGGATCTTGTTTGTTGAACATGAGGCTGGTGTGAAAGTTGCCATCCCCGACATGGCCCAGGACACCGCCAGCCAATCCGCTTTGATCGATGACTTCACGCGCGTACACCACAGCATCGGTCAGTTCCGAGAGGGGAAGGCACACATCGGTGATCATCATTTCTCTTCCTGGATAGCCGTGCTTAAAGGCGTAAGCGATATGATGTCGAGCTTCCCATAGCTTTGCCCTTTTCTTGGAATCTGTTTCAACTAAAAAGTCCACGCAGCCATTTTCAGCTAGCAGCTCCTCGGCAAAGGCGACATCGTGAGCCAGACCGGCTTCGTTGCCATGAAATTCGAGGAACAAGGTAGGCTGCTCCAAATAGTCCGTTTCGCTGTGCAGATTGACCTGGCGAATCGAGGTGCTGTCCACCAGCTCGACACGAGCGATGGCGATTCCGGCTGCCAAGAGGGACATAGCTCCATCGACTGCTGCCTTTACTGTGGGGAATGTGGCGCGGCCGGCAACCACGGTCTCGGGAATTCCGTACACTCTGAGGGTAATCTCTGTAAAGGCACCGAGTGTCCCTTCCGACCCCACAAACAATCCGGTCAGATGATAGCCCGAAGATGATTTGGCGGACAATCCACCGGTGCGAATGATCGATCCATCCGCCATGACGACCTCGAGATCACGGACTTGGCTGCGCATGATGCCATAGCGCACACTGGTGGTGCCGCTCGCATTGGTCGCTGTCATGCCTCCGATGGTAGCGTCTGCACCTGGATCTACAGGGAAGAAGAGGCCGTGCTTTTTCAGTGCTGCATTGAGCTGGGTACGGGTGACACCGGGCTGAACCCGGACCAGAAAATCTTCGGGACGCACCTCGATAATCTGGTTCATTTGCTGAAAATCGATGGAGATCCCGCCTTTTAGAGGGATGCAATGGCCTTCCAGACTGGACCCGGCGCCAAAGGGGACGACAGGGATAGAGCGCTCGCCTGCGTATCTGAGAATAGCCGAAACCTCTTCTTTGGAGGTGGGGAAAACGACCACATCCGGCAATACGGGGGTGTGATGGGACTCATCTTTGCTGTGCTGGTGAAGCATGGTCTCGTTCGTCGTGGCACGATCGTCTGCTGTGATTCGTTTCAGATCCTCGAGTAATGTCTGTGGGATGCTGCCCATAAGGAAATACCTCCATTAGCTGTATTCTTCTTCGGTTTGCGATAGTACAAGAACCTCTAACCGTTGGACAGTTAGAGGTTCACGTGTTTTACGCGCTCTTTTTCAGTTTTCTCGCTGCCCAGTTGCCGAGGGATTGGATCAGCTGGACGAGAACGACGAGAATGATAACCGTGATGACCATCACTTCGATATCCCATTGCTGGTAGCCGTAGCGGAGGGCGAGATCGCCGAGGCCGCCTGCACCTACAGCCCCTGCCATCGCGGTCGCACCGATCAGACCGATAGTGGCGATCGTCAGGCAAAGTACGATACCGGGACGGGCTTCACGAAGCATGATGCGGAAAATGATCTGGGTACGGGAAGCACCCATCGCTTGATACGCTTCGATCACACCGCGGTCAACGTCGAGCAGGGCTGTCTCCATCAAACGGGAGATGTAAGGTGCCGTATACACGATCAGTGGAACGATGGCCCCCTCGATTCCGATGGATGTCCCAACGACCAGCTCCGTAAAAGGAATGATCGCCACCATCAAGATAATGAACGGAAGGGAGCGCACGACGTTAATGATGGTATTCAGGATGTGATAGATCCATTTGTTCGGAAACAGATGATTGCCTTGTGTAATCACGAGCAGGATCCCGAGCGGAATGCCGATCAATGTGGCGACGAACAAGGAGAAGCCGACCATGATGACTGTTTCTTGCAACGACTGTCCAAAGACAGGAATCATTTCTGCCAAGCGATCCATTATCGGGTAACCCCCTCTCGTGCCACGATATCTACGTTGTATACAGATTGGCGAAGGAACTCGATGCCTTCATTTACGTCCTTTTCCTCGCCGGAAATATGCAGGAGCAAAATCCCGAGCGCCGTTCCCTTGATCGAGGTGATGGAGCCGTACAATAGATTGGTGCTCACCGGAAAGCGAGCAGACAAGGTGCCGAGAACAGGATCGAGTGCGGCGTCTCCACGGAATGCGACCCGGAGAATTTTCGCTGCAGGGCCTGTCTGCTTGATTTTCGACAAGATTTCATGTGGCACATCGTCATCAAAAATGGTTTTGATGAAGTTGCGAGTAGTCTGCTGCTGAGGATTGCTGAAAATATCGAGCACAGAGCCCTGTTCGATGACCACACCGTTTTCCATGATGGCTACGTTGTCGCAGATTTTTTTAATGACCTGCATTTCGTGTGTAATCAGCACGATGGTCAAATTGAATTTCCGGTTGATGTCGAGAAGCAGCTCCAGGATGGAGTCGGTAGTCTGCGGATCGAGTGCAGAGGTGGCTTCATCGCATAAAAGGATCTCCGGATCTGTAGCCAGGGCACGGGCGATGCCGACGCGCTGCTTTTGTCCGCCCGATAGCTGAGAAGGATAGGAGTTTGCTTTATCTTCGAGGCCCACCAACCGCAAGAGATCTTCTACCTTCTGCTTGATTACATCTTTGGGTACCCGGTTCATTCGCAAAATCTCGGCTACGTTGTCAAAGACGTTATAGGAGGACAAAAGGTTGAAATGCTGAAAGATAATCCCGATTTTTTTGCGGGCTTGGCGCAATTCCTTTTCTTTCAGCGAAAGCATATCCTGACCGTTGACTACGACGGAGCCGCTGGACGGTTTTTCGAGCAGGTTGATCGTGCGAAGCAGGGTGCTTTTCCCTGCTCCGCTGAATCCGATCACGCCGAAGATTTGTCCTTTTTCCACGTTCAGTGATACGCCCTTCAAGGCTTGAACCTGTTTGTTTCCCACCGTATACGACTTATGGATGTCGGTTAGCTGTATCATCTCTCCAGTCTCCTTGTTGTTCGATAGTTAGTGTAGCTTACCAGGATGGGAGCACAGCTCCTTCAAAGTGTTCGTCGATGAATTTTTTCACTTCTTCAGAACGATAAATCTCAACCAGTTTTTTCAGTGCAGGGTTGTCTTTGTTTGCTTCGTTTGCAGCCAAGACGTTTACGTATGGAGAATCGGATGTTTCAGAGAAGATGGAATCCTTTTTCGGATTGTAGCCTGCTTCCATCGCAAAGTTGGTGTTGATGCTCGCTAATTCTACGTTGTTCAGGGAGCGTGCCAGGAAAGCAGCTTCCAGTTCTTTAAATTCCAATTTTTTCGGGTTTTCGATGATATCCAATGGAGTGGCCTTATTGCCTACGCCATCCTTCAGTTTGATCAGACCGGCTGCTTGGTACAGCAACAGTGCACGAGCACGGTTTGTTGGGTCGTTTTGGATACCCACTACGCCGCCTTCAGCGACTTCTTCCACTTTCTTGTGCTTGGTGGAGTAAAGACCCATTGGGAAAGTTACTGTTTTGCCAATTTCGACAATCTTGGTTTTGTGGTCTTCGTTGAATTTGTCCAGAAACGGAATGGTTTGGAAGCTGTTTGCATCCAGGTTTCCTTTATCGAGAGCTTGGTTTGGCTGCACGTAGTCATTGAATACAACGACTTCTACTTCCAAACCTTTTGTTTTCGCCACTTCTTTTACTTTGTTCAGGATTTCTTCGTGAGGTCCAGCGGTTACGCCGACTTTGATTTTCGTTTGCTCGGCAGCGGTCCCTCCTGCAGCCGGAGCAGCCTCCTGTTTACCTCCGCAAGCAGTCAGCAAGGATGCTGCGAGCAATAGTGAGCTAAGCAAAATTCCTGTCTTTTTCATGATGTGTTTCTCCCCTTTTGTCTAATGAGTGTTTATGTTTTGAAAAATAAAAACCGTTGGAATTAAGAAAAACCTCTTCCCGGAAGAAGAGGTCGTCGTTAACTGTCGCAGCTGGTCAGTCACTCATTCCTCTCTTATCTTCCGGAATTTCTTCCGCTGGATTTGGCACCATACCGTGTTCGGGTAGGTTGCCGAGGCATCATGGGGCCAGTCCCTCCGCCTCTCTTTATAAGAGATTGAGATATGCAGTTAAATAAGTGGTAATTCTTATTTGGATAGTTGGATTATAGCTCGCATTTTTAAACGTGTCAAATGTTATTCGACAACTTTTTTATATTCTGAATGTTGGTAAATTGATCAAAATACGAATGATTGCTTGATAGAAGCGTTTATCATATGTATAATGAGAAAAAATCAATAAGCCTGATACTTACTCTCGCAGGTGATGTCATGACTATACAGGACACAAACGAAAGCAGAAAAAAGCTATCTGCGATCTACAACGAGATAGCTAAGGAGTTGTTCGGCTTTGGGACAACTTTACTGAGAGTAACTATCGAAAATAATATGATTACCTTCTATGCCAAGCATCGGCGCTCACCGCGTTCGGCTGCATTGGAAGGCGAGGCTCCTGCTCTGAAGCTCGAGGTGGACTTCCGAATGTCGCTTCTATATAAGAAGAAGCTTCGCGAACGTTTGGAGGAAGACATGAATCTCGACATGGAAGCTGTACTGAGAGATTATGACGCTGCCACACAGCTGGCGATCACAAACGTCATTTTGGCTGAATCACAATCGAATACCTGACGGAGTCGTTCGGATTTTCCCTTTGGATCTATCTGAGGGGAAGACCGGCGGCAACGGCAAAACGGGTGTCGCTATTCTTTGTTTACGAAGAAAAGTGCTCTTGTTTAGAATGAATGTTCTAATCAAGGGTACTTTTCTTTTCTTTTTTTACCATTTTCTTCTAGATAAAGGTGTGATGGCGAATAGACCAATGATGCCGAGGGAAACAATCAATTGGATTAGAATACGTGCTCCATTATCTGAAAGAGAAACCAAAAACGGAGGAATACAAGATGAAAAAGTGGTTAACAGGAGTTCTTTCCTTTTCGATGATTTCAATGGCGCTCGCAGGGTGCGGCAGCAGCGAGCAGCCGAAAGAAAATGCAGCTGGCGGAGCAGCGAGCGGCGAGCCGAAAAAGCTGGTGATCTCCACCTGGGGTTTTTCCGAGGATTTCTTCCGCAAAGAAGTGTATGAGCCGTTTGAAAAAGAACATAACGTCAAAATTGTTCTGGAAATCGGGAACAATGCAGAGCGTTTGAATAAAATTCGCCAAGGCAGCTCCGATGTGGATCTGATTTATCTTTCCGACTACTATGCGCAGCAAGGAATCGAGAGCGGTGCCTTTGAAAAAATCGATCGCAGCCGCATTCCAAACCTGAAAGAGATCTACGACATCGCAAAAGCGCCGCTGGGTGAAGAGTACGGACCAGCCTACACCATCGGACAATTCGGGATCGCTTATAATCCGAACGTGATCAAAACGGAAATCAAGAGCTGGAAGGATCTGTGGAGCCCTGAAGTGGCAGGCAAGCTGACACTTCCAAACATTACGTCGACGACTGGCCCTATGATTCTGGATGCGGCTTCCCAAGTGGCAGGCAGCAAAGAATTCAATGAAGACCAAGCATTCGCGAAAATGAAAGAAGCGAACAAAGGCGTCGTGAAATACTACGACAAGACCTCTGAATATGTAAACATGTTCAGCCAAGAAGAAATCGCAGCAGGCCCGATCATGGAAATGTACTTCAAAGACATCCAGGCGGCTGTTCCAGAAGCGAAGTTCGTGACACCGGAAGAGGGCGGCTACGCGGTCATGAACACCGTGAACATCGTAAAAGGCAGCAAGAACAAAGAGCTCGCAGAAGACTTCATCAACTGGCAATTGAGCAAGGAAGTTCAGGAGAAATCCGCAAAAGCGAAAGTCGATTCCCCTGTAAACACCGGCGTGAAGCTGACTGACGAGGAAGCAAAAGGCGTAACGTATGGCGAAGAAACCATCAGCAAGCTGCACAAGCTGGACATGAAATTCGTGAACGAGCATTCCAAAGCATGGATTGACCGTTGGAACCGTGAAATTACCCAATAAGCAGGAAAAATAGATAGGACGACAAGGGTGTACGCCAAAGGAGCGATGCCCTTGTCGCCTTCACCAAATGCTAGGGAGGCCCACTGATGAAGCAAAAGATCATACTGGATGTAGACACAGGCATCGATGATGCGCTGGGGATCATCCTCGCGGTACGCAGCGGGGAGTTTGATCTGATCGGGATCACGACCGTAAACGGCAACGTCTCTCTCGGAAAAGCGACGGAAAATACGTGCAAGATTCTCGATTTGCTGCAGGTGGGGAAAGAGATCCCGATCGTGCAGGGAGCATCCCAGCCGCTGCTGCGGAAGGTGTTTTTTGAGCATCGTGTTCACGGTGAGGATGGCCTGGGCGGGGCGCTGCGCGATGTGCCGATCCAGACACAACCGACCCAAGGCTTTGCATCAGATTTCATCATCGAAAATGTACTTGCGAATTCCGGACACGTCACGCTCGTCATGACAGGCCCGTTGACGAATCTGGCGCTGGCCGTACGCAAATGTCCAGAGCTTGTGCATCATGTCAAAGAAGTCATTTTCATGGGAGGCGTCGTCCGTGAACACGGGAATGTCACGCCGACCACTGAATACAACATGTACGTCGATCCCGAAGCGGCCAAAGTCGTTTTCCACGCGGGATTTCCTGAATTGACGCTCGTTGGGCTGGATGTGACGAGAAAGGTTTTGCTAAACGAAGATCATATCCGCGAGCTTGGCGACACGCCGATTGCCCGCTACGTAAAACAGAGCACGTCGGATTACCTCGAACGATATTTTGAGCGCAATGGCGTCAGAGCCTGCGCGATGCATGATCCTCTCGCGGTGGGAGTCGCCTTGAACCGCAATCTGGTGACGACAAAAAAGCTGTATGTGGATATTGAAACGAGAAGTGAGCTGTGTGATGGGCAAACCGTCTGCGATTTCCAGAATCGGTTGAACAAGGAGCCGAACATGAACGTCTGTCTGGCCGTGGATGCCGAAGCGTTCTTTGAGCGTTTTATCCGCGCCCTGAAAGCCTGACGATACTGGGAACAGGAGTTAATGGAATGAAAAAAAAGGGTCTTTATCTGTTGTTGCTGCCAGGCGTTTTGTTTTTGACGCTGTTCATGATCATCCCGATCGTGATGACCATTGCGTCCACCTTCTTTCAAGAAGGGAGCTTTACCGTTGAAGGCTATCTCAAGTTTCTGACCGATCCGTATTTTATCAAAATCCTGCTGACAACCTTGCAGGTAAGTCTCGTTACGACGATTGTGTGCATACTGCTGGGTTTCCCGGCAGCCTATTACATCTCCAAGCTGGGTGCTCGCAAAAAAGGCATTCTGCTGGCATTGGCTATCTTCCCATTGCTGACGAGCTCGGTTGTTCGCTCGTTTAGCTGGATGATTATTCTCGGAAAAAAAGGGCTTTTGAACAGCTCCCTGATTTCCATGGGACTGATTGAAAAGCCGTTGGAAATATTGTATACCCCGACCGCGATGATGATCGGCTTGATCCATTTGTTCCTGCCGTTGATCATTATCACGCTGGTCGGTGTCATGGAAAACATCGATCCAGACCTGATCAAGGCCGCAGAAAGCTTGGGAGCGTCCAAGTTTACCGCGTTCCGCAAGGTCATTGTGCCGCTCAGCGTACCGGGACTCATCATCGGGAGCATTCTCGTATTCGTAGGGAGCTTGACCGCTTATACGACACCGGCATTGCTGGGTGGGAAGCAGCGGGTCATCTCCACGTTCCTCTACCAGAATGCCATTACCTTGAATGACTGGTACATGGCATCCGTCATTGCCACCATCATGATTGTCATTACCTTTGTTGTCATTTTCCTGATGAACAAACTGGCGACGAAATTAAATCCGAAGGGGTAGAAGCTATGCAGGAGAAAAATCGAGGGCTGGCCCTGTTTACGCTTCTGGTGTTTCTGTTTTTGCTGGGGCCGCTCATCATCATTTCCTTTACATCATTTGAACCGGGAACGGTATTGAAGTTTCCGCCAGAGGGCTTTTCCTGGCGCTGGTATGAAAACATTTTTGAGGTAGAGATGTTCATGACGACCTTCAAGACGTCCATGTTCGTCTCGTTGATCGGCAACCTGCTGGCGCTCATCTTGGGGATTCCGGCAGCGTATGCGCTGAGCCGCTTTCAGTTCAAGGGCAAGGCAGCGTTGAATGCGATCTTCATCTCTCCTGTCCTGATTCCGGGCATTGTCATGGGCTTTGCGATGCTCAAGTACGTCATCGTGGTCTACGACCTGCCGATTTACGCAGGACTGCTTGTGGGGCACACCGTCGTCATGCTGCCTTTCATTATTCGGGTAGTCGCATCCAGCTTGTCCAACTTTGATTTTGCTGTCGAGGAAGCGGCGCTGAGTCTGGGGGCAGGGCGTCTGGAGACGTTCTTCAAAGTCGTGCTTCCGAATATTCGCTCCGGAATTATTGCCGCGATCTTGATCGCCTTTCTGGAGTCGTTCAATAACGTAGATATTTCCGTCTTTATGACCGGACCTGGGGTAAGCACGCTGCCGATCCAGATGCTGACGTATGTGGAAAACAACTTTGACCCGACGATTGCCGCTATTTCCGTGCTGCTCATGATCGTGACGGCCATTCTCATGTTCATCATCGAACGTCTCATGGGGCTTTCCTACTTTACTAAACGATAACGGAGGCATCAAATCATGGCATTGCTCACGCTGGAAAACGTATCGGTTGCCTACGACAATCAGTACATTTTGCAAAACTTCAATCTGAATATCGAAAAAGGCCAGCTCATTTCCTTGCTGGGACCGAGCGGCTGCGGGAAGACGACGACACTGCGTTTGATCGCTGGCTTTCTCGAAGCCAAGGACGGGAAGTTCCTGTTTGATGGAAAAGACTACACCCGCGTTCCGGTCAACAAGCGCAATTTCGGATTTGTGTTTCAAAGCTATGCGCTGTTTCCGCACTTGTCCGTGTTTGACAACGTAGCATTCGGTCTGCGCCTGCGAAAAGTCAACGAATCCGAAGTGAAGAAACGTGTGATGGACATTCTGGATGTTGTCAGCCTGAACGGGTTTGAAAAGCGTCATCCGAAAGAGCTTTCCGGTGGGCAAAGACAGCGCGTAGCGATTGCCCGTGCGCTGGTCATCCAGCCGGACCTGCTGCTGTTTGACGAGCCGCTTTCCAATCTGGATGCAAACCTGCGCATCAACATGCGGGTCGAAATCCGCCGCATTCAGCAGGAGTTGGGCATCACGACTGTGTACGTATCCCACGATCAGGAGGAGTGCTTCTCCATTTCCGATCAGGTGGCGATCATGAACAAAGGGATTATCGAGCAATTGGACGATCCTGCGACGATTTTCAAATATCCGAAGACGGAGTTCATCGCCCGCTTTATTGGGTTTACCAATTTCATTACGTTTGCAGAGCGGTCTACGCAAAACGGGGAAATCAGCCTGCGAGTAGGCGAGCACACCTTCATCGCGGCGAATCATCCGGGTACAGCGAGTGCATCCGGCAAAAAATGCGCCCTGCGGCCGGATGACCTGATTGTGACAACAGAGGAATCGCAGGATCACGCTATGAATCGCTTGAGAGGGAGCGTCAAAGTCAGCACGTTCCTGGGACGCAGCTACCAATACGTCGTCGAGACCGATCTGGGAGATTTCACGGTGAATCAAGAAATGGAGACCCCCTACAAGAGCGGCCAAAAGGTCAATCTGCTGTTCCCCAAAGACAAACTGGTGCTGGTGGACTAACGACAGGAGGGGTTTTTCATGAAGGTCGATTTGCTGATTCAGAATGTGCAGGTCTACAACAGCTATTTCAAAAGGTTTATCGAAGGAAACGCAGCTGTTCTGGATGGAAGGTTTGTTTATATAGGAAAGCGCGGTACGGATTCGTTTGAGGCACGTGATGTTCTGGAGGGAAAAGGCCGCTACTTGATTCCGGGGCTGGTGGACATCCATCTGCATATTGAGAGTACGATGGTCACGCCTGAGACCTTTTCCTTTGGCTTGATTCAAAACGGGGTGACCACGATCGTACCAGAGCCGCATGAGATGGCCAATGTGTTCGGCATCGAGGGGATCAAGGAAATGATTCGGGCCAGCCGCGACTGTGTCGTCGACATGAAGTATGCGATTCCGAGCTCGGTTCCCGCGACGGCGATGGAAACGACAGGCGGATCGGTAGAGATCGCGGACATCGATGAGCTGCTGCGCTCGGAGGAGATCATCTGCCTGGGAGAGATCATGAACTACGTGGATGTAATCTCTGACCCGAACTGCAAGACGAACCAAATTCTCCGACATATTCGCAAAGAGTATCCGCATCTGGTGATCGAGGGACACGTGCCAAAGCTGCTCGATCTGGATTTGCACCAGATGCTTTTCGCGGGGGTCGATTCAGACCATACGCATCAAACGCCGGAAGGAATGGAGGCCCGCATCGCAGCAGGGATGTTCCTCGAAATTCAGGAGAAATCGATGACCGAGGAAGTCATGGACTATTTGATCAAGCAAGACGTTTCTGAGCATTTCTGCTTTGTCACAGATGACGTCATGACGGATTCGCTGCACGCTCGCGGGCATCTGAACCATCTCGTGAAAAAGGCGATTGCGATGGGGATGGAGCCGGAGCGTGCGATCTATGCGAGCACCTATACCCCTGCGAAAAGAATGAACATGCATGACCGGGGAGCGATCGCGCCTGGAAAGATTGCCGATTTTCTGCTGGTATCCGACTTGCGCGAGCTGACCATTGATCAAGTGTACAAGAACGGGAAAAAAGCGTACGATGCGCAGGAGGAATACCGCCAGACGGCGTCGCAGCGGCAATTTCCCCCTCATTTTTACGAGAGCATCCAGCTGGAGCCTCTGACCGAGGCGGATTTTGAGGTTCGCACAGACGCTCCGGACAACCGCTATCCTTGCCGCGTGATGCTGGTGCAGAACGGATCCACGTTTACCGAGGACCATCGCGGGATCGTCGAGGTGGCGGATGGCAAGCTTTGCTGGCAGGAAAGCCCTTATGGATTGATCGCCGTGTTTGAACGCTATGGGAAAAACGGCAATCGCGGCTACGGGCTGATCAGCGGGGATACGATCAAGCGAGGAGCCGTGGCGACAAGCTACTCGCATGACAACCACAATCTTCTGGTCGTCGGCCACAATCCGCACGATATGATGGTGGCGGCGAATGAAGTCATCCGCAATCAGGGCGGCTTCTACGTGGTAGAAAACGGGGAAGTCATCGCCAGCCTCCACTTGCCGGTAGGAGGCATCCTGACGGAGGAGCCGCTGGAAAAAACGGCGAATGAAGTCGAGCAGCTGCGTCGCGCCATGGAGTCCCTCGGGTATCAGCATTACAACCCGATCATGTCGATCAGTACGCATTCCTTGCCGGTGAGTCCTGCCCTGAAGATCACGGATATCGGGCTGATTGATGTGAATGCAGGCAAAGTGGTGCCGTTATTGTTGATGTAAAAGCGGGCCCGGGAGGATTTCCCGGGTTTTCTTTTTATTCACTCAGCATAGTTCACAAATTTTTGCTATAATAGTATTTTGTGTGTTTACAAAATCATACAGGGCGAGGAAAAATAGAAAATGAACGAAACCTTTTCGACCAAAGAAAAATGGCGACAATTTTTGGTCGTGCTGCTGCCGATTCTCATTTCGCAACTGGCTCTTTTTTCCATGACGTTTTTCGATACAATCATGTCCGGACATGCGAGTCCCGTTGATTTGGCAGGGGTAGCTATCGGTGCGAGCCTTTGGGCGCCTGTTCAAGCTGGCTTGACGGGTATTTTGATGGCGGTGACCCCCATGGTGGCACAAATGATCGGGGCAAACCGCAGGGAGAGAGTGCCCTTTACCGTGATTCAAGCCTTATATGTGGCCGTGGCCATTGCTGTCGCCGTCATCATCGTCGGGGCGCTGGTGCTAAATCCGGTTCTGCAGCTGATGGATCTGGAGCCTACCGTACATCAGATTGCGCGCGACTTTTTACATGCGATTGCGATCGGAATCATTCCGCTGTTTCTTTATACCGTCATTCGCTGTTTCATTGATGCACTCGGAGAAACCCGGGTAACCATGGTCATCACGCTGTTTTCGCTGCCGATCAATGTATTTCTGAACTATGTGCTGATCTTCGGGAACCTGGGATTCCCCCGACTTGGCGGGGTGGGGGCAGGGTATGCTTCTGCCATTACGTATTGGTGCATATTGTTGATTAGTCTGTTTGTGGTTCAGCGTGTGCATCCGTTTGTGGAGTACGGCCTGTTCGCGAAGCTTTATCGGATTTCCCTCTCTGCTTGGAAGGAGCTTCTCAAGCTGGGGCTGCCGATTGGTTTTTCCATTTTCTTCGAAGTAAGCATTTTTGCTGCGGTGACGCTGTTCATGAGCGAGTACAGCACGGTCACGATCGCGGCTCACCAAGCGGCTATGAACTTTGCCTCGTTCATCTACATGGTGCCGCTCAGCATTTCGATGGCGCTGACGATTTTGGTCGGCTTCGAGGTCGGAGCCAACCGATTCCGGGATGCGCGGCAATACAGCTATTTGGGCATCGGAGTCGCTGTTGTCCTGGCACTGCTGTTTGGGGTCATGCTGCTAGTCTTCAATGAACAGGTAGCGGGCTTCTATACGACGGACGAAGGAGTGCTCCGTCTCACCCAGCATTTCCTGATGTATTCGATTCTGTTCTTGATCTCCGATGCGGTAGCGGCGCCCATCCAAGGGGTCCTGCGCGGCTACAAGGACGTGACGGTGACCTTTGTCGTGGCGCTCATCTCGTACTGGGTGATCGGGCTTCCGCTTGGCTATGCGCTGGCACAGCTGACTCCGCTGGCCGCATTCGGTTACTGGATTGGCTTGATCACTGGTCTGGCAGCAGGGGCCGTGTTCTTGTTTGGGCGTTTGCTGAAGCTGCAAAATAAGATGATCAGATTGCATGACTCTCCATAACGGTCTCGTTATCTCACGGCGGAGGATCCTTTTTCACAAGGATTTTCCGCCTTTTGCATGAAGCTCAGAAAGCGCGTTTACAATAGGTGTGAACATCGTGAAAAATTTTACTCCTATTTTCTAGGAGTAGCGTATATACTTTCTATATCAGGTTGTGGGAGAAAAGCTAACATGACGTGCGGATGGGAGGAGAAGTAGGATGGCCTACGATTTCTTGATAAAGCTGGGGGTTGCACTATTTTTAGGTCTTTTAATCGGAATGGACAGGCAGCTGAAGCACAAACCACTCGGTGTGAAGACGAGCATGGTCATTTCGGTGGCGAGTTGCCTGATCACGATCGTTTCCATTGAATCGGTACATCGATTTTCCTTGCCTGGGCACACCAACATGGATCCCCTTCGCCTGGCTGCGCAAATTGTCAGCGGTGTCGGTTTTCTCGGGGCTGGCGTTATTTTGCGCCGGAGCAACGATGTGATCTCCGGACTGACTACGGCCTCCATGGTCTGGGCGGCATCAGGACTAGGCATCGCGGTCGGCGCCGGCTTTTATTTTGAAGCAGTCACTGCGGCAATCCTGATCATTTTGGCGATCAACCTGTTCCCGCTGATACTCAAATGGATCGGACCGCGCTCTCTGCGCCAACGGGATTTGTCCATCAAGATCATCGTGGACGGACTCGTCAATCTGGACGATGTCTTCAGGCAGATCAAGCATTTGAATTTGCAGGTCAAGCGGGTCAAAGTAAAGGATGTGGATCAAGGTCAGCAAAAGCTGGAAATGATGATCATCGCATCCGAGGATACGTACACGACCGATATATACAGCTCTCTCAAATCGGTCGAGCATGTCGTGACCGTAGAGGTTGAGAGTCAATAGCAAGCCAAGGAATCGATAGACTCATGCATCCGCGGGGGATGGCATGGGTCTTTTTGCATTTTCTTGTTGCATAGGCAAAAACCGGACATCATAAAGGTGGGTAATAGATGAAAAGGAGGATGAGAGATGGACTATAGAATAGAGAAGGACACGATAGGAGAAATTCAGGTTCCTGCAGATAAATTGTGGGGCGCACAGACACAGCGCAGCTTTCAGAACTTTAAAATTGGCGGACAGAAGATGCCGCTCCAGGTCATCCACATGTTTGCCATCCTGAAAAAGAGTGCAGCTGCGGTTAATCAAAAGCTGGGCAAGCTGGACCCGGAAAAGGCCGAAGCGATCATCAAGGCTGCTGATGAAATCATCGCAGGGAAATGGAACGAGCATTTTCCTCTCGTCGTCTGGCAAACAGGCAGCGGAACGCAGTCCAACATGAACGTCAACGAGGTCATTGCTCATCGCGCCAACCAGCTGTTGGAGGAAAAAGGGAGTGCCGCTCGCATTCATGCCAATGACGACGTCAACAAGTCGCAGAGCTCCAATGACACCTTTCCGACAGCGATGCACATGGCCGCTCTGGTCGCCATCGAGGATCATGTGCTGCCAGCTGTAGCTGTCCTCAAGGAAACGCTGCGCCAAAAGAGCGAGGCGTTCATGGACATCATCAAGATCGGGCGGACGCATTTGCAGGATGCGACCCCTCTGACATTGGGGCAGGAGATCAGCGGATGGGTGCAAATGCTGGCCAAAAGCGAAAAAATGATCGCGGAAAGCGCCGAGTATTTGCGAGAGCTAGCGATAGGCGGGACGGCGGTAGGTACGGGAATCAATGCACATCCTCGCTTTGGGGAGATGGTCGCGGACGAAATCAGCCAGGTCACGAACAAGAAGTTTCTTACAGCAGCCAACAAGTTTCACGCGTTGACCAGCCACGATGAATTGGTGCATGTCCACGGTGCCTTGAAGGCTCTGGCAGCCGATCTGATGAAGATCGCCAATGACGTCAGATGGCTGGCCAGTGGACCACGCTGCGGGATTGGTGAAATCACGATCCCTGCCAATGAGCCTGGAAGCTCGATCATGCCGGGAAAAGTAAACCCCACGCAAAGCGAAGCCATGACGATGGTGGTCTGCCAAGTCATGGGCAACGATGCGGCGATCGGCTTTGCGGCGAGCCAAGGGAATTTCGAGCTCAACGTGTTCAAGCCCGTGATCATTTACAACTTCCTGCAATCTGCCATGCTGCTGTCGGATGCCTTGCATTCCTTCAACGACAATTGCGCAGTGGGAATCGAGCCCAATCTGCCCATCCTCCAGAAAAACCTGAACAACTCCCTGATGCTCGTGACGGCTCTCAATCCGCACATCGGCTACGAAAATGCAGCAGCCGTCGCCAAGCTCGCCCACAAGGAAGGCCTCACCCTCAAGGAAGCAGCCATCAAAAGCAATCTGCTGACCGAGGAGCAATTCGATCAGGTCGTCCGTCCGGAGCAGATGATACATCCGAAAGAGTAGGGTTGAGTAACCCAAAGCATTACCAGGTAATGGCCGGTAGCACTTGCTATCGGTCTTTGTTTTTATCCAGATCCCCAGGAAAAAGGAGAAAAAAGCGCAAGGTCTTAGGGGCACGACCCAAGCGGAGTGGAAAAAGCGGAACACGCCCGAGCGTCCAACTTGAGATACCCGCAGTCCAAACCGCTTTTGGACGCCGTTCCGCTTTTGGAACGGAGCTGGCCAGAAACAGCTTCCAAGGGGTGCCCCTATGAACCTGAATCGTGTTCTCCTTTTTCCGCCCGACCCTCCTCAACAGCCAGAATCAGATGATTTCTATCTTTCCCCCCTCTTTATGTTTTCTTTACCTTTCTCTGCTATAGTGGACTTACAATTATCGGAAATAGGAGAAAGAGGCTATGAGAATTTTAATTGTAGACGACGACAAGGAAATCGTGGATCTGCTGGCCATATATCTCGGCAATGAAGGCTATGAAATCGAGAAGGCATTCGACGGGCTGGAAGCTCTCGAAAAGCTCGATCAAAAGGAATTTCACCTCGTCATCCTCGATGTCATGATGCCTGCACTCGATGGCCTGGAAGTGACCAAACGCGTTCGCAAGCATTCTCAAATCCCGATCCTCATGGCGAGCGCCAAAACAAACGACATGGACAAGATCATGGGGCTGATGACAGGGGCGGACGACTACGTAGCCAAGCCGTTTAATCCCCTCGAAGTCATCGCACGGGTCAAGTCTCTTTTGCGACGCGCCAATTACAGCAATGCCATGCAGCAAAAGGACAATGTGATCGAGGTAGGACCCCTCATCATTGATAAGCAAAGCCATGTCGCACAGACCAAGGAAGGAATTCCGATCAAGCTGACGGCGCTGGAGTTTTCCATTCTCTTTTTGCTTGCCAGCCATCCCAATCGTGTCTTCAGTTCGGAAGAGATTTTTGACCGATGCTGGAAGATGGATAATTACGTGTCGTACAAGACCGTGATGGTGCATATCAGCAATCTGCGTGAAAAGCTGGAGAAGGCGACAAATGGGGAAAAGGTGATCCAGACGGTCTGGGGGGTAGGCTATAAAATTGAAGCTTAACGTCCGGGACTTCCTGAGGATCCTGCTCGACCTGTTTCTCGGTTTGCTCATCTTTTTCGCGGTGTTTCAGACAGCGTCATTCTTCGCCAACAACTACCTGTATCGAATCCCCGAAGTCAAAGAGTACGTCTGGAAGATCCGCAGCACCTTTGGCATCGAGACTTTCAAGATTCCGATCGTGCTCTTGGCGACCGGTTTGTTTGCTGCCTGGACGATCGTCCGCATCCGCAAATATTGGGAGCAAAAGCAGATGGAGAGAATCATCGAAGAGCTTCATTACATCGCAAAGGGGAACTACGATCATCAAATATCCATCAGACCCAATGGCAGCCTGGGGGATGTAGTGGACAGCATCCATGCGCTGGTCAAAAGCACGCTGGATGCGATGGAAGAGGAGAGGAGCTTGGAGCAATCCAAGGACGAGCTTGTCACGAACGTCTCCCATGATTTGCGGACGCCGCTGACCTCGATCATGGGGTATCTGGGACTGATCGAGCAAGGCAAATACCAGGATGAGCAGCAAATCAGACAGTACACCCACATCGCTTACGAAAAAGCCAAGCAAATGAACGTCCTGGTCAGCGACTTGTTCGAGTATACCAAGGTCCGCAACCGTGGCGCCTATTTGAACCGTACACAGTTTGACCTCGTGGAGCTGGTCGAGCAGGTATCGGTAGGCTTTCGGATCGCTGCACATGAAGCGGGCTTGCAGCTGCAGGTAGACACGCCCGACGAAAAGGTGGAGATGTGGGGCGATACCGACAAGCTCGTGCGGGTGCTGGAAAACCTGATTTCCAACGCGATCAAATACGGTGGAGACGGCACGATCATTGCCGTCCGGCTGTATGAGGCTCCGGATGGTGCAGCCTTTTCGGTGGCAAACAACGGCAGTCCCATCCCGCCTGAGGCGATTCCCAATTTGTTCGAACGCTTCTATCGGGTAGAAGCCTCCCGCTCCCAGGAGACAGGGGGATCGGGACTGGGGCTGGCCATCGCCAAGAGCATCATCGACTTGCATCACGGAACCATTTCCGTGACGAGTACACCCGAATGGACGACCTTTACCGTCACTTTGCCTCGAGCTTCATAATCTCTTTACTCTTTCTTTAGAAACGATTTTGAGTTTGTTTAATCCAAAAGCCTATCCTTGCAGTGAGAGAACACGTGTGAGGAGGCTTTTTTTCGTGAGAAGGATCAGGTGGGGCAGAGTATTTCTGCTGTTTAGCATATTGGCGGGGATTTCATCCATGTGGGCTTGGATCTTTGCGGGAGAGGAAAAGGATAGCGTCTTTCGTCGGTGGGATCGGGCATTCTTCACGCTCCAAGCGCGGGCAGCCGTTTTGGTGGATGCGCAGACCGGCGAAGTCCTGTACGAACAGGATGCAGATACACCTTATCCAGTAGCGAGCATGTCGAAAATGATGACGGAATATCTGCTGCTGGAAGCGATCCGGGAAGGTCGCGTCTCGTGGGACGATCTGGTGCATGTCTCCGAAAATGCAGCGACGGCTGAGGGGGCGAGAGTGAGTCTGGCAGCGGGAGAGGCGTACCCGCTGAGCGATTTATACGAGGCAATGGCAGTGGGGTCCGCGAACAATGCCGCCGTGGCGATCGGTGAACATCTCGCAGGCAGTACGGCCGATTTCGCAGAGGAAATGAACCGAAAAGCAGAAGAGCTCGGACTTTTGTCTTCCCGTTTTGTAAATGCGACGGGGCTGGTCTACAGCTATGGTCAAAATCAGATGACGGCCAGGGATGTTGGACAACTGGCTTTCCGCCTGGTCAATGACTTCCCGGAAATCATTCAGCTGACCTCGGAGACGCGGGTACAGCTGAGCTCAACCAAAGAAAAGGTATCCAACACCAATCTGATGTTATTGACGAACAACGAGTCCCTTCGTGTGCAAGGCTTGGACGGACTTAAGACAGGTTTTACGGACGAGGCGGGCTATTGCTTTACAGGCACGGCCAAGCGGGGGGAGCGCCGACTGATCTCTGTCATCATGGGTGCGGACACCGAAGTGGCGCGTTTTACAGAAACGAAAAAACTGTTGGAAAAGGGGTTTTGATCCATCGATGAAAAAAGGTGCTGCAATGTGGACGGCAACTGTTACAAGCATCGCATTTATCCTGTATCTATGGCTTGTCGTCAAAATCCTTTTGTTTAAATTTGGACCGATTGAATGGAAAGCGTTGTTTGCCTCGATGTCTTTGAGTCTATCGCACCCGGAGCTGATCTGGGAGCGTTTGCTGATCCGGGGAAACCTCATTCCTTTCCATGAAATCAGAAACTACCTAGCGAACATGAGCGAAGGCGTGCGAATCGTGAACTTCATTGGCAACGTGCTTGCCTTTCTGCCGTTTGGATTTCTCCTGCCATTTCTCCACATGCAAAAGGACCGATCATTCTGGAAGACGGCAATCCTGTCCTTTCTCTTCAGCCTTTGTCTGGAGGCGGCGCAATTGATTGCGAGCATCGGGATCTTTGATGTAGACGATCTTCTGCTGAATACCACTGGTGGAATGCTGGGCTACATCGGATACAAGCTGTGCAGGCTCGTCTTGGTGTATCGTCCTCAAAAAAGCAACGTTGTGCAAGAGCGGACCGTGCATTGAGCCACGGTCCATTTTCGTCCAATCCCACACTTCCCCTTGTTTTGTCTCAAAGTCTGCAAGTACACTAAAAGAATCCCTAGGATAAACACTTCGGAAGAGAAGGTGAATTCTCTTTGTTTGATAAAGCGATAGAAGTCTTGCAAAAATACTTTGGCTATCCTTCCTTTCGGGATGGCCAAAAGAAGATTATCGAAAGCCTGCTGACGGGACATGACACCTTGGGCATCATGCCGACGGGCGGAGGAAAATCAATCTGCTACCAGGTGCCGGCCATGTTGTTTGACGGCGTGACCATCGTCATCTCTCCGCTGATTTCTCTCATGAAGGACCAGGTCGACGTGCTGGTCAGCATGGGGATTCCCGCGACGCAAATCAACAGCTCGCTGGAGGCCGCTGAAGTGCGCGAGCGGCTGAGAATGGCTGCACGCGGGGACTACAAGCTCCTCTACATCGCTCCGGAGCGACTGGAGTCAGAGTCATTCCGATCATTGATTCGCGATGTGCCGATCTCCTTTGTTGCCGTCGACGAAGCGCATTGTGTATCCCAGTGGGGTCACGATTTTCGACCGAGCTATCTGGAAATCGCCCGCTTCCTGCACACATTGCCTGAGCGCCCTGTCGTTGCGGCATTGACGGCTACGGCCACGCCTGAGGTTACGGAGGATATCCGCCGCCAACTGACATTGGTCGATGAGCGCACTTTTATCACCGGTTTTGGCAGGGACAATCTGCTCATGGCGGTACGCAAGGGGGAGAATCGCCGCGCGTTCATCACCGACTATTTGCGCGCGAACAGCGGGCAGGCTGGAATCATCTACGCGGCGACGAGAAAAGACGTGGACGCTCTCCATGCCGATCTTGCCAAGCGCGGCTTTGCCGTCACGAAATACCATGCCGGACTGTCCGAGGAAGAGCGCGTGCAGAATCAGGAAGCCTTTTTGTTTGACGATGTTAGGACGATGATCGCGACGAATGCGTTTGGGATGGGGATCGACAAATCCAACGTGCGTTACGTCATTCACTACAACATGCCGAAAAATCTGGAGGCGTACTATCAGGAGGCGGGCCGTGCCGGTCGTGATGGGGAGCCGAGTGAATGCATCCTGCTGTTCCAGCCGCAGGACATCCAGACCCAGACGTTTTTCATCGAGCAAAACCAGCTGTCAGATGAACGCAAGGAGCATGAATACAAAAAGCTGTACGCCATGATCGACTATTGCCGAACCCCGCGTTGCCTGACGCAGTACATCGTGCAGTACTTCGGCGAGACTGAGGCGCAGCCATGCGGCCAATGCGCCAATTGTACGGATGACACGGAACTTGCGGACATCACGCTCGAGGCACAGAAGATCTTTTCCTGCGTAAAACGGATGCGGGAGCGCTTCGGTGCAGCCCTCGTGGCACAGGTGCTCAAAGCCTCGAAAAACAAAAAGGTCAGCCAATTCGGGTTTGACCAGCTGCCGACGTACGGCTTGATGAAGGAATACAAGGAAAAGGAGATTGTCGACCTGATCCAGATTCTGATCGCAGAAGGCTACCTGCAAGTGACAGAGAGCCAATATCCGATCGTCAAGCTGGGCGAAAAGGCGCTTCCCGTGCTCAGGGGAGAGGAGCGCGTCTGGCAGAAAATCGCGATCAGACCCGTTCAGCAGGAGGAAGACGACGACTTGTTCGACCGCCTGAGACAGCTGCGCAAAGAAATCTCCCAGCGCGAAGGTGTGCCTCCGTACGTCATCTTCCACGACAGCACGCTGAAGGAAATGAGCAGTCTGTGCCCAACGGATAAATCAGCGATGCTGAAAGTAAAGGGTGTCGGCGAATCCAAATTCGATAAGTACGGACATCTCTTTCTGGATTGTCTGCAAACATACGCTGCTGAAAAACCGCAACCGCAATAAGTTGCGGTTTTTCTGGTTTTCTTTAGAAATTTGGAAACAAATGGTTCGTTTCTAGTAAAAAAGACTGATATAGTTAAATTGTTACATAGAAAAAAATAGAAATAGAGGGGACGACATGATCAAAAGGGGAACCAAAGTAGGCAGGACGTTGCTAGGGCTGGCAATGTCCACAGTGTTGATGGGCAGCGCGTTTGTGGGCGCGTCTGTACCCGCGCAAGCAGCAACGGCGCAAGCTCCGGCAGCGGAGACCAAAATCACATTGCTCGGCACATCTGACATCCACGGCAGATTCATGCCATGGGATTACGCGCTGGATGGCCCAAATCCAAACGGCAGTCTGACACAGCTTTTCACCATGATCAAAGAGATACGCAAGGAAAATCCGAATACGGTCCTGCTGGACGCGGGTGACTCCATCCAGGACAACTCGGCTGAGCTGTTCAACGACCAGCCCGAGTCTCCGATGATGGTGGCGATGAATGAAATGGGCTACGATGCATGGGCGTTCGGCAACCACGAGTTCAACTTCGGATTGGACATTTTGGACAAGATCAGCAGCCAGTACAAAGGGCCAGTGCTCGCAGGCAACATTTACAAAGAAAACGGCGAGCGCTTCCTGCCGGCATACACGATCGTTGAGCGTGACGGAATCAAAATTGGCGTCATCGGCATGGATACTCCGATGATCTCTGACTTTGAAAAGGGGACCGATCACCTGGACGGACTCGTGGTGAAAAATCCGGTAGAAGAAACCAAAAAAGCAGTAAAAGAGCTGGAAGGCAAAGTAGACGTGATGATCGGCCTCATGCACATGGGGATTGAAAATGAGAACGGCATTCCGGGCACTGGTGTTGCCGACATCGCGAACGCGGTACCTGAGCTTACCGCCATTTTCGCCGGCCACATGCACAAGCTCGTGAAAAAAGAAGAGATCAACGGTGTGCTCATCACCGAGCCGGATAAATACGGCACCCATTTGTCCCGCATCGACCTGACCTTTGAAAAGAAAGACGGCAAGGTCGTGCTGAAAGGCAAGGAAGCGACAGCGGTTCCTGTAAAAGGAGCAGACGGAACACCTGCTGTATCCGACCCTGAGCTGGAGTTCAAGCTCAAGCCGTTCCACGAATTCGCTCGCGCGGATGCAAACATCGTCGTAGCAGAGCTCAAAGGCATGAACCTGGTAGACAAAAACGAAATCGAAGGCATCCCGACGGTGCAGATCCAGGAGACTCCGCTGTCTGACTTCTTCCATGAAGTGATGCTCTACTACAGCAAGGCCGACGTGGTCGCGCACCAGATCGACAATGACAAAGCCAAGCTCGATGTCGGCCCGATCAAGAAAAAAGACATCGCCTACAACTACCAGTACGCAGGAGGCGAGATCACCGTTTACAAAGTGACAGGGAAAGACCTGAAAGACTACATGGAATGGGCAGTCGGCTACTTCAACTCGACCCGTCCCGGTGATGTAACAGTGAGCTTTGACAGTAAGCGCCGAGCTTCCAAATACAGCACCAACGATTTCTTTGGCAATGTGAAATACGAGATCGATCTGACCAAACCGTACGGCAGCCGAATCACCAACCTGCGCAAAATGGATGGTACGCCGATCAAACCGGTAGACATCCTGAAGCTGGGCATGAATGCATACCGCATGGAAGCCCTGCAAGCCAAGGGGGGCGCGCTGGAAGGCCGCAAATTTGAGCAGCTCTGGTCCTCCAAGGAGGAGAGTGCTTTTGGTGAGACACAAGGCACCATACGCAACCGAGCGATCGCCTATCTGAAGGAAGTGAAGAAGGGCGTATACACGCCGACCGTTCAACACAACTGGAAGATCGTCGGCGTAGATACGATTGCGCCAGAGCGTGCCGATGTTGTCGCGCTGATCAACGCAGGCATCCTGAGCGTACCGAAAACCGAAGATGGCAAGTACACCAACATCGCGTCCATCAACATCAAGGACGCCGTGACCAAAGAAGAGATCGCTGAGCTTTCAGCGAAGGCAAAGGTGGACGCGAGCAAATTTGCCAACGTCAAAACCAAAGGCGAGTTCTATCACTTGCTGAATCAAGCCGTCAAAGCAGCTGCGCCAGCGCCGCAAAAATAATCGGAAGAACACGAAAAACCGCGCCGTAGAGGACGCGGTTTTTTGTATGGGCCGAGGACTAGCCGTGGACTTTTTTGCGTTGATTGGAAAGATAGAGGAGAAAAGCCAGCAGCAGCAGCCCCTGACCGATGATGGCCCCTGAAATCGAGACTCCCAGGTACACAACCAGGTAGTAGATGCCAGATCCGATGACCATCAGGGTGTTCTCCACGAGGTTTTGGATCGCAATGGTCTTCCCTGACCCGACCAGCTTTTTCCCTTCCTCCTGGAGGATCGTGTTCATCGGGATAATAAAGGCCCCACCCATAAATCCGACGAGCAGCAGCAAGCAAATGGCGACGGCCGTGACATGGATCCACGGAAACAGCGCGATCACGAGGAACATTCCGAATCCGTAGTTTACGGATTTTGTGAATTGGTGCAGCGGAATCAATTTGGGAGCAAGAAACGCTCCGACGATGATGCCGATGGAAATGGTGGCGAGAATGAGCGAGACCGAAAAGCTTTCCGGATCGATCCCCAGCGCGATGGGAATCCAGGCGATCAAGGCTACGCGCAGCACAGCCGAGCTCATCCAGAACGAACCGGTTCCAACCAGAGAGAAGCGTGTATCGGGACGCTTCATCAGCAGGGTGAAATCTGCAAAAAAGCGGCGTGTTTCCGTACCGTAGCGAATATTCGCGTTTCCTTGCATGCGCGGGATGAAAAAGGTCATCGCCAGCGACAACAGGTAGAGCAGCAGGCAAATTCCCGATGAGACGAGGGGAGCCGTCATGGAAGCAATCGCTCCGCCACCCCCGATTCCGAGCAAAATGGCGATGATGGTATACCCTTCGATTCGGGCATTTGCCCGGAACAGTTCATCCTCGTTTTGAGTCAGCTCAGGCAGGATCCCGTATTTGGCAGGGGAATAGACGACGGCTCCAAGGCCGACCGTAAAGTAGCTGAGCATCAAAAGCAAAATGCTGGAATGATCGATGACGAATAAGAGCACGATGCCAATAGCCTTGATCAGGTTGCCGATGACGAGCACGAACGATTTCGGATGTTTGTCAGCAAAGGGACCGACGAGCGGCGCCAGAAAAATGTACGGAAGAAAAAAGGAAATGGATACGAGTGCGAGCATAGCGGGAGAAAAACCGTTCTCCCGCAGCAGGTTGGCGATGACAAACAGGATCATGTTGTCGGCAAAGGCAGACAGGAACTGGGTAAAATACAAGGCTTGCAACGGTTGTATGCGCATTTTCACATTCAATCCCTCTCGCTTTCAGCCAGCTGTTTCAGACTGACGTAGTCGGTTTTTCCGCTTCCCAGCAGTGGGAGAGCCTTGACTTGCTTGACGGCGCCTGGCACGAGCAGCGGCGAGTATTGCTTTTGTGCCAGATAAGTGCGAAGCTGGCTCAGCTGCACGGTTTCGTCTGTCGTGTAGAGCAGGACGCGCTCTCCTTTGCGCTGATCGTTTACCGTGATGGCAGCAAAGCCCGAGTGTCCAAAGCAGTCCATAGCCAGCTCTTCGATGAGGTTGAGAGAGACCATTTCGCCACCGATTTTGGCAAAGCGTTTCAGGCGGGATTTGATGGATAGATATCCTTCCCGATCTGCCTCGACCAGATCGCCTGTCTGGTACCATTCGTCTGCAGGGAGGAAGCCTTGGCCGTGAATCATGTAGCCCTTCATGACGTTGGGGCCTTTGACGAGCAATTGTCCGCCGTTCTCGATGCCCTCTACCGGGTCCAGGCGATACGACATTCCTGGCATCAGGCGGCCGACGGTTCCTGGCTTGTTTGCCAGCGGTGTATTCAGCGACAGGATCGGCGCTGTCTCAGTAGCGCCATAGCCTTCGAAAATGCGAACCCCAAACTTCTCCATCCACAGCTTGCGCACATCGTCCTTCAGCTTTTCTGCTCCTGCAAACACATAGCGAAGGGAATAGAAGTTGTATGGGTGAGCCATCCGGCCGTACCCAGCCATGAAGGTCGATGTCCCAAACAGGATCGTGGCATTTTGGTCGTACACCAGCTCCGAAATCGCCTTGTAATGCAGCGGACTCGGGTACAGGAATACCGGAATTCCTTTGACGACGGGCAGAAGCGTGCCGGCTGTCAGTCCAAAGCTGTGGAACATCGGCAGCGCATTGAAGAACTTGTCGCGGGATGTGATATCGATGACACTGGTTACCTGCTGGATATTGGCGAACAGGTTGGTATGTGTCAGCACGACGCCTTTTGGCTTGCTTTCGCTGCCGGAGGTAAAGAGAATGAGCTCGTTTTCCACTGCCTGCGCCTTTTGCTTGGTCATGAAACGAAGCAGGGCAGAGACCTTGTCAAAAGCGGTGGCCGATGCTTTGAGGTCCTCCAGGTAGACGATTCTCATCTTCGTCTCCAGACCCTCAATCACGTGCTCCAGCTTGCCTTTCTCAATAAATATCCGCGATGTCAGGATCGTATCGATGTGAGCCGTCTCACAGCATTCGAGAAGAGAGCGGGCGCCGAGGGAAAAATTCAGGATCGCAGGTGTCTTCCCGATGCGAAACAGCGACAGAAGCGTGATCAGGTGCCCCACAGAATTGGGAAGGAATACGCCGACGACCGGCTTGCCAAGCAGTTGAGCCTTTAGCTTGTCGCCAAGCAGGTAGCTGCCGATCAACAGTGTGCGATAATTGATCGCCGTGCCCATGTCTTTCGCGATCTCCATGCGGGCACCGTTGATGCGGGCCGCTTCGAGAACTTCATCGAACAGATTGACGTTTTGCTTCATCCTGCTTTGGAACAATTCGTTTTGCAGCGTGCGCAGAATTTGGTCGCTCGCTGATGCTTTTTGCTCACGCATGGACAATGCCTCATTACGTTCCATGGTAAAAGGTGTACCGACCGTGACAGAGACGTCGGGGAACAAGAGGAGGCGCAGCTTTCCTTTCAGGTAGGAAAAGACGGAGCGCTCCAGGCCGTTGATGGCAACCGGGTATACGGTGGCTCCCGTCCGCAGGGCGAGGTAGCCTACGCCGCTGTAGATTTTCATGATGCCGCCGGTGGTCGTGATCCGGCCTTCCGGGAAAATCACCAGCGTCTCGCCGCTTCGGATGACCCGCAGCATGTGACGAATCGAATAGGGATTGAGAGGATCAACGGCGATGTGCTTGCGAAAGCGCAGAAAGAACGCGAATTTCTTGGCGATGTCCGTGTTGACCACGAAGGTCGCTCCTTTTGGCAAACAAAACGACAGAAGCACCGCATCCATGAGAGAGACGTGATTCGGTATGATGATCGACGGTTGTGTGAGATCGATTTTGTGCAGGCCATGGATGCGAGGTCGGAACCAAAGCATCAGAATGGCTTTCAGGAAGGCATGAATGAGAAACATGGAAACCACACCTTTACAAAGAATGATGGCGTATCAGATAGCTTCATTGTAAAGAGTGGGGGGTGTAAAAAAAGTACCAACTTTCATTGGTACCTGGTCATAGTGCCTAGTCGGGCAAAGCGGGAGAAGGGGTGGAGGCAGCGCCAGTGCTTGCTAGAAAAGCTTTTTCTGGCTCGCTTTGGCTGCTGCTTCCTTGCTCGATTTGACGCCCATTTTTTTGAGGATGCGGTTGATGTGATTTTTGATGGTCCGTTTGGTGATGTGCAGTGCCTGTTCGATCTGGGTCTGCGTCTGCCCTTGATGGATGAGCTGCAGGATTTCCTTTTCCGCTGGGGAGAGCAGCTTTTGGTTTTCTTCGTTTTTCAGGCGCAGAAACTCGTTGCGCAGAGCGGCGGCTGCTGTCGGATGGATCGCCGATTGCCGCAAATGCGCTGCACGGATCGCGTCGGGGATCTCCTTGAAGCTCGATTTGCTGATGTAATTGACCGCCCCAGCTGAGAAGGACTCGACGATCACATCCTCGTCGGTCAGGGATGTCAGCATGATGATTTTGCTGTCCCCAGAAAGCTGAATGAATGCAAGGGCAGTCTCGATGCCATCCAGATTGTTTTCAGTCAGATTGATATCCATCAGCACGACATCGATTTCTGCAGGGGAATACTTTTCGATCGCCTCTTCTTTGGTACTGGCTTCTCCGGTGACTGTGATTCCCGGCTCCTTGTTCAAGTAATCGACAAGTCCTTTGCGCCATACTGGGTCATCTTCTACGAGAAATACCTTGATTGATTCCATCGGTCATACCCTCCCTTCTACACGTTTATTGGGAAACAAGAGAAACACTGTAGTTCCTTTTCCAGGTTCACTGGAGATCTCCAGCAGGCCCTGATGCTTTTGCATGACGTTGTAGCAGTACGACAATCCCAGCCCGAAATTTTGGCTGGTCTTTTTGGTAGAGAAGAAAGGATCGAAGACATGCGGCAGATTCTCCTTGGAGATTCCCGTCCCTGTATCCTCGACGGTGATCACCAGGTGCTTTTTGGACAAGAACAGCTGCAAGCGCAGGATTCCGCCGGATTTCATCGCTTCAAAGGCATTCATGCACAGATTGGTCAGTATCTCGCGCAGCTGCACAGGGTCACAGTGCAGCCGCAATGATTCGTCCAGCTCAGTCAGTACCTCGACCTGCTGTCTGGCAGCGTACGGCTGGAGAGTCTGGACGACCTGGGCGATGACCTGGCTGGGTTCGGTCAGCTTCTCCTGCAGGACGATGTCACGAAGCTGTCCCTGAATGCGGTTCATCATATCCAGAATGTGCTGCGAGGACTGGATGAGGACCGCAGCATCCTCCATGAGGCCAGGCTGATCCGAGTTTTTTGCATAGGATTCAATCCGATCGGCGTATAGCGATATTTTCCCCACCTCGTTCTTGATCGTATGATTGATGATTTGTGCGCCTGAGGTCAAGGCGCGCAGCGTACTGTCCAGACGGCGTTTTTCCACGCGGAGCCGGACCCCGAGAAAGCCGTATTTCAGACTGATGGCAACAATCAGAACGAATTGGATGAGGACCACGAAGGTGTTGTAGCGCCAAGCCTCGAAATCGTTTTGGATCCGCATGACGTAGATAAAGATAAAGACGAAAAAGAGCGGCACGATGATCAAAAAGTTGGTATAAAAGCTGTTTTTCTTGACCAGCGGGTCCTTTTCACGAAAATATTGCAGGATCAGCAGCGCACATGCGGCCAGAAAATAAGGGATGACCCAGACGACCAAGATCCAGTAGTTAAAGGTCAGCACGGGATAGATCGGTGTGATGGCCAGCATGATCAGCGGCGGAATCAGGGACGCGTACGTCGCAATCCTTTTTGTTTTCCAGGCAATGGACTCATAGGAGTACACGGCGAACATCAAAAACGTATAAGGCAAGCCCGTCTGGGTCAGAAAGGAAGCGCTTCTGCTCAAGAGTACGAGTGCTCCGCTCCAGCCCGGATGGAGCGCCAATGCAGTTGCCCAGTGGGGGATGATCATTTCATCAATGACTGCCGATAAAAAGCCGCCCGATCCGACAAAAGCAGTCGCGCTCGCCCAGCGAAACGAGGCTCGCCACGGGTCCGTATAGAGTACCAGCAGACCTAGCGCCCATAGGGTAAATAAAATGAGAACCATCATCGTAGGTTGCTCTCCTGTCGTTAGGATAGGTCTATTATACCGTACCAACGTGCGGAAGACCCCGTTTTGTGCCAGATGTGTGCAATGGCAGCAGATCCATTCTGAATTGTCACATCTATTAGAAGTCAAGAATATCACGCGGCAAGGATATCGTGTAAAATCAAGTCGTTGTAAAAATATTCTACCAAGTAAGGGGACACTATCAGCATGCAGACAGGAAAGGCTTTCTCGAGTGGACAAGCGGGTCGTGGAGGCGGGGCAAGCGAATGATCGCCTTTATGAAAAAGCGTTTGGTTGCCCGCATTTTGTTCGTCATTATTCTTGTTCTTATTCTCATCGCGGCGGGCAATATAGCGATCCAGTTCGTTCAGACCAAAGCAGCAGTAGAAGAAGGAATCAACAACTACAATATCCGCATCGCCGAGAGTTACGGTGCAGGAATCAAGCCCGAACGGTATGCCGAATTTCTGAAGGAGCCAAAGGAGACGGAGCTCTACTGGTCCCTGCGTCAGGAGCTGGATATTTTCAGGACGCAGATTGGCGCCAGATACGTGTACTTTGTGCGTTTTGACGAGAATCATGACCCTCGGATCATGATCGATGGGCGACCGCCAAAAGATCCTGACGCTTCGCCCATCGACGAAGTGACCGACATGCCTCCGGATGCCGTCCAAGCAGTCATGGCAGGTCGCCAGGCAAGCTCCCCTGTCATCGAGAATCCGGTATATGGAGACTATTTGTCGGCGTATGTCCCGGTAAAGGATGCGAATGGCACGGTTATCGGAGCACTGGGGATCGACACCGACGCAGCAGTGTTTGAACAGCTGGCCGCCAAGGTCCTGAAAAACAGTCTTCCGTTTTACGTTCTCATGCTGGCGATTGTTCTGGCAGCAATTGGCGTCATCATCTGGTTTGTGGAGAGGGCGCTGCGACCTCTGCGAATCGTACAGGCGAGTGCAGAGAAGATGGCGAATGGCGACCTGGCTGAAGCCAGCGGGATGCTGCAGGCGCAGCCCATTCGATCCGTCGATGAGATCGGAACCGTCTATCAAGCGATGCTCGGCATGTCGGAAAATCTGCATCTGCGGGTGCGCAGCCTGGTCATGAATATGGAAAAGACGTCCGAACAGCTGGTTGCTTCCTCCTCTGATTTTGCGGTGAGCGCCAATCAGATGCTGGATATGGGCAACAGCATGAATGAGACGATGAAAACCATTCACTACGGAGCACATTCCCAAAAGAAAAGCGCTGAAGACAGCGTGATGGCCATGGAGGAGATCGCACAGGGAATCATGCGTATCGCTGAATCCTCGGCAATGGTATCCACAGCATCGATCGAGGCTCTCGAAATGGCGCGAACTGGCGACAAGGCAGTGAAGAGAATGAATAATCAAATTCGGGATATTTCCCAATCAGCCAAGCAAACTGTGGACTTGACCAATCAAATGAGAGACTATACGGATGAGATTGAACGGTCTCTTCACTCCATTCGCGGCTTTACGGACCAGACCAAAATTTTGGCACTCAACGCAACCATCGAAGCGGCGCGAGCGGGTGAACATGGCCAAGGCTTTAAAGTGGTGGCCAATGAAGTAAGCAAGCTGGCCGATGCTTCGGCACGGACGGTCCAGCAAATTACGGATTTGCTGAGCAATATCGGGATGCAGACAGCCGCCATCAGCAAGGAAATGGAGGTAGTCTCGCAGGAAATATCGGCAGGAGTCCAGCTGTCAGAGGAGGCGGAGCAGTCCTTTATCCATGCGGTCAAGGCGTTCGGTATGGTGAGTGAACAGATCATGGAGGTGTCCGCCACTACCGAGCAGCTATCGGCTGGATCCGAGGAAGTCGTCGCACAGTTCACGAGCATTGCCCATATCGCCAATGAAGTCTCCGGTCAGACCCAGCAGATCCAAGCGATGACGAACAAGCAGTTGGGCATGATGCAGCACGTGCACGAAGCTACCGCCATTTTGACGGCAAATACGCAGGGGATGAGGCAGGCCATTCAGCAAGTAAATGTGTGAGAAACAAATGAACCAGTTGCCTTTTGACGAGGCGGCTGGTTTTTTTGATGGGAATTGCATATGTCCAAGCAACATATTGTCTGGTAAGGGAGGTTTTCCCTCCTGCGTGTGGAAATGAAATCGAGATGAGGCGATCTTGCCATCTTACAACGGCAGGTGAGAGTATGAAACGTATCGACCTTTTGTTTCAGAAAATTTCGGAATTGGAACCAGGCAAAAAAATCAGTGCCGGTGAACTGGCAGATGCAGCAGGGCTGAGCCGTGCCAATGTGAGCAGCGATCTGAACCGTCTGTGGAAGGATGGCCGGATTGAAAAGGAAGAAGGCAGGCCCACGCTATTTTACGCGAAGCAAGCGAATGACACGTTGTACCGTGCAGAGACCTCGCTGGACAGGCTGGCACGCGCCAATAAAAGCTTGATCACACCGATAGAGCAGGCCAAGGCAGCTGTGCTGTATCCTCCGCGCGGCATGCACTGCCTCATATTGGGGGAGACGGGAGTGGGCAAGTCCGGCTTCGCCGCCTTGATCCACGAGTTCTCCATGGATATTGGCCGGCTGGACAAAGAAGCGCCGTTCGTCATCTTCAACTGTGCCGATTATGCAAACAACCCGCAGCTGTTGTACAGTCAGCTGTTCGGGGTGAAAAAGGGCGCGTACACGGGCGCGGACAACGACCGGAGAGGGCTTGTGGAAAAAGCGGATGGAGGCATTCTCTTTCTCGATGAGGTCCATCGTCTTCCGGCTGAAGGGCAGGAGATCTTTTTCACCTTTATGGACAAGGGGATTTTCCGCAGGGTCGGCGAGACAGAGGTCGAACGTACGGCGCATGTTCAGATCATTTCCGCGACGACAGAAAACCCTGAATCGAGTCTGCTGAAAACCTTTATTCGCCGTATTCCCATGATCATCAAGCTGCCATCTCTCGTCGAGCGGGGAATGGAAGAGCGTTTTGGGCTCGTAATGGAGCTCTTTCGGGAAGAGGCCTTTCGTCTCGGCCGGGAGATTCAGATATCAGCCACGGCTATCCAAGCCTTTTTGTCCTATCACTGCCCCAACAACATCGGACAGCTGAAAACGGATATTCAACTGACTTGTGCCAGCGCCTACGCGGACTTTATTTCATCAAAAAAGAAGCAGCTGCAGGTGGCTGTGCAGGATTTGCCCCATCATGTGAAGCAGGGGCTGCTTCTGGCCAAGGAGCGGAAGGCGGAGCTGGAAGAGCTGGTCGGTACGGAGCATAAGAGCTTTGTGGTGCAGCCTACCCAGGACAGCATTTTTATCGAGCGGGAGCCCGAAGATGCGACAGACAGCGTCTATGAGAAAATCGAGCAAAAAATTTATGAGCTGCGCAATCAAGGTGTGAACGAGGAAGAGCTGGAGTTCGATATCGAGAATTACTTTACCCGTTTTATAAAAGGTGTACATCAACGCATCAACAAGGAAGATATGTCGCGGATTATCGACCCCATCATCATCCACCTGGTCGAGGAGATCGTGCGCTACGCCGAAGCCAGACTGGGTAAGATATTGAGCCAAAAGGTCATTTTCGGGCTCGCCCTGCACATCCAGACCTCCAAGGAACGCCTCGCGCAGGGGAAGCAAATTACCAATCCGCATATCAACAGCGTCCGAATCAAATACAAGAAAGAATTTGCGGTAGCGCTGGAATGTGTTCGCATGATCGAGGAAGCGATCCTGATGGACTTGCCGATCGACGAAGCAGGCTATCTCACGATGTTTTTCGTGCTTGACGATGAAAGCCTGCAGAATGAGAGGGAAACCATCGGCGTGCTGGTTATCACGCATGGGAGCGGGGGAGCGACATCCATGGTCGAAGTGACAAATCGTCTCCTGGTCACAGAGTACGCCAAAGCCATCGATCTGCCTTTGGAAGAAGAGTACATGAGAGTGCTCGAGAAAGCGATCAAGCTCGCCAAGGATATGGGACCGCCCGGCTTGCTGTTGCTGGTCGATATGGGGTCGCTGCTGGGATTCGGTGAAATCATCGAAAAGGAAGCGGGCATACCCGTAAAAGTGATCCCTATGGTCAGCACGCCCCATGTCATCGAGGCGACGCGTAAGGCCATGCTGGGCAATTCGTTGGAAGACATGTATCGCGATGTCAGCAGCCTCACCATGTTTCAAAAAGAAGAGGCGGCCGTCAAGGACCAGGCTCACGTGCAGGCACCAGCGTTGGCAATCGTAGCTGCATGTCTCTCAGGAGAAGGCAGTGCTTTGTTTTTGAAAAAGATGCTGGAAACCCGGCTGCGCTACGATGATCAGCTGCTGGAAATCGTGCCGCTGCAATTGATTGACAAGACACAGGCACGAAAGCAATTAAAGGAGATCAAGGATCAGCGAAAAGTGCTCTGCATCGTAAGCAATTACATGCTGGACAAAGACCTGCGCTGCTACGGCATGGATGACGTACTGAAGGGCGAGGCCCTGCAAGACATTCAGCAAATGATCGATCTGGAAGAAGCGTTTCTCAAAATGGTAGAAACCTTGAAAGAGCATTTGACGATGGTCGAGGGACAGCAAGTGCTGGAGGATGTTAGAACGAGCATTGCGAGAATGGAAGAGCGCCTGCACAACATCCTTGTTTTCGATACCCGGATTGGGGCCTATTTGCACATATGCTGCCTCATTGACCGATTGAAAGCGGGTTTGCCGACTGTTGCTTATGCTGAAAAGGATAGCTTTCTTGCAGAGAACAGAAAACTGTACAATGTCATTCGCCATGAGCTGCAGCCCATCGAAGATCAATATGAGATCAGCATAAGCGATGACGATGTGTGTTATATCATGAATTTCTTTTTCCACAATAAAACACTAGTGTAATTAGTGTTTTATTTTTTGTTTTTACAGGGGCGATCGCAAAACACAAAAACGCTTTCAAGAAAACACTCTTGCTCAGGGCAAATGGAACGCAGCTTACAAAACGGTCCGTCAGCGCAGTTTGCAGTGAAAGCGCATACATGGGTTGGTGTTTTGGCATGCAGCTTGCTATGTAATAACGGCATAACGATGGCGAAAGGAGGGAGCAGCAATTGAATATTTTGTTGTGCTGCAATGCAGGGATGTCTACGAGTCTGTTGGTGCAAAAGATGGAGCAAGCGGCCAAGGATAAGGGGCTGAACGCCAGGATCTGGGCGGTTTCTGCGGACGAAGTAAAGAGACACATCGATCAAGCCGACGTACTCCTTTTGGGACCTCAAGTGCGATATAAGTTAAGTGAAATGAAAAAAGAGGGGGAAGCAAGGGGAATTCCTGTGGATGTCATCAGCACGACTGACTACGGAACGCTGAACGGAAAAAATGTACTCGAGTTTGCGCTTCGCCTAAAAAAATAGAGGAGGGTGCGTATGACGGGATTTATTTCTTTTCTGGAGAACCGCGTCATGCCGGTTGCTGGTCGGATTGCGGAACAAAAGCATTTGCAGGCGATTCGCGACGGAATCATTTTAACCATGCCTTTGTTGATTATCGGTTCACTCTTCCTCATCATCGGCTTCATTCCGATACCAGGCTACAGCGACTTCATGAGCGGAATATTCGGTGACAAATGGCTCACCAAGCTGCTGTATCCGGTGAATGCCACCTTTGACATCATGGCGCTGATCGTCGGCTTTGGCGTCGCCTACCGGCTGGCGGAAAAGTATAAAGTCGATCCGTTGTCTGCTGGGGCGATCTCGGTAGCTTCCTTCCTGCTTGCCACGCCTTACACGACGATGTTCACGCCTGAGGGAGCCAGCACCGCAGTGGAAGTGGGCGGTGTCATTCCAGTCGCACTGATGGGCAGTAAAGGCTTGTTCGTCGCCATGATCCTCGCGCTGTTGTCCACTGAAATTTACCGCAAGATCATTCAGAAGAAAATCGTCATCACGATGCCAGACGGTGTCCCCCCGGCTGTAGCCCGTTCGTTCGTAGCGTTGATTCCTGCCGCTGTCGTGATTCTGGTCGTATGGCTGCTGCGCATCCTCATTGAAAATACTTCGTTCCAAAGCATCCACAACATCGTCTCCGATCTGCTGGTCGGGCCGCTGAACGCACTGGGAAGCAGCATGTTTGGTGCCATCATTGCCGTACTGCTCGTGCAGCTGCTCTGGTCGCTGGGCTTGCACGGAGCGGCTATCGTCGGTGGCGTCATGGACCCGATTTGGCTCTCGCTGATGGACCAAAACCGTGCCGTCTTCCAGGCTGATCCAACGGGTGAATTGCCAAACGTCATCACCAAGCAATTTTTTGACCTGTGGATTTACGCGGGTGGTTCAGGAGCTACGCTCGCCCTGGTGGTCCTCATGATCCTTCGTGCACGCAGTGAGCAGATGAAAAATATCGGCAGGCTGTCGATCGGACCAGGTCTTTTTAACATCAATGAGCCCGTGACCTTCGGGATGCCGATCGTCATGAACCCCCTGCTGATCATCCCGTTCATCATCGCGCCGATTGCGCTGGTCATCGTCAGCTATTTGGCCATGGAGCTGGGATGGGTGGCAAGGCCGAGCGGAGTCGCGGTCCCATGGACAACGCCTCCCATCATCAGCGGCTATTTGGCCACAGGCGGTAAAATATCCGGCAGCGTGCTCCAGCTGGTCAACTTCGTCATTTCGCTTTTGATCTACTACCCATTCTTTAGACTGTGGGACAAACAAAAGCTGGCGGAGGAACGAGCAGAAACGAAATCAGCGGAAACCTCGGTTCCTCTGTAAAACGGTCAGGAGAGGCGACTTATCATGAAACTGGTTGTGAATGCGGACGATTTTGGCTATTCAAAAGGCGTCAATCTGGGGATTCTCGAAGCGCATGTCGAGGGAATCGTTTCGTCAGCCACCATGATGATGAACATGCCGGGTGTGGCGCATGCTTTTCGTCTGGCAGCGGATACTCCCACGCTGGGAGTAGGGGTGCATCTCGTTCTCACGTGCGGTTCCCCATTGGAAGCGAATGTCCCTACGCTGACGGACGAAAATGGGATGTTTCGTCGAGGTCAGGCCCATTTGGAGGACGTCTCTGCCGAGGAGGTGGAACGTGAATTCACGGCTCAGCTGGAAACGTTTTTCCGCTCGGGGAGAAAACCAACCCATATTGACAGCCATCACCACGTACATGCGAGAGAAACGATTTTGCCGGTTGTTCTTCGTCTGGCTGAGCGCCATGGACTCCCCGTCCGTTATCCGTGGGCATTTGAACAAGCGGCAGAGCGCTCGCATACGACCAAGGTCCATACTACCGAAGGCTTTTCGCATCATTTTTATGGAGCGGATCTGACCGCCGATGGGTTGATAGCGATCATAGAAGGCCTATCAGGAAGCGCGACGGCCGAAATCATGACCCACCCGGCCTATGTGGACGAGGAACTGCTCAAGGGCAGCTCCTATGCGATTCCCCGAGCCAGGGAGCTGCAGATTCTGACTGCACCAAAGGTAAAGGAGTACATCAAGCTCAAGAAGGTACAACTCGTGAACTTTAACGAAATCGGATAGGTGGAGATGGACGTGGACCATACAGAAGTAATCTTTCAGCTGATACTGCACGGAGGGAATGCAAGAAGTCTGGCGATGGAGGCAATCGCCCTGGCGAAGAACAAAGACATGTCCGGGGCACAGAAAGCACTGGAGCAGGCGGGGGAAGAACTGAGTAAAGCTCACCAGAACCAGACCGCATTTATTCAGAAAGAAGTGTCCGGTGAAAAGACAGAAATCAGCATGCTGTTGATTCACGCGCAGGACCATTTGATGAATGCCATGACGATCAAGGAATTGGCCAGCGAATTTGTCGAGCTGTACGGCCATATTCACGAGAGCAAGGGGGCGGAAGTGTGAGCGGGCTCAAGATTGTAACCATAGGTGGAGGTTCCAGCTATACACCTGAATTGGTGGAAGGCTTTATCAAACGGTACGATGAGCTGCCTGTCCGGGAGCTGTGGCTGGTGGACGTTCCGGAGGGAGAAAAGAAGCTTCAAATTGTAGGAGCGCTTGCAAAGCGCATGGTGGAAAAAGCAGGTGTGCCGATCAAAATCCATCTGACGCTGGACCGCAGAAAGGCGCTGGAAGGAGCAGATTTCGTCACGACCCAGATTCGCGTCGGCTTGCTCGATGCGAGGATGAAGGACGAGAAGATCCCGCTGAAATACGGCGTCATTGGGCAAGAAACGAATGGGCCGGGTGGATTGTTCAAGGGATTGCGTACGATACCGGTGATTATGGACATTTGCCGCGACATGGAGGAGCTCTGCCCCAACGCTTGGCTGATCAACTTTACGAACCCGGCAGGAATGGTGACCGAAGCCGTGCTGCGCTATACCAACCGAAAAAAGGTCATCGGTCTGTGCAACGTACCGATCGGCATGAAAATGGGGGTGGCGTCTATCTTGGGAGTCGACCAGTCCCGCGTACACATCGATTTTGCCGGACTGAATCATATGGTCTTTGGCTTGGGAGTGTACCTGGACGGAGAAACGGTGACTTCGCAGGTGATCGAGAAGCTCACGGGTGAGCAGTCTGGCATCACGATGAAAAACATTCTGGATTTGGGCTGGGATCAAGATTTCATCAAGGCGCTGGGGATCTTGCCATGCCCGTATCACCGTTACTACTACCAAACTCGAACGATGCTCGAGCACGAGCTGGAAGAAGCGCAAAAAAACGGAACGCGCGCCGAGGTCGTCAAGAAAGTGGAGGAGGAGCTGTTTGAGCTTTACAAAGATCCTGACCTCTCTATCAAGCCTCCACAGCTGGAAAAGCGTGGTGGCGCGTACTACAGCGAGGCTGCCTGCGATTTGATCTGTTCGATCTACAACGACAAGCGCGATATCCAGCCGGTCAACGTACGAAACAACGGTGCCATTGCGAGTATTCCCGATGATTCCGCCGTAGAGGTCAACTGCGTCATCACCCGAGAAGGTCCTGTTCCGCTCGCAGTCGGAGATTTGCCTGTACCGGTGCGGGGATTGGTGCAGCAGATCAAATCGTTTGAGAGAGTGGCGGCCGAAGCGGCAGTGACGGGAGACTACCATCAGGCACTGCTCGCCATGACGATCAATCCGCTCGTTCCCTCGGATGCGGTCGCCAAACAGATTCTGGACGAAATGCTGGAGGCGCATAAGGATTATCTGCCTCAGTTTTTCAAGCCGGTCTCATGAGCAGGTGCGAGTTCGCAAGCTCTTTGATGCCTTTGCGGGAGGGAGGGAGTCCATGATTCGGATCAATGTGGAAGTAACCGTCAGCGGCGGTCTCCATGCACGTCCCGCTTCTGTCTTAGTCCATATGCTCAATCAGCATCAATCGTCCGTGAAGATGATTTACAACGGGAAAGAGGCGAATGGAAAGAGCATCCTCAGCGTGATGGCACTTGGTGTAAAAGCCGGGGATGAGCTTTCGTTTGAGGTGGACGGACCAGATGAGCAGGAGGCAATTGCCCATATTGAAAATCTGTTCGAACGTGATTTTTCTGCATGAGCATAAAAAAGCCAATCACCGAGGTGGGTGATTGGCTTTTGACTTTGTTTCCGGTTAGCGGCGGAAGGTGACGATCACTTTGAAATAATCACCGTCGATATCGATCTGCAGCTTGCCGCCCTGCAGCTCCACGATGCTTTTCGCGATCGCGAGTCCGAGGCCCGATCCTTCGGTATTGCGTGACTGGTCTGCCCGTTTGAAGCGTTCGAACAATTCTTCGGCAGCAAAATCAATTTCGTAGGCAGAGACGTTTTTGATCGTCAGGATGACTTCCTCATTCTTCTCAAACAGGTCGATATGAACTCTCGTATGCGGCATCGAATATTTCAGGGCGTTTCCGATCAAATTCTCGAATACCCGCCACGTTTTCTTGCCGTCGAGAGGTGCGTACATTTTTTGCTGTTCGATGTTGACGCGGAAGGTCAGTGACGAAGCATCGATCTTGTCGCTGAATTCGGCGATGGCTTGATTGAGCAACGATGAGACGTTTACCTGCTCGATGTTCAGCTCGATTGATCCGCTTGCTGTTTTGGCCGCCTCGAACAGGTCGTCGATCAATACTTTCAGGCGGTTTGTTTTCCGCTCGAGGACATCCACGTAGCTCTTGATGTCCTCCTGGGTCAGGTCTTCCCGCTTGAGCAAATCGACGTAATTGATGATGGAGGTGAGCGGTGTTTTCAAATCATGCGATACGTTGGTGATGAGCTCTGATTTCAGTCGCTCACTTTTCATCTGGCTTTCCACGGAATGCTGCAGGCCCTGCTTGATGTTGTTGAGAGAGTGGGCAAGATCAGCCAGCTTGCCTCGCGGTTTTTCCACGACGGTCGCATGAAGGTTGCCGGCTGCCATCTGAGCGGCTCCCAGCAGCAAGCGATTCATCAGACCAATGCGTCGGAAAATGTAAGGCAGCACGCATATTGCGTAGAACATGCAGTACAAGAAAGTGAGTATCAGTAATTCTTCGACGCGTTCGACAAGAGCTACAAAGCCCAAAGCGATGCTCATGCCCAGCCCGACAGTCAGGACGAAGATGAGAGCCACTTTGAAAAACACGCTGCGGTTGGAATAGCTTTCTTTTAACAGCGAGCGTTGCCGCGACAGCAGGCTTCTCTGCCATTGCTGTCGGAACTGTTCCGAATCGTTGTACATGTTCCAGCCTTCCAATACATACAGCAGGAAAAAGGCGGTGAGGGGCACCATGATGATCAGGGTGAAGATCTGCTCAAAGCCGATCGGGAACGAGAAGAAGTTCATGTCGTAAGCGGTGATCAGGTATATCATGATGGCCGGGAGCAACAGAATGATGCGGATGTCCAGCGGTATGCGTCGCAGCAAAGCCAGGCTTTTTTGCACCACAGGGAGCTGTACGGCTTTGTGCGTGACCGTGTACCACAGCAATGCTCCGCTAATCAAAAGAGTGATAACGAGCAGTCCGCATTCCAGCATGAGGCGCTCCCGTACGGAATTGTAGTAAGTAGCGTCTGCATGGATTTGACTGTAGCCGTCTGGATTATACGGAATATAGATGACGCCTTTCCATTGTTTCATCTGAAAAGAACGATTCAGATCGGCGTACATCGTGGAGTCTGCCAGCACGTTCTGTGGGAAGCGGAAGGAATAGAGGGCGTTCTCCTTCAGCCAGGATTCAGTCGGCTCTTGGTTCAGGTTGGTGTAGACTTTGTTTCGTTTGCCATCCTGTATAAAGTATTTAAATGAGCTGTCGCGAAAGGACAGGCTGTTTTTACGTTCCTCGTATTCCTGATCCTTTGAAGCGACCATTTCATCCATGCTTCTTTGCCATTCAGCCTGAATGCTCTTGGTTTCCTCCTCCAGCGTGTTTGCCTGCTCTGTTGTGAGTTTGGCCACTTCATCAGCTTTGCCCGCTTGCTGTGCTTCCTGAATGCGAGGAGCGTACTGCTCGGCGATCTCCCGCTTTTTTTCCTTTAACGATTGGTCGCGATTCTCATTGATTTGCTCCAAGGACTGGCTATCGATCTTTTCTAGCATTCGCTTGCTTTCATAACCGGCAAAGCCGACATGAACGTCCTCAATCAAATTGATTTCCGTAGACAGCTCATCGTAAAAGGAACGGCTGTCAAAGTAATAGTCCTCTTGCAAGTGCGCGCGATTCTCGTAAATATCTGTGACCGCGAGAAAGGAGAGGGTCACTGTCAGCAACAGGGCGAAGACGGCGAGCACCGAGTAACGGCTATTTTTCGATTTTGTATCCAATTCCCCATACCACCTTTAAGTATTTCGGATCCTTCGGGTTGATCTCGATTTTCTCGCGGATGCGCCGGACGTGCACCGCGACCGTGTTTTCCGCATTCAAATACGGTTCCTTCCAGACACGCTCGTAGATTTCCTCGATGGAAAAGACTCGTCCCTTGTTGTCCATCAATAGCTCGAGAATTTTGTACTCGGTTGCGGTCAAACGTACGTCATTGCCATCGACGGTGACGGTCTTCGTGTTTTTGTTCAAGGTAAGACCGCGCACTTGGACTTCATCGTCTGTGACTCGGTAGTTGCCCAGATTGGTATACCGACGGAGCTGCGATTTTACCCGCGCCACCAGCTCCAATGGATGAAAAGGCTTGGTGACGTAATCATCAGCACCGACATTCAAGCCCAAAATCTTGTCGGTATCCTCCGATTTGGCAGACAGCATGATGATCGGAATATTCTTCTCCTGCCGAATCTTAAAGGTTGCGGTAATGCCGTCCATCCGCGGCATCATGATGTCCAGGATGATGAGATGGATATCCTCATCGGATAAGATATCCAGTGCTTCCAGTCCATCGTTTGCCTTGAAAACGGTGATCATTTCATTTTTGAGATAGATTTCAATCGCGTCCCTGATTTCCCGTTCGTCATCGACAACAAGGACATTGTAATTCGTCATCATTTGGTCCCACCTTGTGATATCATTCATAGTTCTATCTTACCGGGCAGTTTTAACAAAATAGCATAGAAAACTCTTACATTTTTCTTAACGAATAACCATGGACAAGCTACCTAGGATTTTCTTCTCCCCAGAGAATGAGGTAAGATGTGAAGAAGAATACCAGGAAAACGGTGATTGATTTGCTAGAATGGACAGGGGAACGAATCATTCCCAAACTGATGAAACCGACCAATGGCATGCTGCTGGAGCACATTGCCCGCTATTACTTCGCTACTCCGTACATCCGGGGCAGGGTTCTGGATATCGCCTGCGGTACAGGGTATGGAAGCCATATGGTAGCCAAGGACAGAAAACGAGAGCTGGTCGAGCTGGTCGCGGTGGATATAGATGAGGAGACCCTTGCTTATGCAAACAGGGAGTACAACCATCAAAAGATCACCTATCGAAAAGAAAATGCAATCGACCCTGAGCTTCCAGAGAAATTGGGGCAGTTCGATACCATTTTGAGCTTTGAGACGATCGAGCATGTGGAAGATGATCTCCTTTTCATGGACAATCTGTACCGCATGCTAAAGCCTGGCGGAGTGCTGGTTGTGTCGAGTCCTTTTGGCAGAGGCAGAGGACAGCAGACGAGTGAGCCGTTTCATGTCCATCAGCTGACGCCGGAGGAATTCGAAGAACTGTTTGTCCGCTTTTCCCAAGTGGAGATTTACTACCAGCGAGGCGTTACGTTTGAGAAGCCTCGTGATGGTGTACGGTATTTTATCGGAATGGCTGTTTGCACAAAATAATGCACACGGCCGTAGAACAAGAATGGAGATGGCTAATCTGGCTGACTTTTTGGCTTTAGGAATTCGCAAGGAACTACTAGATGCATTGAAAGAAAATGGGATTACCGAACCGACACCGGTCCAGGGCCAAACAATCCCAGTGGCACTCAAGGGAAAAGACGTGATCTCTCAGGCGCAAACGGGTACGGGAAAAACGCTAGCTTTTGTTCTGCCGATTTTGGAGCAGGCCGATCCTGAAGTTACGCATGTGCAGTCATTGATTCTCACGCCTACGCGGGAGCTAGCCCTGCAGATCACAGCGGAAGTGAAGAAGCTGACAGAAAAGCTCGACGAGATCCATGTCCTCGCTGTTTACGGGGGACAAGATGTAGCGCGACAAATGAGAAAGCTAGAAGGCAAAAAACAAATCGTGATCGCTACACCTGGACGACTGCTGGATCATATGAGACGGGGAACCATTGATCTATCGACTGTATCGACCCTCGTCCTCGACGAAGCGGACCAGATGCTGCATATGGGTTTTCTCCCAGAAGTGGAAGAGATCATCGGACAGACGCCGTGGGATCGGCAGACGATGCTGTTTTCTGCCACGATGCCGACGCAGGTGCGCTCCCTGGCCAACCGCTTCATGCGACAGCCAGAGGATATTCGCGTACAAGGAAAACGTATCACGCTTGATGATATCAAGCAAATTGTCGTGGAGACGACCGATCGGGCCAAGCAAACCACGCTGCGCAGCCTGCTCGAAGAACATCGGCCGTTTCTGGCTGTCATCTTTTGCCGCACGAAACGCAGAGCGAGCGCGCTGAATGCCGCTCTCCAAGGATTTGACTTTATGTCTGACGAGCTGCACGGCGATTTGTCACAGGCGAAGCGGGAAGACGTCATGAGGCGTTTCCGCGAGGTGCGCATTCAATTCCTCGTAGCAACCGATGTGGCTGCTCGAGGCCTGGATGTGGAAGGCGTCACGCATGTGTTTAACTACGATATCCCGGAAGATGTGGATAGCTATATCCATCGGATCGGTCGGACAGGCCGGGCGGGGGAGCGGGGGATTGCCTTTACTCTAGTAACACCAAAGGATCGCTCTCAACTGGAATTGATTGAAAAAGGGATCGGAATGTCGCTTGAAAGGCAGGGCAGAGCGAGGGCGGAGGAGTCACAGCCGCGCGAAGCCAAGCACGACAAGACAAGGCGAAGGGACAATGCCTCTCGCGGGGCCAAGCGTGAACAGCCGAGCGGGAAAGGTGTCGAACGTAAGGGTAGCGGCTTCGGGCGGAAGGCGAAAAGCGACGAGCGTCAGCAGGACCGTTTTGACAGAAAGCCGAAGAAGGGTGAACGCCAGCAGGATCGGTTTGATCAACCGACAAAGGGGCATGGGCGCCAGCAAGACGGCTTTGATCGCAACGCGAAGAGTGACGATCGTCAGCAGGACCGTTTCACTCGCAAGCCGAATGGAAGCGAACGCCCAAGCAGCCGTAACGAAAAGCCAAAAAATGCGCAGCGGGCAGCCAACAGCTCTAACCGCAATTCCGGCCGTTCGGATCGCGAGCGGTCCTTCGGTTCTAGCCGTGAAGGAGACCGCGGTGGCAGCAAACGAGGGAAACCAGCAGGGACAAAAGCAAAAGCTCATAAGCCTACTGGCCCCAAAACCCACAAGAAGCCGAGTCGTCAGCGATCGTGAAAATAGCTTTCACAATAATGGTAGACTTCCCGGACAAAACCCAAGCAATTTTGCTTGGGTTTCTTTACGTGCTGCTATCATGATCCGAATGATACGAGGGTTTTGCAAAATATGAATAAGCGGAATGTATCGAACATAAACCCTACTAGTGACCCTAAAAGGAGGATGTATTCGTGCAAATCACTCGTCTCGGACACGCTATGTATCGGTTGACTAGCAAAGCCAAGAAAACCTATTTGATCGATCCGTTTTTTGATCTCAATCCCGGTTTTCCTCCGGCTTATGACAACGACGACTTTTATCAATCCGTGGATGCTGTGTTTTTGACCCATGGACACTTCGATCATAGCAGCGGACTTGCCAAATTGATCGAAAAAAAGCCTGACGTGATGGTCGTGGCTCAATACGAACTCGCCCTGATCTTACTTCAACAAGGGATTCGAAATGTATTTCCCATCAATCTGGGGGGAAGTGTCTATTTAGACGATGTAACGGTCACCATGGTACCTGCTAGGCACACTTCTTCGTACAAGGAAACAGAGGGAACGCCGATTTATGCGGGGGAAGCAGCCGGTTACATCTTTGCTTTTGCCAATGATCAAACCTTGTATCATTCTGGGGATACCGCGCTCACAATGGATTTGAAACTGATCTCAGACGTATATCAACCGGACATTGCCATTCTCTCTTCATCCGGCCACTTTACGATGGGACCAAAAGAAGCCGCCTATGCGGTCAAACAACTCCTAAATGTCTCCTATGTCATACCGAGCCATACGTTTCCGACTCGCGAGACGACGCCAGCTCCAGAAGCGCTTTCGCAGTTGCTCGCTGCGTTTCCGATCGTGAAAGTGATGATGAACAAAGATCATGACCTCGAAGAACTATTGGCGGACTATCCAGATACCAAGGTCATCGTCCTTGGCTACGGAGAAACGTTTGAACCTTAAAAATCGCCAATGGGCGAATTTTTTAGGTCCATGATTAACGTTTACACTTTGTAGCGGATACAAAAAGACCGTGCCAGCCTTCATCCAGGCGGTACGGTCTTCATTTTTATTCCTGTTCGGGGAAGACGCGCGAACGTGTCAAAAATCGCATGCCTTCCGGTTCTTCGAGAGAAAACATGCCGCCGCGGCCGTTCACCACATCGATGATGAGCTGCGTGTGCTTCCAGTACTCGTACTGAGCTTTCCCCATGTAGAACGGGCATCCGCCGATCTCACCCAGCAGCACATCCTGATCCCCGATGAGGAATTCGCCCAACGGATAGCACATGGGGGAGCTGCCATCGCAGCAGCCCCCTGACTGATGAAACATCAGGTCGCCGTGTTTGGCGCGAAGTCGATCGATCAACTGCAGGGCCGCTTCGGTAGCGAGTACTTTCTCCTGCCGACTCATCGATCAAAAGAAGCCGAGAGCCTGATCGCTGTAGCTGACGAGCAGGTTTTTGGTTTGTTGGTAATGGCCGAGCATCATTTTGTGTGTCTCACGGCCGATACCGGACATTTTGTATCCGCCAAATGCAGCGTGAGCAGGGTAAGCGTGGTAGCAGTTGGTCCACACGCGGCCCGCCTGTATTTCACGGCCCATGCGATACGCCGTGTTCACGTCGCGGGTCCATACGCCGGAGCCCAAGCCGTACAGCGTGTCATTTGCAATCGCCAGCGCTTCTTCCGTATCTTTGAAGGTCGTGACGGATACGACTGGACCAAAAATTTCTTCCTGGAAGATGCGCATTTTGTTGTGGCCTTTAAAGACCGTCGGTTGAATGTAGTAGCCTTCTGCCAGATCGCCTTCCAGCTGAGCGCGGTTTCCGCCAATGAGGCAATCTGCCCCTTCTTGCTTGCCGATGTCCAGATAGGAAAGGATTTTTTCCACCTGTTCGAGAGAGGCTTGCGCACCGATCATAGTGTCGCTATCCAGTGGGTTGCCCTGCTTGATGTTGGCTACACGCTGGAGGGCGCGCTCCATGAACGGCTCGTAAATGCTCTCGTGAATCAGGGCGCGGGATGGGCATGTGCAGACCTCGCCTTGGTTGAGGGCGAATAGGACGAAGCCTTCGATTGCCTTGTTAAAGAAAGCGTCGTCTTTTGCAAACACATCCGGGAAGAAGATGTTCGGAGATTTGCCGCCAAGCTCCAAGGTAACCGGAATGATATTTTGAGAGGCGTATTGCATGATCAAACGGCCTGTTGTCGTTTCACCCGTAAAGGCGATTTTCGCGATGCGGTTGCTCGACGCCAGCGGTTTACCGGCTTCCAGACCGAAGCCGTTTACCACGTTGACGACACCTGGAGGCAAGAGGTCACCGATCAGCTCCATCAGTACCATGATGGATGCGGGTGTTTGCTCCGCAGGCTTGAGTACCACGCAGTTCCCGGCAGCCAGTGCAGGGGCGAGCTTCCACGTAGCCATCAACAACGGGAAGTTCCACGGAATGATTTGCCCGACCACACCGAGTGGCTCATGGAAGTGGTATGCTACCGTATCGTTGTCGATTTCACCGAGCGTGCTTTCCTGCGCACGAATCGCGCCTGCGAAGTAGCGGAAATGATCGATCGCCAAAGGAATGTCAGCGGCCAATGTTTCTCGCACGGGCTTGCCGTTTTCCCATGTCTCCGCTGTCGCCAAAAGCTCCAGGTTCGCTTCCATGCGATCCGCGATTTTGAGCAGGATGTTCGAGCGCTGTGCTACAGAAGTGCGTCCCCATGCTGCCCTTGCCTCGTGCGCCGCATCGAGTGCCAATTCGATATCTTCAGCAGTGGAACGAGCTACCTCGCAAAACACTTTGCCGGTGACCGGCGTCACGTTTTCAAAGTACTCCCCTTTCACTGGCGGAACCCAATTGCCACCAATGTAGTTCTCGTAGCGATGTTTGAACGTCACCTTTGAACCGGCCTGGCCGGGCTGAGCATAGATCATGCGAACGCCTCCTCATATCTCTAGTAAGGTCTTTACGTGATTCCTTAAAAGCAAAACCCGTACCAATCGAAAAACCCCCGATGTGTCAGCGTTTTCAAAAAAGGAATGAGGCAAAAGTGCACCGGATTGGAACAGGGAGTGTTCCATTTCGGAACAACTGACACATGACCAACTCATGCTATAATGGATAGGAATGATTTTTGAGGGAGGGAAGAGTGTTGTCAACGATTGTCCAGCAATCTTGGAAGCGCTGCCAGGAATCGAACCTCATTGCCACACAAAAGGCGAATGACCAGATCATTTCCACCAGTCGAATCAAAGAAATCATTCAGGAAAATCACCCTCTGATTCGCGAAAGCTTACCTCTATTCAACAAGCTGTCTCCGTTCTTGCTCTCGACGGAGCATATCGCCCTGCTGTCCGATCGAAACGGCAACATTATCCATACAGTAGGCGACCCCGTTTTTGCCGATCATGCCCAGAAAGTACAGCTGCAGATCGGGGCGAACTGGCAGGAGAGCAACAAAGGAACCAATGCCATAGGCACAGCTTTGATTTCCCAGCAGCCGATACAAATACATGGAGAGCAGCATTACTTCCGGGAGAACCAATTTCTGACCTGCTCGTCTGCTCCGATTTTTTCGCCTGCGGGAGAGCTGCTAGGCGTGATCGATATTAGTACAAGAAAAGAGTATACCCATCCGTTTGCCTTGACGATCGTCTGCATGATTGCCGAGGCCCTGCAGAACCGCTTTCTGTTTGCTGATGCAGAACGCGTGATGGCGGTTTCGGGTACTTACAGCGGGAAGCGCTCGCAGCAATGGCTGCCACTCGTTGGTTTGGATCGTGACGAGCGTATCGTGGGTCTGAATCGGAGTGCGAAGCAGCTGCTCGGTGCGGATGTGCTGGGCAAGGAGCTGGATCCGCAGCATGAGGGTCATGCTCGTACACTGAAAGATGATCGACGCAAGATGTGGCCATCTGCGCCTCTGAGGGCGAGGGCACAGACGCCACCCGTTCCTCTCAAGCCGTTCCCTCGGCTGGCTGGCTCGTGCCCCCTCTTTCTCCAAGCGAAAATATTGGCGCAGAAAGCCGCCCAAGTCGATTTCCCTGTTATGATTTTGGGAGAAAGCGGTACGGGCAAGGAGCTATTTGCCCAGATGATTCACCAGACGGGCCCGCGAGCCCAGGAGCCTTTCGTGGCGGTAAACTGCAGTTCGATATCGGAAAATTTAATCGAGAGTGAATTATTCGGCTACGAGGGCGGATCTTTTACCGGTGCCCACCGCGAAGGCCGAATCGGCAAGTTTGAAGCAGCCAGGAAGGGAACGATCTTCCTGGACGAGATCGGGGATATGTCACTGCGGGCGCAGGCAGCCTTGCTCCGGGTGCTGCAGGAAAAAGTGGTGACGCCTGTGGGAAGCAATCAGTCAAGGCCCGTGCACGCCAGAGTCGTAGCGGCTACTCACAGAAATTTGCCGGATGAGATCAAGGCCGGACGATTTCGCGCGGATCTGTATTACAGGCTGAAAGGGGTCTTGGTCGAGCTGCCGCCTTTGCGCAAAAGAAGCGATATTTTGGAGCTGGCTGAAAATCAGATCAAGCAAATCGCCCCGGAACGCTCCATCTCCCTGACCAGAGAGGCCAAGGCCATGCTCACTTCCTATTCGTGGCCGGGAAATGTTCGGGAGCTGCAGGGGGTTCTCATACAGGCTGCCTTTTTGACGGATGAGGATGAAATTGATTGCGAGCACATTCAACTCGAAAACTTGGAAGAGGGCCCTGCTTCATCCGAGATCGGCATGATGTCCTTGCGCGAGACCGAATGTCAGGCTATTAAAAAGGCGTTGAACGCCAGTGGAGGCAATGTCACCCAAGCGGCAAAGCTGCTCCAGATCGGCCGGAATACGCTGTACCGCAAAATGGCGGATTATCGCATTTTGCCACAGGTGAACCAGGAGGAACTATGATCGCCCTATACAGGCTGGATAAAGAGATGGAGAGAAAAATCGCTTCCCTGTTGGATTGCAGCGGCCATCCGATTGGGTACTTTTATTCAATCAAGTCCATTATCGACCAGATGATGAATCCGTTTGTGGTCATCACCACGGAACCGTATGGAGAGGAGCTCGAATCCTTCTCGTTGCCGGTGCTGAGTCTGTCTATCGATATGAATGATGTGAAAAGGACGTGGGAGCGAGTACCCAAAATGGAGGGGAGCCGGCAGCTCGTCGTCGTATGCGGCTCCGAAAAGGAAAAGCTGTGGCTGGAGCGGGAACATGAGCTGGAACCAGACGTGCTGGGTGAGGCGTGTCTGTTTCGGCCGCGGGAGAATTGGCGGGTAGAGGCAGAGGGGGTCATGTACCTGACACCGATCTGGGGCAGGCATACGCTCCCTGCCAAGCCGCCAAAAGGCGAGTGGCATCTGATAGAGCCATCCGTCGCTACGCTGCGCCGGACCGTACAGCAGGCAGAGTCCTTGATCACCTACACAAGGGATCGATTGCGGGAAAAGCATCTGATGGAAGCGGTGGTCAATTCGGCGCATGATGCCGTGATTGCTGTCGATCGTCACAGCCAGATCACCCTGGTGAACGAGCATGCCAAAATGCTCCTGGGACTGACCGGTGATGTGATGGGCAAGCCGATTACGGACTACATCCCTCATTCGGATATGCTTCGCGTATTGAAGACGGGACGGCAGGAGCTGGGCGATGTGGCGACGGTTCTCGACCGTTCGATCGTCATCAACCGGATACCCGTCATCGTAAAAGATCAGATTGTGGGGGCAGTCTCCAATTTTAAAGAGATCAGCGACATTCAAAAGATGGAGATGTCCTTGCGCAAGAAGCTGCATGAGAATGGCTTGGAAGCCAGATACCGACTCGATAGCATCATCGGTTGTTCGCCTGAGCTGGTCGCCACGAAGGAACAGGCGGCCATGTTTGCCAGGACCAATGCAACGGTCTTGATCACAGGGGAATCGGGAACGGGCAAGGAATTGTTTGCCCAAGGGATTCACCTGGAGAGTCCGCGGGCAGTTGGGCCGTTCTTGGCAGTCAACTGCGCAGCCTTGCCCGAAAGTCTCTTGGAGAGCGAGCTGTTTGGCTACGAGGATGGGGCATTTACGGGTGCGAAAAAGGGAGGAAAGCCCGGGCTGTTTGAACTGGCCCATGGGGGGACGCTCTTTCTCGACGAAATCGGTGAGATGCCGCTGCGCATTCAGGTGTTGCTGCTCCGAGTGTTGCAGGAGCGCAGGGTAAGACGGGTCGGCGGAGAGAGGATCATTCCGGTTGATGTGCGGATCGTTGCCGCAACAAACCGTGATTTGGCAGATGAAATTGAGCGGGAGCGTTTTCGCGCGGATCTGTATTACCGGATCAACATGCTGGGGCTCGAAATCCCGCCGCTGCGGGAACGCCTGTCGGATATTCCCTTGTTAGTCGAGAGTATGGTTCTGGAGCTCAATGAGCAGCATGAGCAAAAGGTGGAGAGAATCGACGAGGACATCTACCGGCTCTTTCAGGACTATCATTGGCCAGGCAACGTAAGGGAGCTGCGCAATGTCGTAGAGCGAATGGTCCTGTTGTCCAAAGGCGGAAGGGTAACGAGGGAAAACGTCGACTTCTTGTTTGCCAAAAAGAAAGTCTCGCAACGTATTCAGGAAGTCGTGCATCATGGAAGGCTGGAGCCGGAAGCGGTCAAGATTGTCCATGCGCTGCAGCAAGCGAGGCACAACAAAACGCTCGCTGCGAAGGTGCTTGGAATGGATCGAACCACTCTGTGGCGCAAGATGAAACAATACGATATCAAGTGAGCGAAGTGTTGCAGCGTTATGTTGCAACACTTCGTTGCGAATGTAGGCAATCGGCAGGAACTGACATTTTTCTACGCTTGTCTTGAAAGCGTTTTATCATAGATGGCCCTTATGATAAAGGTTGGCATTAAACGTGCAAGTATTAGGAGGTCGATATCGTCAAAAAATTTTGATCATTCAAAGGGGGGAGACGATTGCTTCATTATTCAATCGCAGTGATTCCGGGAGATGGAATCGGTCCCGAAGTGATGGACGAAGGATTAAAAGTATTGAAAGCAATTGAAGAAAGCCATGGTGGTATTCGTTTTGCCAATGATGTGATGGATTGGAATTGCAACTACTACCTCACGCATGGCAGGATGATGCCGGAAAATGGATTGGATACATTAAAAGACTACGATCTAATCCTACTCGGTGCCGTCGGAGCGCCGGAAGTTCCTGATCATGTCTCGGTCTGGGAATTGATTTTGCCGATCCGCCGTGCTTTTCAGCAGTATGTAAACCTGCGCCCCGTAAAGCTGCTCAAAGGGTTGGAGAGCCCCTTGCGTTACAAAGAGCATGCCGATCTGGATTTCGTCGTCGTCAGGGAAAATACCGAGGGCGAGTATTCCAACATGGGCGGACGGATGCACCAGGGTACGCCATACGAAATGGCCGTCCAAAACAACGTGTTTACGCGATACGGCACCGAGCGCATTTTGAAATACGCCTACTCTCTCGCGGAGAAGAAGCCGAAAAAGAGACTGACAGCGGCGACGAAGTCCAATGGAATTAACCATTCGATGCCATTCTGGGATGAAATCGTCAAAGAAATCAGCCAGGAGCATCCCGATGTCCATACGACGCTTTATCACATTGACGCTTTGGCGGCTTACTTTATTACTCGTCCGGAGACATTTGATGTGGTCGTGGCGAGCAATCTGTTCGGCGATATTCTCACGGATCTCGGAGCGGCAATCGTTGGCGGACTGGGACTGGCGCCATCAGCCAACATCAATCCGGAGCGCAAGTATCCTTCCATGTTCGAGCCGATTCATGGCTCTGCTCCTGATATCGCAGGCAAAGGGAGTGCCAATCCGATCGCGCAAATCTGGAGCCTCAGCATGATGATGGATCATCTCGATCTGCCGGAAATTAGTGGAGTCATCATGAATGCGATCGAGCAAGTGCTGGTAGATGGAAAAGTGCTGACACCTGACCTGGGAGGCAAGGCAACGACGAGGGAGCTGGGCGACGAGATCGTTCGCCAGATCTATGAGGCAACCAAATAGACATAGAGGGAGGCAATGGGAGAATGGAAACGAAATCGTATGATCTGTACATCGGTGGCGAATGGGTAAAGGCAGACAGCTACATCCCTGTTTACCACAAATACACAGGAGAGTGCATCGCGCAAATAGCCAAAGCGCAGCAGCATCATGTATCGGATGCAGTGGAGAAGGCGGCGAAGACGTTCAAGTCGGACGCACTGACTCCTTTTCAGCGCTACAAGATTTTGCTGAAAGCGTCTGAATTGATGGAAGCGCGCCGGGATGAGATGGAGCTTTCCCTGATTCGTGAAGTGGGCAAAACGCGCAAGGATGCGATGAATGAACTGGATCGCACCATCAATACGCTCCGTCTATCTGCAGAGGAAGCTAAAAAGATTCACGGCGAAATGATCCCCCTGCAGGCGACAGAAGGCTCCGAAAATCGCCTCGGCTTCACCATCCGTGTACCAAAGGGAGTGATTGGCGCCATTACGCCATTCAACTACCCCCTCCTGCTCAGCACGCACAAGATCGCTCCGGCTATCGCGGCTGGAAACACTCTCGTCGTCAAGCCGGCAACGGTGACTCCGATCGCGACGTTCCTGCTGCTGGAGGTTTTGGAGGAAGCGGGATTGCCCAAAGGCTACATCAACATCGTCACGGGAGCAGGCAGCGAGGTGGGCGAATGGCTCCTCGACGAAGAGCGTATCGCGATGTACACCTTCACTGGCTCAGGGGAAGTAGGACGCCATATCAAGGAACGCAGCGGCATGCGCCCGGTAGCTTTGGAGCTCGGCAACAACTCGCCGAACATCGTTCATCACGATGCCGATCTGGAGCTGGCAGCCCGCCAGACTGCAGCTCGCAGCTTCCACAATGCAGGGCAGGCTTGCATCGCGGTGCAGCGCATCTACGTCCATGAAGATGTGATCTCTGAATTTACAGACCTGTACATCAGCGAGGTCAAACAGCTGAAAGTGGGCGACCCGGAAGATCCGACGACAGATGTAGGGCCTATGATCAGTGAAAAGGAAGCGAGCCGTACGGAGGAATGGGTGCTGGAAGCGATCAGCCAAGGGGCGAAATCCCTGCTGCCGGTGAAACGGGAGGGAGCTCTGTTCTATCCCGCTGTGCTGGTGGATACCAAGCCCGAGATGAAAGTCGTATGCCGTGAAGTTTTTGCCCCTGTGGTAACGATCATTCCTTACCGTGATTTGGACGATGCTTTTGCGCAGGCGAACAACTCCGATTACGGGCTTCAGGCTGGCATTTTCACCCGGGATCTGAATATCGCGATGAAAGCGGCGCGTGTGCTCGAATACGGCGGTGTCGTCATCAATGACGTTTCAACCTATCGCAATGACGTGATGCCTTATGGAGGCGTCAAGAACAGTGGTCTCGGCAAAGAGGGCCCACGTTATGCCGTTGAGGAAATGACTGAAGAGAGGATGGTGGTGATCAATCTATGAACGGACAGCTTTTGGCAGGAAAAACCGCAATTGTAACGGGTGCAGGATCAGGTATGGGGAAAGCCATCGCTACCCTTTTTGCCGAGCAGGGGGCCAAGGTCGTTCTGGCAGATTTGAACAAGGCGGCAGCTGAGCAGGCAGCAAAGGAATTGCCGGAGGGTACGGCACTTCCCGTTCAGACGGATGTGGCCGACGACGAGAGCGTGGCTGCCCTCGTCAAAGAGACCGTCTCTGCTTTCGGCTCGATTGATGTACTCGTCAACTGCGCAGGGGTACCGCAAGCATTCACGCCCATCGAGGAGCTGAGCCTCGAACAGTGGGACAGAACCATGGCTGTTAACACCAAATCCATTTTCTTGACGACGCGCCATGCTGTTCCTCACATGAAGGCCAATAGCAAAGGCAGCATTATCAACATCGCATCGATCGCCGGAATTCGCGCGCGTCCAGGACTGAATGCGTACTGCGCTTCCAAAGGGGCTGCAATCATGCTGAGCAAGGCGCTTGCGATCGAGCTGGCACCTTACAAGATCCGCGTGAATGTCATCAATCCGGGGCCGGCTGAGACACCGATGCTCGGCAAGTTCATCAACGGGGATGAAGCAGAGGTCGAAGCGGGCAAGAAGGATATTTTCATCAGCAGCGTTCCGTTGGGCACGTTGATCCAACCGGAGGATATTGCGCAGGCCGCTCTGTATTTGGCTTCTGACCTTTCCAAAATCGTGACGGGCGAAGTAATGAACGTAGATGGCGGAAGAGGGATCTAGCCAAACGGTTAAAATTTTCATATTATTAAATGAATTCAATATTAAATAAAAAAGAGAGAACCAGGGGGAATTAGAGAGATGTTGCGAAAAAAATGGAGCTTCCTTTTATCAGGAATCATGTCCGCTTCTTTATTGCTGACAGCATGTGGGGGAGGCGGCGGGCAATCCGCTGCGCCTTCCGGACAAAATGGCGGCGGACAAGCTGCAAAGACGGAAGCACCCAAGAGTGATGGACAAACCTATGTATTCAAAGCGGGACACTCGCTGACGGAGGACCACCCGTACAATCTGGCGCTGAAAAAGATGGCAGAGGATGTGGAGAAGCGTTCCAACGGGAAAGTGAAAATCGAAGTATATCCATTGAGCCAGCTCGGTGCTGAACGCGAACTGACGGAAGCGCTTACGTTTGGCACGGCAGATATGTCGATTACTTCTACGGCACCGGTAACCAACTTCTATTCAAAATTGGGTGTGCTCGACCTGCCATTTTTGTTTGAGAGCCGTGAGCAAGCATACAAGGTCTTGGACGGAAAAGTGGGCCAAGACATCTTGAAAGACTTGAGCAGTGCAAACCTCGTTGGCCTGGCTTGGGCTGAAAATGGTTTCCGCCACATTACAAATGGAACGAAAGACATCAAGACACCTGCTGATGTTCAGGGCATGAAGATTCGTACACAAGAAAATCCGATCCACTTGGCTGCTTTTGAAGCATTGGGCGCAAAACCAACCCCGATGGCATGGACAGAAGCACTGACTGCCTTGCAGCAAGGCGTAGTAGACGCTCAGGAGAACCCTGCAATCGTAGCCCAAACTTACAAGCTGTACGATTCCAAACAAACACACATGTCTCTGACTGGTCACGTATACTCTGCGGCTCTGATCTTGTTCAGCAAGCCTGTATGGGACAAGCTCCCTGCTGATGTGCAGCAGCTGATCTCCGAAGAAGCGCAAAAAGCGGGTCAGTACGAGCGTGAACTGATGATCAAAATGGAGCAGGAAGCGATTAACGATATCAAGTCGAAGGGCGTAGTGATCACCGAAGACGTGGACAAAGCAGCGTTCCGCGATGCGATGAAGCCTGTATACGACAAATTCTCCGGTCAGTTTGGCAAAGAGCTGGTTGATGAGATCATGAATACGAAATAATCGGAGGAAGGGAGAGGAGCGACAGGGCTTTTCTCCCCCTTTCCCTGCGAAAGGAGAAATCGTGTGAGCACCCTTATTTCCAAAATAAACAGTTTCACTCGCTTCATCGTGGTGGCTCTGCTTGCTGTGATGGTCGTAGCGGTATTCCTGCAGGTGCTGTTCCGGTTTTTCCTGGACCAGCCGCTTGCCTGGACGGAGGAGCTCGCCCGTTATTTGCTGATTTGGATCACCTTTCTCGGCTCAGCCTATGCGATGGCCATCAGAGCCCATATCGGCACCGAATATATTCAGAAGTTTTTGTCTCCTTTGATGAACAAGATCGTCCTGAGTCTTGCTGCGATTCTTAGCATTTTCTTTTTTGTGGTCATGGTTCAACAAGGGTATGCCTTGGCTGCGCGAAGCATGACGCAGACCTCCCCCACTCTGCTCGTTCCCATGGGCTACGTCTACATGGTGATTCCGATCAGCGGTGTCCTGCTCATCATGAACGTTCTCCATGTAACTTGGAAAGATATCACCGGGAAGGAGTGAATCGATTGTGGGTACCGTGCTTTTTCTGACACTCTTGGTTCTCCTGATCATCAATGTTCCGATAGCTGTCGCATTAGGGCTCTCGGTAGTCGTTGCCTTTATGGTAGAGGGAAACATTCCTCTTTTGGTCGTCATTCAAAAAATGTTCAACGGGACGGACTCTTTCCCTTTGATGGCAGTTCCGTTCTTCCTGCTCGCGGGTAAGCTCATGGAAACGGGCGGGATATCGGCAAGGCTGATTCGCTTTGCCAATACGCTTGTCGGAACTCTCCCTGGAGGATTGGCGATCGTGGCGGTAATGGGTTGTACATTTTTTGCTGCGATTTCCGGTTCATCTGCCGCGACCACTGCTGCCGTAGGGGGAATTCTCATCCCGCACATGGTCAAAAAGGGGTACGATATTCGCTTTTCTGCTGCTCTGCACGCAGCGGGTGGGACGATCGGCGTCATGATTCCGCCCAGCGTTCCGATGGTTTTGTATGGAGTAGCAGCCAGCACTTCCATCAACGATTTGTTCATTGCCGGGATTGGGCCTGGGATTCTGGTAGCGATCTCCCTTATTCTCTATTCATTCTGGATCAGCAAGAAAAATGGTTGGGGCGGTGGCGAAAAGCACTCCCTGGCGGACATTTGGCAAGCCTTTAAGGATGCCATCTTGGCCATTCTCATGCCTGTCATTATTTTAGGCGGTATTTACGGTGGTATTTTCACTTCTACAGAAGCAGCTGTTGTCGCTGTGGTATACGGCTTGGTGATTGGCCTTTTCGTCTACCGAGAAATCAAATGGAGAGACTTGGGTGAAATTTTTGCGGGCTCGGCAAGCATGACGGCTGTGATCATGCTCATCATCGCGACAGCCAATGCATTCGGGTTCATTATGACCAGGGAAAATATTCCTCAGGAAATTGCCCAATTCATGCTGGGGATTACCGATAGCGCATTTATCACTTTGCTCATCATCAACGTTTTGCTGCTGATCCTGGGCACGTTTATGGAGACGGCGGTCACGATTATCCTCATGACTCCGATTCTTTTGCCGATCACCAATGCGTTGGGAATCGACCCGGTGTTGTTCGGGGTGATCATGGTCGTCAACTCCGCGATTGGTATGCTGACGCCGCCGGTGGGACTCAATCTCTTGGTAGCCGGCAATATCGCCAAGCTGTCCAATTCCGCGATTGAGAGAGCAGCGATTCCATTCTTGATCCTCATGATCGTCGATTTGATGCTCATCACCTACGTACCGGAAATCAGCTTGTGGCTGGTGGAAATGAGTAAGTAACGAGGAGGCGCTATCCGTGGATTACATTCAACAATTAAAGGATTGGCTGGGAGACGAGCGTGTCACGACAAACCCGACCGTTCTCGAACATCACAGTCACGATGAATCGTATCACACGCCACATTTGCCGGATGTCGTGGTGTTTCCGCAATCGGCCCAAGAGGTCAGCGAAATCATGAAGCTGGCGAGCGAGCGGCACATCGCTGTCACCCCGTTTGGATTGGGAAGCAGCCTGGAAGGACACGCGATTCCTTACCATGGCGGGATCAGCCTGGATTTTTCTCTGATGAATCAAGTGCTGGAGGTTCGCCCGCAGGATTTTTTAGTTCGGGTGCAGCCAGGTGTGACGCGCACACAGCTCAACAAGGAGCTGAAAAAGCACGGACTATTTTTCTCAGTGGATCCAGGAGCCGACGCTACATTAGGCGGAATGGCGGCGACGAATGCGAGCGGCACCACATCCGTTCGTTACGGCGTGATGAGGGATAATGTGCGCGACCTGGAAGTCGTGCTGGCAGATGGACGAATCATCCACACCGGGAGCATGACGGCAAAATCATCGTCTGGCTATCATTTGACCGGACTTTTCGTGGGATCGGAAGGGACGCTCGGCGTCTTCACGGAGTTGACGTTGCGGGTATACGGGATTCCAGAGGCAACAATGGCGTCGCGTGCCTGCTTCCCTACCGTTCAGGATGCAGTAGATACGGTAGTGGACATCCTTTCAGCAGGTATTCCGGTAGCGCGCATTGAGTTGATTGACGAGCGCTCCATCCGTCAGGTGAATGCTTACAAGGAAACCAGCTATCCGGAAAATCCTACGCTGTTTATCGAGTTTCATGGAAGCGAACAGGGTCTTTCGCACGATGTCGAGTTTGCCCAAACGATCGCGGGCGAGCACGGATGCACGGAGTTCCTGTTTGAGACAGATTCCAAAGCGCGGGCGCAGCTGTGGGATGTGCGACACAACATGGCGTACGCCTTTATCCACAAGTCACCGGGGAAAAAGATGATGGTGACCGATGTATGCGTCCCGTTTTCAGAGCTTGCCGGTGCCGTCGTCGATGCGAGAGCTGCCATCGATGGATCGGGCTTGGACGGTGCAATCCTGGGTCACGTCGGAGATGGCAATTATCACGTCATTTTGATGATCGATCTGAACGATCCGGCTGAAGTGGCGAATGCCGAGAAGCTGAATGCCCATCTCGTGGAGTACGCGCTCAGCCGAGGCGGGACGTGCACGGGAGAACACGGCGTCGGCGTGGGTAAAGCCAAGTACCAACGCATCGAGCATGGAGCAGCACTCGATGTCATGCAATCGATGAAACACGTATTGGACCCGACTGGCATTTTGAACCCGGGGAAAATTTTTGGAGCGTAATCCTACAAAGCCCGTACGCTGTGTACCCTACAGAGTGCGGGTTTTTTGCTTGACGTAGCCAAATCCCCTAATTTTTCCCCAAATGAGTTTCTGGGGAAAGGAGAAGTGACTACAATGTGGAATGTAGAAGTTGGTCATGAAACAACGAATTCACCGATTGCAGGGAGGCGCGCATGAAGCCGATTGTCGAGATTGCCAAGATAGCAGGTATCGAAGAGCAAGACCTGGAACTGTACGGAAAGTTTAAGGCCAAAATTTCGGATGAACTGTGGGAAAAGGTGAAGGATCGTCCAGACGGAAAGCTGATCCTCGTGACAGCGATGAATCCCAACCCGGCAGGCGCTGGAAAAACACTCACAACGATTGGATTGTCCCAGTCGCTGAATGCATTAGGGAAAAAGACGATTGCCGCACTCCGGGAGCCATCTCTTGGTCCGTGCATGGGGATAAAGGGTGGAGCTACGGGGAGTGGTGGTGCGCAAATTCTGCCGGCTGACGAAATTAACCTCCATTTTACGGGCGACATCCATGCGATCACTTCAGCACACAATCTGTTGGCTGCCATGATCGATAATCATATCTTCCAAGGAAATTCCCGCCGATTGAATCCGAAAAAGGTCGTGTGGAAACGCGCCATGGACATGAATGACCGCGCCTTGCGCAACATCGTAGTCGGTTTGGGTGACGGGAATGGAATGGCGCGCGAAGATGGATTCATGATTACGACTGCATCCGAAATCATGGCGATCTTGTGCCTGAGTGAAAATCTGGCTGATTTGCGGGAGCGTTTGAATAACATCATTATCGGCTATGATTTTGACGATGAGCCGGTTCGGGCCAAAGAAATACATGCGGTAGAAGCCATGTGCGTTCTCTTAAAGGAAGCAATCAAACCTAATCTGGTGCAGACGATTGAAGGTACCCCTGTCCTCATTCACGGTGGGCCATTTGCTAACATTGCACATGGATGCAGCAGTGTCATCGGGACCAAGACGGCGCTCAAGCTGGCAGACTACGTCGTGACCGAGGCTGGGTTCGGAGCAGATTTGGGAGCTGAGAAGTTTTTTGACATCAAGTGCCGGAAAGCGGGGCTGACGCCTGATGCGGCTGTAGTCGTCATTACGGTTCGCGCTTTAAAATACAATGGCGGCGTAAAAGTAGCGGATCTGTCAGTGGAAAATCTGGATGCCTTGAAACGGGGCTTCGCCAATGTCCGCCGCCATATCGAGAATCTGCAGAAGTTTGGCGTACCTGCGGTGGTCGCCATCAATCATTTCGCGACGGATACACAACAAGAGATTGAGGCCGTCATCGATCTTTGCCAACAGTTGGGTGCGGAAGCGGCACTCTCTGACGTCTGGGCTGAAGGCAGCAAGGGCGGAATCGAACTGGCAGAAAAAGTGGCGCGTGCGGCCGAACAGCCATCCACCTTCCGCTTTCTGTATGAAGAGGAGCTGTCGGTTTCTCAAAAAATCGAGACGGTCGTGAAAGAGATTTACCGTGGGTCGGGAGTTGTCTTTTCGCCTGCAGCTCTGAAGACCATCCAAAAGATTGAGGAGATGGGACTTTCCCATCTGCCTGTCTGCATGGCCAAAACGCCGTATTCCTTTACGGATCGGGCAGACATACTGGGAGCGCCGACAGACTTCACCATTTCTGTAAGTGAGGTGCGCATCTCGGCTGGGGCTGGCTTTATCGTTGCTCTGACGGGCAGTCTGGTCACCATGCCGGGCCTGCCGAAAAAACCGGCAGCAGAGTCGCTCTATATCGATGAAGATGGACAGATAGTTGGATTGAGCTAAACCAATGACCAAATGAAATCAAGCTGACACCGGGAACGGGCTGTCAGCTTTTTGTTGTTGCGTCGCTTGAGCTTATAACTTTCCAGGCAAATAGGCGAACGTACCTGTAGCCCATCACATATGGATATGAGGTAGGAAAAATTGTGAAAAGCGGGGCTGAAATCTGGAATGACTCTGTACCTGGACTATACATCTCCTTCCATTCAATACTTTGATGATGTAAATAGAAACCGGTTGTTTACCAAAGACCAGCAAAACTACATCAATGTGCTGTCGACGCAGACCTTGAATTCACTGGACAATGTCTCCCTGCTTGATATCTTTATGAGCCAGAGCAATGTGGTGGAGCCTCATTATCATCAAAATGCTGCAGAGCTGGTGTACTGTGCTTCCGGTTCGGCGAACGTCTCATTCATTAATCCGTTTACGAATCAAGTCTCGACTTACCGCGTCACACCCGGTCAAGTAGCCAACGTCCCCCAAGGCTGGTGGCATTGGGAAGTAGCGACCGAAGACAACACCCATCTGATTGCTATTTTTAACGCACCGATACCAGAGGTTATTCTCGCATCGGATATCCTGCGCCTGACGCCGAGCAATATCATGGCTCACACATACTGCCTGAATGAGGCGCAGTGGAGGGACACGATTTCTCCTATTCAGATGTCGACTTTCATCGGGCCCCCTGTCAATTGCTACCAAGGCCAAGTCCAAGGTCTTGCAAACCAGCAGCCGCAGGTATACGGCTATCAGCTTCCCTATCAGCAAGCGCCAGTTCCGCCACAGTCCGGATTTGGGCAGGGATCGCCGTTTGCGCCGGGGACGTATCCACAGCAGCCGCAAGGGACGTTTCCACAACAGCAACAAGGGATGTATCCACAACAGCAGCAAGGGATGTACCCGCAACAGCAGCAAGGCATCTTTCCGCAGCATTGGTAAAGCAACGTGATAAACTGGCCAGTTCGGCCGGTTTTTTTTGCATAGGCCTGCGTGTGCAGGTTGCCATAAAAATGGTATATTTACCCATATGTGCAAATGTCCAAGGAACGGGGGAAAAGGGATGGGGTTGTTTGACGGGTTAATGGGGAATGCGTCAGAGGTCAGTGTCGCCGAGGCTCAGAATGAATTTGGCCACATTCTCGGACGAAATGAACGGATTGAGAAAGCGTACCGCTTGATTCGGGATCTTTTTATCTTTACGGATAAACGATTGATTCTGATTGACAAACAGGGGCTGACAGGAAAAAAGGTGGAGTTTCATTCCATCCCGTACAAAAGCATTACCCACTTCAGCATTGAAACGGCGGGCAGCTTTGACCTGGATGCGGAACTCAAAATCTACATTTCCGGCAGCCAGATGCCACTGCAAAGGCAATTCAACAAAAATCTGAACATCTATGAGGTTCAGAGTGTACTGGCGGATTACGTACTGAAGTAAGTGAGAATATACGAGATAAGCTGATTCCTAGGAAGAGATGGAATCAGCTTGTTTATTTTTCGTTAAAATAAATGGTTTATCTGTGAGTGTAAATGGGAAGTAAAACAAAGTGGATAAATATGGAGTGTAATAAATGAACAGTCTTTTTGTAAAAAATATGAAAAATAGGTCCATTATTTTCCACATTATGATATAGTGCTTTTAGCACATTAAAACGACAAAAAATGACAAAGGCAAACCTGTTGAAAGGCAGGGACGCAAAGCCACGGGTCTAAGGCGGTATAGACAGATATAGCTGCTAAGATAGCCGGGTTGCCAGACCGTAAGCGCAAGAGGCTGTCGGATGGCAGTCTTTTTTTTGTTGGCAATAAAAGGATAGGAGGACCAAACGAATGAAAGCTAGCTTAAGGAGAAAGTTGATTGTCGTCATGTGTCTGCTCCTGGTCATCAGCCTCGGTACCGTGTGCGGTGCCAGCTATTGGAGCTCCTCAAAGCTATTGGCTTCCAGCTTGGATAAGGAAGCTGAACTGGCTGCGAGTAACCTTTCCATCCGAATCGACAGTTTCTTCCAAGAGAAAATTGGGATCGTTGAAACCATAGGAGAGATGATTTCATCCGATAACAATTTTGATCACGACCTGAAGCTGATCCAAGAGGCCCAAAAGAAAAATCCAGAGTTTGAGACATTTTTCTTTTCCTATGACTTAAGTGGCACAAAGGTTATCAACTTCAAAGGGGAAGAGACCAATCCTTCTGACCGTCCTCACTTTCAGGAAGCCGGCAAGGGGGAAGGGAAGATCATTGTCTCTGAGCCTGTGATCTCGCAGCGGACAGGCAATAACATCGTGACCGTCATTGTTCCGTTGATGAAGGACAATCGCCAGTATGGCTATGTCGGTTCCACGATTCCGATCAATGAAATTCAAAAGACCGTTTCCATGGAAAAATTCGGGCAAAGCGGCTATGCCTTTTTGGTCAGCAAAAAGGGAACGTACATCTGGCATCCCACTGCCGACTTGATCTTGAAGGAATCGCTATTGAAAACCAATATTCCAGAGCTTCAGACAGCATTTGAAGCGATCCAGCAAGGAAACCATGGAATCATTCAATACAAACAGAATGAAATGGCGCAATTTGCTTCATTCGCCAGCACGAAAATGAACTGGGGCGTATTCATTACGGCTCCGACAGTCGAGCTGCATGCTCCGGTAAATGAACTGTCCATCAAACTGGTGGTCATTTCTCTGGCAGTTCTCATCATCGGCATCTTGCTCGTGTACTTCCTGGCCGTCCGTTTGGTCAAGCCTATCCAGCGCCTGAATCATGCAGTCAACGTCGTGGCACAAGGCAATTTGACGGAAACGGTGACAGTGGAAGGGAAAGACGAGATCGCCGTATTGTCGCGTGACTTTAACCAGACGGTTTCGCACCTGAAGGATTTGATTGAAGGAGTATCGCTGTCGTCTGACCAGGTGCTGCGGTTTACACAGGAAGTTTCCGCAGGTATTGAGCATGCGACTGATAACGTCAACCGAATTGGGGCCTCCATCGCTCAAATTTCCGAAGGGTCACAGGCACAGGCTAACAGCTCTTCAGAAGTGGCTTTGTCCATGAACGATATGGCCGTAGGTATCGTGAAAATTGCGGAGACCTCTTCATACGTATCCGAAGCGGCACGTGAGGCAACCTCGCAAGCAGAACAAGGTACGGCGGTCGTAGAGCAGGCCGTGAGACAAATGGGCAGCATCGGAGAAGGCACCAGCAAAGCTGCAGAAGCGATCGAGCGACTCAATGGACGTTCCAAAGAAATTGAGGGAATCCTCGATACCATCAGTCAATTGACATCGCAAATCAATTTGCTTGCGCTGAACGCTTCCATCGAGGCGGCACGCGCCGGCGAGCATGGGCGTGGCTTTGCGGTCGTGGCAGGCGAAGTGAAGAACCTCGCCAATCAATCGGAAGCATCGGCATCCCAAATTGCCCAGCTGATTAGCGAAATCCAGCAGGATACCCGCCATGCGGTTGAAGTAATGAACGAGGGGAATCAAAACGCGCAGGAAGGCATTCAGCTCATCGAAGAAGTGCGCGACATTTTCGCTCATATCCTCGATTCGTCCCGTAATGTGGCTGGACACATCCTGGAGGTTTCAGCGGCATCAGAACAAATGTCTGCGGGATCGGAGCAAGTCAGCGCATCCGTCGACGAAATGCATCATATTGCCAAGCACGCCTCCGAAGATGCACAGACGGTTGTCGAGGCGACAGCAGAACAGCTGCAAGCGATTCAGGAGATTGCTGATTCGGTGGAGCGTTTGAAAGCCGTAGCGGAAGAACTGCAGCACGGTGTAGGCAAGTTCACCCTGTAAGAACAAGTCCCTTTTTGAAAGGGGGGATGCGATGCAAGGGATGAGGCAGTTTGCTTACAGGAATTGAATTCATACCCACAACTAGGAGGAGAAACCTATGAAGAAATTTACAAAAACAATCGTGGCGAGCACACTCGCTGCTACCCTGCTGATGACAGGAACAGGAGCTTTTGCCGCAACCAGCTCGGCTGCATCGGTACCGACAGTGGCCGCGGAAGCTGCTAAAAAACAGGAAAACAAAAAGTTTGAGTCACGCCTGGATGCCATCATCGCGAGAGGGTATATTCTCGTGGGAACAACTGGTGACTACAAGCCGTTCACATATCTGAATCCGAAAACAAACGAATACGAAGGCTACGATATCGATGCGATGAAGGATTTTGCAAAGAGCCTGGGTGTGGAAGCGAGATTTGTTCAAACCTCATGGCCTACCATGATGGACGATTTCTTGGCGGACAAGTTTGATATTGCCGTCGGTGGCGTTACTCGCAATACAGACCGCCAAAAGACTGCCCACATGGGTGATCCTTACATCCAATTCGGAAAAGCGCCGTTGATTCGCGCAGAGGATAAGGACAAGTACAAAAGCATCGAGGACATCAACAAGCCATCCGTTCGTATCGGAGTAAATCCAGGAGGCACGAACGAGAAGTTCGTACGTGAGCATCTGACGAACGCGACGGTTACCGTTGTCCAAAACAACCTCGACATCCCAGGGCTCGTGGCAAATGGTACATACGACGTGATGATTACCGATACCATCGAAGCCATGGTTTACGAGAAGGCTGATTCTCGTCTGTATGCTGCGTTGACAGACGATCCATTCACGAAAAGCGAAAAAGCATATATGATTCCACGTGGTGACTTCATTTTCGCCAGCTACCTGGACGTTTGGATGGACGAAATGAAGCTGCAAGGTAAATTTGATGAGCTGTTCCACAAATGGATTAAATAAAAGATTGACGATGAATGGGCCCTATTTGGAGAAACCAGATAGGGCCTTTTCCCTTAATTTGCATGGCAGTCTCCAATTTGCAATTTCAAGAAATTCGTGGTACGATTACAGCTATGTTCTTTGTGGGGTGCTTTTGTACAATCGGGGATAAGAGGGCATGTTCCGGATCGTAAGGAATAGTGCCCTTTTTTAGTGAGAATTTTAACGTATAGGGATTGATAAGCGCGGGTCGCTTGTGAATTCCGGAGCGCATGAACACTTTCCGCTAAAACGCGGTCGCTCATCTTTGGGAAGCCTCGATCGAGGTTTTCTTATAGAAGAAGGTTTAAGAAAAAGGAGACTGAAAAGCTTTGAGTACTTTTTATGATTTCGGGTTACACCACTCTATTGTTAGAGCGTTGAGCAATATGGGCTTTGAAGAAGCTACGGCTATTCAAGACCAAACTGTTCCGATTGCGTTGCAAGGACGGGATTTGATCGGGCAGGCTCAAACAGGTACCGGTAAAACTGCTGCGTTTGGTATTCCGTTGGTCGAAAGATTGGACGAAGAGAATGGCAACATTCAAGGTGTCGTTTTGACTCCAACCCGCGAGCTGGCTGTACAGGTAGCGGAAGAGATCAACAAGATCGCCCAATTTAAAAAAATCACGGCATTGCCGATCTATGGCGGACAAGATATTACCCGTCAGATCAAAGCGTTGAAAAAACACCCGCAAATCATCGTGGCTACGCCAGGCCGTTTCATGGACCACATGAGAAGAAGAACCATTCGTCTGGATGCCATTGAGATCGTCGTATTGGACGAAGCGGATGAAATGCTGAACATGGGCTTTATCGATGACATCAAAGAAATTTTGCAGGAAGTACCGGACAATCGCCAAACCTTGCTGTTCTCGGCGACAATGCCGCGTGCGATCCAAGAAATCGCGCAGCAGTTCATGACGGATCCAGCGCTGATTTCCGTGAAACCAAAAGAAGTAACCGTTCCAAACATCGAACAGCAATATATGGAAGTGGCTGAAAAGCAAAAGTTTGATGTGCTTTGCCGTCTGCTGGATATCCATTCGCCTGAGTTGGCTATCATTTTTGGCAGAACCAAGCGCAGAGTAGACGAACTGTCCGAAGCGTTGACCAAACGCGGCTACGGGGCCGAAGGGATTCACGGCGACCTGAACCAAGCGAAGCGCGACAGTGTACTGCGCAAGTTTAAAGAAGGTACAATCGAAGTGCTGGTAGCGACCGACGTTGCGGCACGCGGATTGGATATCAGCGGTGTTACGCATGTATTCAACTTTGATATTCCACAAGACTCCGAGAGCTACGTTCACCGTATCGGCAGAACAGGTCGCGCAGGGAAAACAGGTCTGGCGATCACATTCGTCACCTCTCGTGAGATTGACCATCTGCGTCTGATCGAGCGCGCTACAAACCGCCGCATGGAACGCCGTTCTGTACCATCCATGGCAGAAGCGATGGAAGGACAGCAGCGCATGGCCGTGGAGAAAATTTTGGAAGCGGCAGGAAGAGAAAATCTGCAAACATACAAGACGCTGGCTGAACAGCTGCTGGAGGATGTGGACTCTGTCACGCTGGTATCCGCTGCTCTGAAGCTGCTGACAAAAGAACCGGATATGACGCCGGTTCGCCTGACAGAAGAAGCGCCGCTGCGCGTCAGCAAAAAGAAATTCCCGCCGAAGGGAAAAGGCACTTCCGGCGGTTATGGTGCAAAGAGACCTCAGCGCCCGCGCACGGGTGAATCTCGTCCACGTACGGGTGAATTCCGTCCACGTTCCGGAGAATCCCGCCCGCGCACAGGAGATTCTCGTCCACGCGGAGAGAGACAGCGCTAAGTCCAAAAACAAAAAACAAGACTTCCGTTTGATAGCGGGAGTCTTGTTTTTTTTATACCTGTTAAAAACATGTGCCGAGTTTGTTAATTAACTTTTGTCAACAATACAAGGGACAATATGTCCTTTTGATTTTATTGTGACGGGAATGTAAACGCTTTATATTTGAAGCAAGCAATATTCTTTTTAATTATGTCATGAGACGATAGATATGCGAAAAGGAGGGTCCTGTATGGCGAATACGGTCACAAACAATCAAGGTACTGGTGGACTGCGGGTCTCGGTGCAAAAGTTTGGGCGTTTCTTGAGTGCGATGGTCATGCCGAACATCGGAGCATTTATCGCATGGGGATTGATTACTGCACTCTTTATTCCGACAGGCTGGCTGCCGAATGAAAATCTGGCAAAATTGGTCGGACCGACGATTACGTATCTGTTGCCGCTCTTGATCGGGTATACGGGCGGTAAAATGATCCATGATGTCCGAGGCGGTGTCGTCGGTGCAATCGCGACGATGGGTGTCATCGTCGGTACAGACATCCCTATGTTCATGGGTGCGATGGTCATGGGTCCTCTCGGCGGTTGGGTCATGAAAAAAGTGGACCAAATGCTGGAAGGAAAAGTGAAATCCGGCTTCGAAATGCTTGTAAACAACTTTTCGGCAGGGATTATCGGTGCGCTGCTGACACTGCTGGCATTCCTCGCTATTGGCCCAGTCGTAGAAGGGTTGAGCAAGGCGCTCGCAGCTGGGGTGCAAGTGATCGTAAATGCAGGGCTCTTGCCGCTCGCGAGCATCTTCATCGAGCCTGCCAAGATTTTGTTCCTCAATAATGCGATTAACCACGGGATCTTGAGCCCGATCGGTTTGGACGAAGCGGCTAAAGTAGGAAAGTCGATCTTCTTCCTGCTCGAGACAAACCCGGGACCAGGTCTGGGAATCCTGCTCGCTTACTGGCTGGTCGGACGCGGCAATGCAAAGCAATCCGCTCCAGGTGCTGTCATCATCCACTTCTTTGGCGGCATTCACGAGATTTACTTCCCTTATATTTTGATGAACCCTCGCCTGATTTTGGCGGTTATCGGCGGCGGTATGGCTGGTGTATTCACCTTCAGCATTCTGGGTGCAGGATTGGTAGCGCCACCATCCCCAGGCAGTATCTTCGCGCTCAGTGCCATGGCTCCACGAGGAGGATTGCTCCCTGTATGGGCTGGCGTGATTGCGGCTACCATCGTATCATTCGTCATTGCTTCTGCGTTGTTGAAAATGAGCAGCAAAAATGATGACGAAGAATTAGAGAAAGCGACTGAGAAAATGCAAGAGATGAAGGGTAAAAAACAACAGGTAGTGGAAACCGGGGAAGTGGCAGCAGCAACAGCGCCAGCAACCCAAACAGCGGCTTCCGATGTGAAAAAAGTAGTCTTCTCCTGCGACGCAGGAATGGGCTCCAGTGCGATGGGAGCGGCTGCACTGCGGAAGAAATTCAAAAATGCCGGTTTGGAAGACATTACGGTGATCAATACTGCCATCAATGACATTCCGGAGGATGCGGATATCGTCATCACGCACAAGTCTTTGACGGACCGTGCCGTGGTGAAGGCACCTGGAGCCGAGCACATTTCGATCGACAACTTCTTGAATAGTCCGGAGTATGACAATCTCGTCAAACGCCTAGTCTAAAGGGAATCAACGCTAGTGAGAGCTAGCGTTTTCCCTCTTTGTAGTATCTGCAAAAAAAGCAGCATGGGCCAAGGAGGTGAGACATTGCGAGTATCGTCACGACAACGAGCGATCGTCGAGATCCTGTTGCAGGAACAAAAAAGCATGACGGTTGGTTCCATCGCCGAGCAAATCGGTGTCAGTGCACGCACCATTCACCGCGAGCTTGATGTTCTCGATTCCTTTTTCGAGCATTACGGTCTGAAGCTGCTTCGAAAAGCCGGCGCAGGCGTGGAAGTGGCAGGAACGTTGGAGCAAAAGCAAGCGCTGCGTGTGGATGTGCTGCATCAGACGACGACCGAATACACCGCACAGGAAAGGAAGGTCCTGATCCTGTGTGCCTTGCTGGAGGCAAAAGAGCCGGTGAAGCTCATTTCGCTAGCCCTGGACTTGAAGGTGACGACGGCGACGATCAGTCACGATCTGGATGATTTGGAGCTGCTGCTCGCCCAGTATGAGCTCAGCCTCCTGCGCAAGAGAGGCTATGGCGTGGAGCTCAACGGTTCCGAGGCGTCCAAGCGCAGAGCTATCAGTCGGCTGCTTTCCGACCATCTCGATGATCACCAGGTCATCGACATCATTCGGGAAAACATACAAAACAAGAATTTGCGGGACATCGATTCGATCTCGGAGCGCCTGCTTGGCCTGATCGACAAGGAAAAGCTGATCAAAGTGGAAAATGCGCTGAGCCATTTGGAGGAAGAGTTGCCCTATTCGCTGGCAGACAGTGCCTACATTGGCTTGGTGACTCACTTGGCGCTGGCCGTGGAACGAGTCGAAAAGGGAGAAAACATTCACTTTGATGAGCTGACTTTGCATGAGCTGCTGGGAACACCGGAGTACGAAGCTGCCCAGACGATCATGGAAAGGCTGAAGCAAACGTTTCAAATGGAGATCCCGGCTGCCGAGATCGGGTACATTACGATGCATCTTCGCGGAGCCAAGCTGAGAAATTCACAGGATGAGTTCCTGTGGCCGGAAAATGCAGAGCTGGCAGCCTCGACGCAGCGATTGATCCAATACTGCGAAGAGCGATTAGGCGTTCCATTGCGAGATGACAACTCCCTGTTCCATGGGCTGTTGACGCATCTGGAGCCGGCTCTTTATCGGCTGAAACGCAAGATGGAGATACGAAATCCGATCCTCGACCAGATTAAGGCCAACTATGCGGAGCTGTTCACCGTCATGAAAGAAGCAGTCGGACGGGTTTTTCCCGAGCTGCATGTTCCGGATGAAGAGGTCGGTTATCTGGTCATGCATGTGGGTGCTGCCCTGGAGAGAACGAGACAGGAGCTGCAACGATACAGAGCCCTTGTCGTATGCTCCAGCGGTATCGGGTCATCCAAAATATTGGCTACACGCATCAAAAAGGAAATACCCGAGATCATAAGCTTGCAGAACCTTTCTGTATTTGAAGTGGGGCGTGTCCCTGAAAGTGAATACGACTTGATCATCTCCACCATTCCCCTCCCAACAAGCGAGGTGGATTATGTGGTGGTGAGTCCCCTTTTGCCGCAGGAGGATATCCAAAAGATCAAATACCATTTGCACCACGCAGGGCAGACGCGGCAAATTGCTGCCAAGGCACCTGATTTCCCACTTGAAGGGGACCAGGCTGGCCGACATTTGAAAACGCTGAGTCATTATGCCGGATTTGCCGATGAGCTGGTGGAAGGCTTTGCGGTGAAGAACTGGAACAATCGCGGACAGAGCATGGAGCACATACTGAGTCAGATGTGCGAGGAACTGCGGAAAAAGGGTACCATTCGCTCCGTCAATGCCGTCGTTTCGCAATTGCTGGCCAGGGAAGAGCTGGGCGGATTGGGTATTCCCGATACTTCCATGGCGTTGTTCCACGGCAAGAGTGAAGAGGTAGCGAAGGTTTCGTTTACCCTGCACTTGCTCGAAGAACCGGTCCAGCTGCGGTCGATGGATGAGCAGGAGATGTCCATTCGCGTATTGCTGCTGCTGCTTGGCCCGACGAAGATCCCTCGGGAAGGCCTTGAGGTGCTGAGCGAAGTCAGCTCCCTGCTGATTGAAGAGGAGACACAAAGCATTTTTGAAACCGGAGAAGTACAGCAAATCGCTGATTATATAGCAGGCAAATTGTATTCCTTTTGCCTTAAAAAGACAGGATTGGAGAGAACAAAATGAACAACTTGCTGACTGTAGATAAAATCATGATGAATGCAAAGGCATCCAGTAAAGAAGAAGCGATCCGTCTGGCAGGAGAACTGCTGGTAAAGGGAGGGCATGTCAGCCCTGCATACGTAGAAAAAATGCAAGAGCGTGAACAGCTCGCGACCACCTATATCGGCAGTGGGGTAGCGATTCCGCATGGCACCAACGAATCCAAGCAAGAAATCCAATCGACTGGAATCTCCATCGTGCAGGTTCCAGACGGTGTTGATTTCGGCGAAGGGAATACCGCGTATTTGCTGATTGGCATCGCCGCTGTAGGTGATGAGCATTTGGAGGTACTCTCGAACATTGCTGTGATTTGCTCCGAGGAGGAGAATGTCACCCGCGCCGTTCAAGCCAAAACTCCGGAAGAAATCATCGCCCTGTTTGCAGAAGGGGTGTGAGGCAGGATGCTCGCTGTACATTTTGGAGCGGGAAATATCGGCCGAGGCTTCATCGGTCTGCTGCTGAATCAGGCAGGCTATGAGGTCGTATTTGTCGACGTGAATCAGACGCTGGTAGAGGAGTTGAACCAGCGCGGCTCGTACCACGTCCAACTCGCAACGGAGGGGACACCGGCCACTCTTGTAAAAGGAGTACGGGCCATTCAGGGCCAAGATATCGAGGCAGTTGCAAAGGCCATCGCACAAGCGGACCTGGTCACTACTGCTGTCGGTCCACATATTCTGCAGCACATTGCAGGAGCCATTGCCAAAGGCATCTCCCAGCGCCTCGAGGTAAGCGCCCGTCCATTGAATGTGATTGCGTGTGAAAACATGATCGGCGGAAGCGCTCAGCTGAAGGCGCAAGTCTACGGGCACCTGAACGAGTCAGACCAAGCAAAGGCTGGCCAATGGATTGCATTTCCAAACGCTGCTGTGGACCGCATCGTTCCCTTGCAGAAGCATGAGGACAAACTGCTTGTAACCGTCGAGCCGTTCTTTGAATGGGTCGTTGATCAATCGCAAATCGTGGGGGAGGCACCCGCAATCGAAGGGGTCACCTATGTACCCGATTTGGCTCCGTATATCGAAAGAAAGCTGTTCACGGTCAATACCGGGCATGCCGTCATTGCCTACCTGGGATATTTGTACGGGTATGCGACCATTGACGAGGCGCTCCGAGACGACAGAATCAATCAGGCAGCTAAAGGTGCGCTGCAGGAGACAGGCGCACTTTTGCTGGAAAAATATCGATTTGAGAAGGAAACGCATGAAGCCTATGTAGAAAAGATTTTGGGGCGGTATGCCAACCCTATGCTCTCTGACCACGTTACACGCGTAGCACGTTCACCCATCCGCAAGCTGTCGCCAAATGACCGTTTGGTCGGCCCAGCCATGCAGTGTGTGGCACGCGGCCTCTCTGCGGAGTATCTTGCTCTCGCGATAGCGGCAGCCTTGCTGTTCGATTATCCGGAAGATCCAGAAGCCGTACAGATTCAATCCGAGCGAGCGCAGAATGGCATAGACCAAGCATTGCGCAGCTACACGGGCATTCCAGCAGGAAATCCGCTTGAACAGATTGTCCTGGAGCATGTCCGCTCACTGCAGGCCCAATAGAGAAAGGAGGAGCATCGATGTCCCAAAAAATCGTTGGTGTGAAAGCTTCTACAGGTATTGCCATCGGAAAGGTATTTTTGCTCGCAAATCCTGAATTTGAGATCAAAACGATCTCCATCGAAGAACCGCAGGTGGAAATCAAACGTTTCCAGGATGCTCTGGACAAGGCGAAGGTTGAATTGCAAGGAATCGCACAGCATGTGGAAGCACAGATGGGTGTGGACAAGGCTGACATTTTCAAAGCGCATCTCCTCGTGCTGGAGGACCCGGAGCTGGTAGATTCCATTCAGACCAAGATCGAGCAGGATCGAGTGAATGCAGAAAGCGCACTGGATGAAGTGGCGTCGGGCTTTATCCTCCTTTTTGAACAAATGGATAATGAATACATGAAAGAACGGGCTGCGGATATCCGCGATGTGACCAAGCGCGTCATGTCCCACTTGCTGGGCGTGGAGTTTGCCACGCCTGCCAACCTGACAGAAGAAGTCATTATTGTGGCAGAGGATTTGACCCCTTCGGATACGGCGCAATTGGACCGCCGCTATGTGAAAGGATTCGTCACAGACATTGGCGGACGGACATCCCATTCCGCTATCATGGCGCGTTCCCTGGAGATTCCGGCAGTAGTCGGTACGCGAGAAATCACCCGTGCTGCGCGCTTTGCTTCCACAATCATTTTGGACGGACATGAAGGGTTCGTCATTCTCGACCCAAGCGAAGAGGAAGTGGCCGCGTATCGCCGCAAAAAGGCGGAAGACGAGGCACAAAAGGCTGAGCTGCTCAAGCTGGTCGAGCAAAAAACCGTGACCACGGATGATCACCACGTAGAGCTGGCAGCCAACATCGGCAGCCCGGAAGATTTGGTGGGCGTTCTTGCAAATGGAGCGGAAGGTGTCGGACTGTTCCGTACAGAGTTCCTCTACATGGGCAGAGACAATTTCCCGACGGAAGAGGAGCAGTATGATGCGTACAGACAGGTGCTGGAGCGGATGGAAGGAAAGCCGGTTGTCATACGTACGCTCGACATCGGCGGCGACAAGCATCTTTCCTACCTCGACATGCCGGAGGAGCTGAATCCGTTCCTCGGCTTCCGGGCCATTCGCCTGTGTCTGGACAACCAGGACCTGTTCCGGACGCAGCTGCGTGCCTTGCTTCGGGCAAGCGTATTCGGCAACTTGAAAATCATGTTTCCCATGATTGCGACGATCGAGGAGTTCCAGCAAGCCAAAGCCATTCTGGAGGAAGAAAAGGCAGGATTGCGGGATCGTGGCGTCGCAGTTTCCGATGAGATAGAAGTGGGCATCATGATCGAGATCCCTGCCGCAGCGATGATGGCCGATCAACTGGCTCAGGTAGTGGATTTCTTCAGCATTGGAACCAATGATCTGATTCAGTATACGATGGCAGCAGACCGGATGAATGAGCGAGTCGCTTATCTGTATCAGCCTTATCACCCGGCTGTCCTCCGCTTGATTCATCAAGTGATCAAGGCCGCTCACGCCAAAGGGAAATGGGCAGGCATGTGCGGGGAAATGGCAGGCGATCCAATCGCCATCCCGATCCTGCTGGGGATGGGACTGGACGAGTTCAGCATGAGTGCCGCGAGCATTTTGCCTGCTCGTCAATTGCTAGGCCGCATGAGCAGAGAGGAAGCGGCAAAACATACAGATAGCGTGCTCTCGATGAGCTCATCCAAGCAAGTGGAGGAGTTTGTCCGGCGAACATTTGAACAAATCAACAACTAAGGAGGCGCACCGGATGGAGCAGAAAAACATTGTTGTGCAGCTTTCACAGGGCTTGCATGCCAGACCGGCAGCTACTTTTGTGAAAATCGCTACTTCTTTCGCGAGTGAGATCAAGCTCTTGAAGAAGGAAAAAATCGTGAATGGAAAGAGCATCATGGGTATCATGGCTGCGGCGATCGCAAAAGGCGAAGAAATTACGCTGATCGCGGATGGCGTGGATGAAAAGGAAGCTATCGCCGCATTGGAAAAGATTTTGTTGGAACAAGAATAGTCAGCTTGAAATGGGAAGTCCCTCTACGGAGGGGCTTTTTTCTTAGCGTTTATCAGGATTTCGGAGAGAAACCGGAGTCAGGCGCTTTTTCCTCCGCTGCTCCTCCAGCAGTGCGGCCATCCATTCCCGGATCGGCTCTGTCTGGGGCGTAGCATAGACAGGTGAGGCCAGATTGAATACCTCCAGCGGGTCATCGGTGATGTTGTAGAGCTCATATTCATCTGGAGCGGGACAGTCATTCCCGCCGACATTTTCGTAGTCAAAGTACCGTGAGTATTTCCAGATCGTTTTTTGCTCGTTAAAGCGTACATGGGCAATGACTGTTTCGATGCGATTGGGAGATACGACCGATTGGTACGGCTGACCCAGCAAGCTCACCTGGTGCTGGCCTTTGGTGACATCATCTTCGGTCATGAAGTAGAGAGGCTCTTCCAAGCGCTCTGGCGTCCCCGTCCCCATCACGAGAGGGGAGAGATCGCGCCCGACCGGCTCCCTTACTTCGCTGTGCGTTCGTTTGAGCTCGGTCTGTATAACAGCAGTGTCAGCTCCAATCAGACCCAGCAAGGTGGGGAGGAGATCGATATGGCACGTGAGATGTGAGGTAGTCTGTGGCACCGGATACAGAAGCGGATTGTGGATGATCAAAGGGACATGCAGGACTTCTTCATAGGCACAATAAAACTTTTGATGAAGATTGCCATGTGCTCCGAGCAAATCTCCGTGATCCGACGTAAACACAACGATCGTCTCCCGATACAGGGAGGACTCGGCGAGAGTCTGGAGAATCCGCATCATTTCCTGATCGGCATTTTTCTGCAGCTGATAGTAGAGTCGACGATAAAAGGCGTTGTCGGTAATGGGCTGAAACGCCAGCGGATAGACGTCCCGATAGCTGGCCTGGCAGCGCGGCTTGGTTCTGAGCGTCTCTCTCTGGGTGGGAGGAGGTTCGACTTCGGGAACCGTATCTTCTACGTGAAACCGGAAGAAGGGCATCTCCTGCGTGATGTCGCCATACAGCGTGATATCGTGAGGATTTACAAATGAAGCGACGATCAGCCAGGGCTGGTAATCCTGGGAATGGGACATATGTTGATTTTCATGGTCGAGCTGGCGAATCAACTGAACCGTATCAGTTCCGTAGATGACATCGCGGCCGTTGATGCCAATGGCTGCAGATGAGCCTGAATTGTGGGGAGCGCCCCCAGCGGGCTCTGGTCCGATCCATGCAGAGAAACCGTACCCGTTCAGCCGATCGGCCCTAAGGTACAATTGCTCCAGCTGCGGATCCGGGATTCCTGTCCCGCGCTGATAGCTGGGCAGGGACAGGTGGGTTCCGGGAATGGGGATGTTCGCATTGGAGAAATGCCATTTCCCTTTGTAAAAGGTGCGATAGCCAGCTTCCCGGAAGTAATCGCCCAGGGTGGGCACCGTGCTTGGATCCAGCCAAAACATATCGCTGTCTGGCGGTCTTTTTGCAGCACCTGATGTTTGCGAAACGCCGTGCAGGGACGGGTACTGTCCGGTAAACAAGCTCGCTCGACTGGGGCAGCAGGCAGTGGACGAGACGTAATGGTTGGTGAATTCCATGCCATGGCTGCGCAAAAATTGGTGGGCTTGCAGTTGTTTCTTACTCCAAGCTTTGATGGCCGTACCTTCATAGGCTGGTGGATAGCGTTCTTCATCGACCATAATCATGAGGATATTGGGGCGTTTCCTAAGCAGGCGTGTGGGCATGGCGACACCCTCCTTTCCGGCAGAACAAACCGCTATCATCATACGAGAAGAATGGCAAAAAAATTCGCCGAGCATGGATTGCCCGGCGAATGAATCTGGCCTGATGAACGTGAAGCGTGTTTAGATCAGGAAAAACGACAGTATGGAAAGCAGCACGGATGTGATGGACATGGCAATCAACGGACGAGCGGCTTTGGTGCGCAGGGCGCGCAGGTTCACATTCAGCCCCAGACCGACCATCGCCATCGTGAGCACGAAGGTGGTGATCGTGGAGACGCTTGTCTGGAAGCCTTCGGTTACGGGGATGAGCGAGCCGAGGACGTAGCTCCCCAAGACGCTCATGACGAGGAACCCGATCAGGAACCATGGGAACTCGATTTTGGCTCCGCTTTGTAATTTGCCGCTTCGCTTCATCCAGTACATCAGGATGAAACAGAGCGGGACGAGCAGCAAGACACGACCCAATTTGGCCAGCAATCCGATGGCCAGGCCATCTTGCCCGGCAGGAGCAGCAGCCAGGGCGACATGCGCGATTTCGTGCAGACTGATTCCCGACCACATGCCGTATTCTGCAGGAGTCAAAGGCAGATAGGGACGCAGCACTGTGTAGAGGATGGAGAAAACAGTCCCGACGAGTGCGATGATTCCTACTCCGATCGCCGTATCCTCTTCTTTTGCCTGAATAATGGGAGATACCGCTGCGATGGCTGCGGCACCGCATACCCCTGTTCCCACTCCCAGCATCAGGGAGAGCGATGGCTCCGCTTTTAGCCACTTTGCCAGCAGGACGGTCAAGAGGATGGCGAAGACGATGACCCCTGCGTCATACACCAGCAGACCAAGGCCTTGGTGAAGGACGACATCGATATTGAGCTTTAAACCGTACAAGATAATGGCGAGACGCAGAAGTCGTTTTGCGGAAAACTGAATGCCAAGGCGAAGGGCTTCCGGGTAACCCCAGAGCTGACGGTAGACGACAGCAATCAAGATCGCACAGGCTAACGGTCCGACGCGGTCAAAGCCAGGGACTTTTGACAAACCGTATCCAAGCAGCGCTATCAAAAAGGTAAAGGCGACTCCGCCGATCCACAGCGATCGGGGTGAAAACCTGGGTGTGGTTTTGGCAGTGGCAGCACTGGTGTTTTGATCCACAGGCACGTTCTCTTTTACATGGGTAGCCATTTGTGCTTCACTCCTTTAAAAGTGTTTCCTTTATCAGCATAATGCCAGAAGTATAATAAGAAAAATAAATCATCTGCATGATGATGATAAGTAAAGTTGTATAATGATAAGCGACGAGGAATGAGGTGAGGGATATGGACCAACAATTGCGTGTCTTTGTAACAGTAGCCGATCGTCAAAACTTTTCGCGTGCCGCAGAGGAGCTGCACATGACGCAACCCGCCGTCAGCCAGTACATCCTGTCGCTTGAGCGAATGATCGGCACCAAGCTTTTGGAGCGCAGCAACAAGTACGTACGGCTCAATAAAGCAGGCGAAATTGTCTATCACCACGCCAGAGAAATTCTCGGTCTCCACACGAGGATGCAGAGCCTGGTCGATGATTTGATGAACACACCCAGCGGTCGCTTGACGATAGGGGCCAGCTATACATACGGGGAGTACGTTCTGCCTCATGTGGTTGCTGGGATGAGACAGCATTATCCAGCGATCACTCCCACCATCACGATTCACAATTCGACGGTCATCGCCGAGCAGGTAGCCAATCGCCAATTGGATGTCGGGATCGTCGAAGGGGAGTACGTCGATGAAAAAATGTGCATCGAGCCGTTTGCAGATGATCGGATGTACTTGATTGTCTCCCCTCAGCACCATTTAGCCGGGAAGGAGAAGATCACCCATGCCGATCTGGAGGAGGAGACCTGGATCGTGCGTGAGGAAGGCTCCGGGACACGGGAAGCGGCTGAAAAGATGTTTCGTCAGCTCGAGATTATGCCGAGCAAGCGGATGGAATTCGGCAGCACACAGGTGATCAAGGAATCAGTGGAGGCTGGTCTGGGCATCACCCTGCTGTCGTATTGGGCGATCCGCAAAGAGCGTAAGCTGGGTACGCTAGTGACTCTCAAGGTCCAAGGAACACCGGTTACCCGGAACTTCTCCCTGCTGACAAAAACAAACGAGTTTCATACAAAAGCATTGGATATTTTCATGGATCTCATACGCAATCATGTGCCAGAAGGGGCCCATACATAACAAGGGGAAGCGGCACGCTCGGAATTCGTGCAGCTTCCCCCTTCTACAGGCGGGCCTATGAACTTTTATTTCACGGTGATGGTACCTGTCATGAAGGTGTGGGGCTTGCAGTAGATGGCGTATACTCCCGGTTTGCTGAAGGTGGCAGTATAGGCAGCGCCCTTGTTGATGGGACCGCTGTCGAAGATGCCGTTTTTCGCTGTGACGGTGTGAACGACATCGTCGAGATTTTTGAATGTAACCGTGGAGCCTGCCTCGATCGTCAGAGACCCTGGTTTGAATGAAAAGGATTGAATGTCGACAGTGTAGCTCTTGGTGGCTGGAGTAGTCGCGGCTGTCCCCCTGGCAGGAGTCGCAGGAGCGGGGGCGGCGGAGTGGGATGCTGCTTCGTGGCCCGATTTTGCTGTTGTTTGAAAGTGAATGACCTTTTTCACGACTGGCAAAATGGGCTTATGGTCAGCGCCCACCAGCTGCACAGTCAAGGTATGATTGCCGGGCTTTACATTCTCAAAAGTGACAGGAGAAGCAGTCACTTGTTTATACGCGAGCTTCGGATTGGAGGCATCCGTGTCCAGCCATAGGTGAACGTGTCCTTCGCCAGGTGCGACTTCGCTATGGGTGCGGAAATCGGCTAGCTTGAAGTTGGTCAATGCCGTGCTTACCGTTACCTTGTCTCCGGTCAGGACAGCTCCTTCCTCGACTCCGTTGACAGCAACGGTAGGAGTCGCCGCTGTAGTGAAAGTCATTGCCTGTTTGACTGCTGGGGCAATCGGCTTGTGATCGTTGCCCACCAATTGAACGGTCAACGTGTGTATTCCCGGCGGCACCTTGTCGAAAACGGCAGGCTCACCGTTGATCATTTTATAGGCCAGCTTGGGATCTGCCGGATCGGTATCCAGCCAGACGTGAATATGGCCTTCTCCTGCTTTGGCCTCTGCGTGCTCGCGGAAATCAGCCAAATGGTGTTGGAAAGCCGCCACGGACACCTTTACTTGATCGGCGTACAAGATGCCCCCGCTGGCGGGAGAAACGATGCGCAGGGATGGCGCTTTTGCTGATTGGAGGGAAATGACGTTCGCGGCTTTGTCATAATCGACACTCATGCCAAGATTCTCTGCCAGAAATCGGATCGGCACATAGGGAACGTTTTGAACCAGAGAAGCTGGCGTGTCCATGCTGGCGGAGCTGCCGTTGATCGTGACGTTCATGCTTCCCAGGGTGAACCGATACGTATTGGCCTCTTTCTGAACCGTGACGGTGCCCGCAGCTTGATCATAGACCATGGCAGCTCCGATAGCCCGGGCGAAGTCGTTTGCCGGTAGCATCAGGTGATTGTTGGAGACAAGCTGCCTGCCTTCCAAGTGCAGCGGCTTTCCATCCAAAGTGACGTTGCTTTGGGACAAGGAGGATGGGGCGGCGAAAACCCACCCGATCCCCATTGCCCCTGAGAGTAATACGCTGGCAAATAAAGCGGCAACTGATTTTTTCATGATTGTTTCCCCTCCATGTTTGTGAGATAGGCATTCGCTGTCTTTCACGAAAGGTAACGCAGGAGGGAGGGGAACGGTTCGATTGAATAGCTATGTGCCCAGTACTTTTTTTCCACGAGGCTGGGTGCCATTTGCGTCGGGCTCCAGGGTGATGCCGATTGCCTCAAATGACAGGGAGGGATCCTGCATATCGTAGGTGAGGACGCCTGTACCTTTTTGATCGACGCGGAAAACCCCAGCGTTTTGACGCTTCCCATCGTGAATGAGCCAGACTTGATAGGCCTGCGCTCCCTGGGTGGAGGTAAGACCCTGCAGGTGCAGGACAAGCGTTTTTTTGCTGCCCTTTTCGAACATCCATGCCGTTCCTTTTGCCAAGGACGGGGCATTCGGAGCCGCCTGCAAGGTATAGGATTGCACCACTTCGGCAGGCTGGAACGAATGATGCGCCGCAAGCTGCTGACGGAGCTGGAGGTTATTCCAGATGACTCCTGCCAGAGCAATCGCCAATCCCGCCATCACGAAGCGTTGGGGAGCAGGCAGCCATGCTGCCAGACGTTTGCCAATACGCTGGTGCCAGGATAGGGAATGTGCAGGATCTGGCTTTTCTATGGGTTCAAAAATCGCGCTCATCACTTCTGTCTTCAAATCGATAGGCACTTCCACATTCTCCGGCTGATACGGCAATTGGAAAGGTATCAACGCCCATGCCTCCCGTAATTCATTCACTTCCTGGCGACAAAATGGACATGATGCGAGATGGCCGTCGATGAGGAGTCTCTCTTTCTCTGAGCATTCCCCGATCACATAAGCGACCAATTCATCTGATAAAGAACAACGGTCACGGGTTTCCACGTTTACCCCTCCATCTCTGGTATCAAGTGGTTCCGCAAGATTTTCAAGGTTTGGTGCAGCCGACTCTTGATGGTGCCGAGCGGCTCATTGCGCATCCGGGCAATTTCACTGAGTGAGTATCCCTCCCAATACAGCGATTGAATCAGCTCAATCTGGCTTTGAGAAAGATAGCGGTATGCCTTTTCCATCTGTTCGTTCATCAACTTGCGGGAGATGACGTCAGCTGGGTTATTGGCGGGATGGTCCGGGATGTGTTCCCATTTCTCGGGTGAGACGGGTACGTAGCGCTGATTTCGCTTTTCTTTGCGAACATGATCGATCGTGATGTTGCGGGTAATCGTAATCAGCCAGTTTACAAAAAGTCCCTTTTCGGCGTTGTAGCCTGATTCTGAGGTCCATAGGCGGGTAAATACCGCCTGCACGATTGCCCTGGCATGCTGCTCGTCCTGAGTCGATTTGAGCGCGAATGAGTAGACAAGCTTGACGTAGCGGTCATAAAGTTCTTCCAGCGCAGGGCGGTGCTTTTGCCTAACGAGTTGCATCAAGTCCGCGTCGCTCCAGTTTTGCATGAGACAGGCACACCTCTTTTTCTCCTGGTCTCTACCTTCTTTGAAAAGGTAACGATGCCAAGTCCCGATCGGTTCGATGGAAAAATGAAAAAAACTCCCCTCCATTGTAACGGAAGAGGAGCGGTCGTGTATCACCCCGTGGACGAGTTGTGGAGTGTGAGGAGGAATGAAGTGCCGTTTGCAGAGGTGTCCAGCAATTTCACATCGCCTCCATTCGCATTGGCGAGCATGCGGCATATCGTCAATCCCAAACCAAGCCCCTGCTTTTTCTTTCGTTTGCTGTCTCCTCTGTAATACCTCTCGAAAATAAAAGGCGCTTCATCAGAAGGAATCCCCCTGCCGTTGTCTGCGACCTCGATGGCGAGGAGCTTTTCTGACTGCTCGATCCTAAGTTCGATCGAAGATGCTCCCGCAGCTGCGCTGTTGTTCAAAAGGTTGAGCAGAATTTGCGTGAGATGAGCTTTGTCTCCGTTCCAAACAATTTCTTCAGGCAGACCCAGGATCGTTACATGTACCGCAGAAAAGGCGGGTACTGCATGCCATTGCGAGACGATCTGCTTCAAATAGGAGGAGAGATGAACAGGGGACAGCTCTTTGGCGATCGCACCCGCTTCCAGGGAGGTAAAATCAAGCAAATCGTTCACCATGGCCTGCAGACGTTTGGCTTCATCCATGCTTATCTGCATGAATTCATCGGCTTCTTTCCCGGTAACCACACCGTCCTTGACGGCTTGAATCATGCCGCGAATGGAAGTGACCGGGGTGCGCAGCTCATGGGAGACCCCGGCCAGCAGATCGGTCCGCATGCGCTCCAGTTGTCCGAGTCTGTTCGTCATGTCGTCAAAGGAATGGATGAGCTGACTGATCTCCGATTCCTTGATTCTGGTCGCGTCCGGCAGCTCGGGTCGGTAGTTGCCGGACGAAACTTGCTGGGCCGCTACTGCCAGCTGCCGAAGTGGAAGGGTCAGGGAACGGGAGAGGACATAGACGATCGCCCAGCCGCACAGTGTGATGACGCCGATGGAAATCATGATCATGATGTACGTTTGCACCTGGTCGGTATTGAGGCGCGTGCTCACATAGTACACGCCGCCCGCGGAGTGCTGCTGGTTATAAGGGACGCCGACTCGCAGCCATGTGCCGTCTTTCGTGTCGATGACTTCTCTCGTTTCCTTTTGGCTATCGGCCGGGGGGGCGGGAGCAGGCAATGTGCTGATTTTGAGACTGGCGACACGGTCTGCACTCACGACTTGCTTGTTGGCTTCGTCGTAAATCTGCACGATATGATTGAGAGGAATGGCCGGCATGACTCTGGTGGTGATCGCTGCTGCTGTGGCGGCATTCCCGCTGGTCGGCACATCTGGAGAAACAGCGGATGGTTTGCTTTCCCAGACCGCACCTGCAACGGGAGAGGTGATGGATCGGGAAGCTGCTGTGGCTGGGACAGCTGGAGTGGCCGGTGAGACATTCAAGGTGGCGTTCAGCTTGGCCATCGGAACCACTTGAACCGCTTTGGAGTAGGAATCTGCGAGAAGGAGCGTCCTCGCTTCCAGAATCTCGAATTGCTGCTCCATCGTAGTAGCGCGGATCCAAAAGATCCCGAACAAGCCGATGGCAACAAGCATGATCAAGAGAATCATCGCATATCGCCACGTCCAGTAACGCAACAGGGGGACAGAAGTGACAGGTGTCTTTTGGGAAAATGGCCAACTAGTAAACACGCAAGCTGTACCCCATTCCGCGGATCGTAGAGATTTCTCCCTCCAGGCCTGACCACTGCTGCAGCGCTTTGCGAACGCGTTTGATTGCCGTATCCACGGAACGGTCCCCTCCTTCAAAATCCATCCCCCACACCTGGTCGAGCAACTGATCACGGCTGAAGCATTGATTGGGATGCCGGGCCAAAAAGGCAAGCAGCTGCCAGTCGCGGGGCATCAAGGAAATCGGTTCCTTCCCCAAAGTAGCGAGCTGGGCGCTAAAGTCGATCGTCAAGCTGCCCAACCGGATCGCGTCTGCCTCCGCTATGTAAGTGGAGCGTCGCAGCACAGCTTGCACACGTGCGACCACCTCCTCAGGATCAAATGGTTTGGCGATGTAGTCGTCTGCCCCGAGAGTCAGACCTTGCAGCTTGTCGGGAACCGAGCCCCGCGCAGTCACTATGATGACCGGACAGCTCCCGTATTGTCTGATGCGTTCCAGTATATCCATGCCATCTCGATCGGGGAGCATCAGATCGAGCAAGACCATATCCGGCCTCCACGCCAGAAACGTATCTACGGCCTCCTCGTTTCCCTCGTTCCAATGAACCGCGTAACCAGCCCGTTCCAGGTAGACCTGGACCAACCGGGCGATCGGCATTTCGTCTTCAATCAAAAGGACTCGTTTCACTTCCGGGCTACCTCATTTCTATCGACTCATTTGTTCCCATCCATGATAGCAAGAAGAGTGGAAACAAAGCATGGCATCATCTGTAAAAGCGGCGGGCAGCGAATGTGCTTGGCGCCGGAGCGTCTATCATATACCAGCTGTGTGTCTGAAAGATGGCGAGAGGGACGTGTTGACAAAGAGGGGGAAGAGGAGTACATTTAAATTGTTAAAGATATTAACTATTAAATCTATGAACAATAGAGAGGTGACACTGTCATCGCTATGAAAGAACGAGAGGAGCTGTCGAGACAGCTTTCGATCATGATGCGCAAATTCGTCATTTCCTACGGGAAGATCATCGACGCCGATCTATCCGGCTCGCAGGTGTACATCCTGGAGATCTTGGCTGAGGAGGGAGCGGTGAAAAGCTCATATTTGGCGGAAAGGCTGTCCATCACCTTGCCTGCCGTCACCAATCTCGCCAACAAGCTGGTAAGCAAAGGGTACATTGAACGCCAAATCCCTGAAAACGACAGGCGGGTGACGCTGCTGGCCATCACGCCGCTCGGCCAAGAGATTCATGATGCGATCAACCAGCGATACGCTACCCTGACGGATGCGATCTGGGCTGGATTTTCGGACGAGGAAATCAGTCAGCTCTTGGTTTCCTACAAACGAATGGTAAAGAATCTCGAAGAACATCAACAATCCAAGGAGTGAGTAGATCATGTCAGAGCAAAGACAAGTAGCGGTGGTAACGGGTGCGGGCAGCGGCATGGGGCGTGCGACCAGCCTGAAGCTGGCCGAACAAGGCATGAAGCTGGTGCTGGTCGACTTCAATCAGAAAACCGGTGAAGAGACATTGGCTCTGATCCAGGAAAAAGGCGGCGAAGGCATTTTCGTGCAAGCCAACGTCAGCCAGTCTGACGATGTTCAAAATTACGTGAACCAAGCTTTGGAGGCATTTGGCCGCATCGATGTATTCTTCAACAACGCAGGTATTATCCAAAAGCCGAGCCTCCTGGAAAATGTCGATGAAGCAGAGTTCGATCGGGTCATGTCCGTGAACCTGAAAGGAGTATTTCTGGGCCTCAAATACGTCATCCCAGTCATGGTGAAGCAAGGATCGGGCTCCATTATCAACACCGCCTCTACGGCAGGTCTGAAGAGCGAGCACAGCATGTCTGCATATTCGGCGAGCAAGCACGCAGTAGTCGGCCTGACCAAATCGGCAGCGATCGAGTACGCGAAAACAGGGGTCCGCGTCAACGCGGTATGCCCGGGCGGGGTAACGACCAGCCTGGTAGCAGGTTTGCAGAAAGATATCGAGGAAACGGGCCATGTTCCAGAGATCCAGTTTCCGCGTATTGGACGCATGGCAGACGCAGATGAAGTGGCGAACGTAGTCGCATTTTTGGCATCCCCAGGGTCCAGCTACATGACAGGTTCGATCGTGACGATTGATGGCGGTCTGACGCTGTAAGGCAATCGACTTACCCTAAACGCAAAAAAGCCTCTGGCCGAAATGGTGGTCAGAGGCTTTTGCTCATTTATTTGTGAACGGGGGTAGCAGGTACGAGCTTCACTGCCTGCGCAAGCTTGCCTTCTTTTTCGAGCTGAGAGATGAACTCATCTACGGTAATGCCCTTTTCCTTTGCCAAATCTTCCAGATTGATGACTTCCATCATCGTAGCGCCATCAGCGTTTATGTGCGCCATTTTCAATGTGGAAGCTGTGATGGTTTTAGTGCCTTCTACTGGCTTACTGCCGTCATTGGGCTTGATTGAAACGATCTCGAGCGCTTTTGTTGCCTTGGTGAGCTTGCCTTCTTTCTGGAGCTGAGCGATCAGTGCTTCTACCGTCATTCCTTTTTCTTTCGCCATTTGCTCCAGGGATATCGCTGGCATGGTGACGAGCTGCGCTTTGACCGTATTTTGCGGGGCTGCCTGGCTGGTGGTTTTGCCAGGCTCATCTGCTGCGAAAGCGGAGCCTGCCATTGCGGATACTGCCAGAGCCATTGCTGCCATTGCCATTCTCTTTTTCATTTCATATTCCTCCTAAGGGTGTATGCTTGGTAGTTTGTGCCTTGCCCGTGGCGGCTACAAGACAAAGATAATCGGGCGGTGTGTCTGTTATATGGCGAAAATTAGAAAGATCGATGGAATTCCTCGAGAGGCAAATGGATGATGGAAGAACAGCAAAAATGGATGAGTACAGAAAGACCATTTCCCGTTACTATAAATTCGGAATCGCGTGGCTGTCGTACAAGCCGCTTCCGTCATCACGAACCGGAAGGCGACCACGCAAAAAGCGATTGAGCTGACGAACTCGACTTGAGGCAAATCGCATACAGCTGGTTTGATTTTGATGTGGTCGGCCATTACGCGAGACCGGATGTTTTTCAGCTGGTGGTGGACGAAGAAAAGCAGAGAGAGCGTGAAATGGGGGAAATCCACCTAGTTTTCGCAAAAAACCTAACTTTGGTTGGGTTTTTTTGTTTTCCCATTTTGCTACGCTTTGATCGTTTTAGTACAAACCAAAGGGGAGCAAAAATCGAGTATGAGCAAAAGGAATCAAAAGTCCAAATCGATCGTGACCGCTGTTGTGTCGGCCGGCTTTCTTCTATCGGCAATCAGCCATGCATTCGCAGAAACCTCAACTCCTGCAAGTACAGCAAAAGTCTCTCAGGCAGAAGCGCGTACAGTTACTTTGACTGGGAAAATCACGTCTGCAGGTTCTACGGCAAATGAAAACCGCGAGCAAGCTGATAATGCCGCCAAAAAAGAAGCAGCGCAGGAAGAAAAAGAAGAGATTACCGCAACGAACGGGTTGATCACGGTTACGTTTCAAGATACCCCTGACAAAGCCCCTTCTCCAAGGAATTTCCAGTTTACGTTGTCGGTGGACGGAAAACGTCCGCAGCGAATCAGCATCAGAAGCTTTATTTGGCTTGAGCAGGAGCGGAAAGCATTGATCAGCTTTTCCCCTCTGCGGGCAGCCAAAGAAGAGCAGACTGTGACGATTGCGATGAAGCATAGAGAAGCGGAAGCAACGGCTGAACCGTTCACGATCGCGGGAAAAGGCGCCGAGGTGGACCGCGTGGAGATCTTTGCGCTGGCTGAGGATGCGCAGCTCTATACGGATAAAAAGAAGGACAAATTGTTGAAGCTGCTCCCCGTTGCCTATGATGATCAGGATCGGGTCGTCACGGGCAAGGTCAACTGGCGGACGGCCGACAAGAAGGTGGCAACGGTTAATTCTGTTGGCGCGGTCACAGCAAAAGGGACAGGCGTAACGGACATCATAGCCAAGGTAGGCGATGTGGAATCTTATTTCGAAGTGTGGGTAAATGATGAAGAGCTGCCAGACAGGACGGAATTGTCGGTTCGAGAAGCGACCATCGAAGAGGCGGAGGACAATGACGGGAGAATTACTGCCAAACAAACGATCAAGCTGAAGAATGGCTCGTTTCGCAGTGATATCTCCGAGGAAGACATAAAGGCAAACAACCTGCCGGATGGACTCGCCATAAAAGTGGAGCGGGATTCAGAGGACGAGCTTACCGTATCGTTTACCGGCAAAGCGAAAAAACATGCACAAACCGACAGCAGGAATGATGTCAGCTTTACCGTTGACAAGCGGAAAATCAAGCGGGCGAAAGCGGATGTCACGACGGAGAATTTCACAATCAGATTCAAAGATCCTGTCATCGTCAGTCCGCCTGTCGATCCGCCTCCCCAGCCTGATTATCTGGCCATCGCCCGTAGAGCGGTAGCCGGACTGTTTACCGACAACACGAAAACGGCGCTGAAGCCAGGTGTCACGCAGGAAACGATCGACGCCGCGCGAAACAAGGTGGAGCGGTTGGGCAACAGTGTGCCGGATAAAGCCGGCTTGCAGGAAGATGTGAAAAAGGCGCAGCAGTTGTACGATCAGGTTCCCGGCGACAGCAATCTGGAAGAAGCGAGACAAGCGGTGGAAGCCTTGTACACTGATAATGACAAGGTAGAGCTGCGTCCAGATACGACGGAAGCGGATATTGATGCCGCCAAAACAAAGGTGGAGGCGGTAAGCGACAGCGAGCCGGAGAAAGCCGAACTGTTGGACTATATTGAAAAAGCGAAGAAGCTCTTCTTCGGTCCAAGGATTCTGCGCAAAGGGGATGCACAGATATACTTGGGAATTGGAGCCGAAGATTCCCTCTCAAGTATAACGTTGCTTGACGACGTGCAATCCGGTGGTCCTTTCAAGCACAAAATGAGCGAGTACGTGGAAGCGTATATGAACAATAAGCCTGGCAGCTTCTCTTATGATCCAAATACGGACCAATTCAACGTCATCGTGGACGGAGCTGACGCCGGTTATGTCAAATACGGCTATGACGAAGATACACTCACTGTCTTAAAGGATGAAGAGACGAGGGGGGTAACGTTCAAGGCTGCGCCAGATGCTTCAGAGGGCGACACATCCTACCTTACCTTTGCTTATACAAATGGCGACATCACTACCAGCACTGTGGAGATTCCGGTCTATTTTGACGCAACACTGCCTAAGCTGGTGACGCCAGTGCAGCAGGCTGACAGCGTATTTACTCTGCATGCTAGCGAACCGCTTGACGAGCAATTAAGCGGTCAGTCGAACAGTTTTTCCAGGCTTTTTGATCGTGTCGAGATTGCTCTGAACGGCGATTTTGACGATACCTCTTCTGGGAATGTCAAAGATTTCGCCGAGGCTGTATTTGTTACCGTGTCCGGAAATGAGATCACCGTGACTCTGCGATCTGATTTTATCGATCAGCTGGGACAGGCTCCAACAGCAGATACCCAAATCAGATTTACTACGAGGATGCTGCGTGACCGTGCAGGGAACAGATTCGATCCTGACTTCAATTCGGTTACCGCAAAATGGGATATCGGAAGCCCCGATTAACTCAAAAAAAACGCCTCGACTGGGAAACGCCATTTATTCACGCAAAAGGAGAGAGCAGAGGTGTACCACCTTATCGAACTTGCATCAGCAACCGCACACCCGTACCAACCCATGCTCCATCCCAAACATCGCGCCCTGCTGCGGCAATTGAACGGAAGATCAGTCTGGGCATTCGGGGCGGTCAGTGACAATCAACCTGTTGGTCTGGTGGCAGGATATTGTAAATCAGAGAGGCAGCGTGGCGAGATCGTCTCTCTCGTCGTAGCGGAGGGCTATCAAAAACGGGGAATCGGCCGTGCCTTGCTCAGGCAGGCGGAAGGGAAGATCAGGCAGCAGAACGGGCTGACTACCGATTGCTTTTCCATCATAAAGGCGGAGGATTTCGGCTGGCTCGACGGCTTTTTTCGCGAGGAGCAATGGGAGCCGCTTCGGACGAACATCGAGATGTATACCCTCGGATTGCGGGAGGGACAGCTGACCGAGCTGCCTTGGCTGGAGAAGCTTGGCTTGTCTGCCGGCTTTTCCACCTTCTCCTGGGGCGAGTTGTCCGCGCATGAAAGGCAGCAGGTGGAGCAAGGCTGTGGCCGTTGGTACCAACCAATCCTCTCTCCCTTTATCGATGAACATAAAATCGACCTCCATTACAGCCTTGGCCTGCGATACGAAGGTCAGGTGATTGGGTGGATGATCGTCCAGCAGCTTGCCAGCAACATGCTTCTCTACAAAACGCTGTTCGTCCAAAAGCCATTTCAGCAAAAGGCCCGGGGGATCGCCTTGCTAGCAGAGGTGATCCGCAGGGCGCACCAGACATTTCCGTATGGCATGTGCTTCGTGGAGCAGGGGAATGAACCCATGCTGCGTTTCCTTAATCGACGCCTGGGGCTGCAGATCTTATATAAAAAGCTGTCAGTTTTGACAAGCAAGCGCCTAACCAAAAGTTAGGTTTTTTCTTTTGGTCGATCAGAAAGCCCACGCCCAAAAGGCTTGGGCGTAGCTGCGTTTTCTTAAAGAAATTGCTGTCTTTTGCTATTCTCCCTGTAGATGAATAATTGGAGGAACTATATAATTAACCCATAAAAGAGTACGGTAACGGCCTATGCTGAGGAGTTTTTGAGATGAATGCAATCCCCGGATACACCCTTCACGAATTGATTTACCAGAGCGAAAAAAAGAGCATCTACCGTGCCGTGCGCAAGGCAGACGGTCGGTCTCTGATCATTAAGGCTCTGACGGGAAACAAGATTACCACCAGCGATACCGCGAAGCTCATGCACGAATACGAAGTGACCAAGCACTTGAACATCGCGGGAATTGTCAAGCCGTTGTACCAGGAACAGACAGGCGGAACGGTCGTGCTGGTGATGGAGGACAATGGCGGCCTCTCGCTGAAAACCTATCTGCAGAGGAACCGCCCTGCGCTCCCGTTCTTTTTCCCGATTGCCATGCAGCTCTGCCAAACGCTGATGGAATTGCATCGGCATGGTGTGATTCATAAGGATTTAAAACCGGACAACATTATTATCAACGAGCGGACCGGGCAGGTTTGCATCATCGATTTCAGCCACTCCACACGCCTTCTTGGCGAAAGCCACAAAAGCGCTCCCACCCACTCCTTCGCAGGAAGCCTGCCTTACATGTCGCCGGAGCAGACAGGGCGGATGAACAGAGCGATCGATTTCCGAGGTGATCTGTATTCACTCGGTGTGATCTTTTATGAAATGCTGACGGGGCAGCTCCCGCTGTACGCCGAGACCAAGATGGACTGGGTTCACGCCCATATTGCCAAAAAACCGATCCCTCCTCACCATCGGATGCCCGAGCTCCCAAGGATCATTTCCGAGGTGATCATGAAGCTGTTGGCGAAAACGCCGGAAGAACGATATCAGAGCGCGTACGGACTTCTGTGCGATCTTGCCAACTGCCGGGAGCAGTATGAAGCAAAAGGCGACGTTTCGGTATTCCCGCTGGGCCAAATGGACGAATTAAGCCAATTTCAAATCCCCTCCACTCTTTATGGGCGAGCAGAGGAAGTGATTCGCCTACGAGACGCATACAAACGGACCAGGACCGGCGCAACTGAACTGACCCTGATTTCCGGTTATTCCGGCGTAGGAAAAACAGAATTGGCTTTTGAAGCTTACCGTCCTGCCGTAGCGGAGCGGGGATACTTCATCGTCGGAAAGTTTGATCAACTGCAGCAGGAGATTCCTTACGTTCCTTTGATCCAAGCCTTCCAAGACCTGGTTCGTCAAATCTTGACAGAGCCTGCGGAAAAAATCGCCGACTGGAAAAAGAAGCTGCTTCGCGCACTGGGACGAGCCGGTTCGGTGGTGACGGAGGTCATACCGGAAGTGAAGCTGATCATTGGAGAGCAGCCCCCGGTGGAGGAATTGCCTCCTGCAGAAGCGCAAAATCGGTTTCAGCTGATATTCCGCAAGTTTGTCCAGGTGTTTTCCAGCCGCAACCATCCGTTGATTATTTTTCTGGATGATTTGCATTGGGCAGATCAGGCCTCGCTTGATTTTCTGCGCCTGCTGATTACCGATCCGGGCAGCCGCTATTTGCTGCTTACAGGTGCTTACCGGGAGAATGAGGTGGGCGAGCAACATCCGTTGATGAAATCCATTGCCGGATTGCAGGCAAAAGGGATTGCCACCAGTCAAATCCAGCTGCACCCGCTTGCTTTTGACCATACGCTGAAGTTGATTGCCGAAACGCTGCACTGTGAAAAGGAACGAGCCCGCCCGCTTGCCGAAGCGGTATACCGGAAAACGGCAGGGAACCCGTTTTATTTCAAACAGCTGCTGCAGGCGATGCACAAGGACGAACTGCTTTACTTTTGCACCGACAGCGCACGTTGGGAGTGGAGTCTCGGGGAAATCGAGAAGAAACAAAGCTTCGCCGATGTGATCACGTTGATGATCGAGAAAATCGAAAGGCTTCCCGAGGATACCAGAAATGCGCTTCGATTGGCTGGTTGCATGGGAAACAGCTTTGATCTGAAAACCCTTTCGCTGGCAGCCGGGGAATCTCTTTCTGAAACCGCTCGCCGGCTGCTTCCGGCCATTACGGCGGGGCTGCTTCTGCCGATGGACGACTCCTATTCCTATCTCTATGAAGACCATGGCGAGGCTGCACGGACGATAGAGGACGATTTCAATGTCTCGTTTGCTTTTTTGCATGACCGTGTTCAGCAAACGGCCTATTCGCTTATTTCCGATGAGGAAAAGAAAGAGATTCACTTATTGATCGGCAGGATGATGCTGGAAACAGCGGATTCTCGTCAGTTGGATGAGAAAATCTATCAAATCGTTCATCACCTTAACATAGGCCGAGACCGTATCGCTTCAGAAGAGGAAAAGAAAAGGCTGGCGGAGCTGAATCTGCAGGCGGGGCAAAAAGCCAAGGGATCGACCGCTTATTTCTCAGCGTTAAACCATTTTCGTTCGGGACTGGGTCTCTTGTCAGAGCTAGCTTGGCAGGACCATTATGAATTAGCCTTCCAGCTTCATCTGCGCCGGGCGGAGTGTGAGTATCTATGCTCCCATTATGAAGCCGCGGAGGAACAGTTTGTCCAGTTGATGCTTAGGGCCCGTGATAAAATCGATCGGGTCGAGGTATATCGCATCCGGATTGCGCTCTATATCAATCTGGGCAAGTATGTGGAGGCGATCCAGCTCGGCCTGCAAGGGCTGGAAGAGTTCGACGTGTCGATTGCGTACGAGCCAAAGCTGGTCACGATCGTTCGGGAGTCTCTCGTAACCAGATGGAAGCTGAGCAAGCGGATGGATGCGCTTGTAGATCTGCCGTACGTCAGCGATCCTACGGTGAAGGCGATCATGGAATTGATTATGGCGATTGCCGCACCTGCCTTTTTCGTCAACAAGGAAGCCTATGTGGTCTTGATGTGCAGATATATCCGCTTGGCGCTTGCCTCTGGAAACACGGAAGCTTCCTCGGCCGCTTATGCCCTGTTCGGATTGGTTCTAAGCCTCGGTATGGGGCACTACAAGGAAGGCGACCGCATGGGGGAGATCGCCCTGCAGGTCATGGAGAAATACCCGAACGCCACTTTCAAATGCCGCACCTTTGTTACCGCCGGCGGTGTGCTGAGTCAGTGGGTACGCCATCCAAGGGAATCCGAGCAGTACCTCGCCAAGGCGTTGCAGCTAGGCTTGGAAAGCGGCGATTTTATCTTTGCCAGCTATGCTATGGGGACACATGTCAATGGCTATTATGCGTGGGGCTCCTTGCCCGGTTTGGCGGAGATCGTCGGGAAATATCTCGCTGTTTTGAAACAGCTGAACGAAGAATTTGTACGGAAAAACTTCTATGTCTATCTGCAGGTGGTACGCAACCTGCAAGGCAAAACCCATCATCGCTTTACGCTGACAGACGATCAGTTTGATGAGGACCAGTTTTTGCAAGACATTCAAAGTGAGGAGACGCAGGTCACCACCTTTTACCAGTACTATACCTATAAAACACAAATCCATTTCCTGTTTGGCCATTATCAGGAAGCGATCGGATTTGCCGAGAAAGCCCGGGAATACCTGAAATATTCCACCCACCTGCTGCATGTGCCGGAGCTGGTCTTCTATCAATCGCTGGCCATTGCGGCTGAATGCCAGTCCTTTTCTCCGCCTGCGCGAAGCAAGCACCTGAAGGTCTTGCGCAAAAATATCCGGCAAATGAAAAAATGGGCAGAAAGTTGTCCGGACAACTTCTTGCATAAATATCTCTTGATGGAAGCAGAGCGGGCGCGGATTGACGGACGCGATCAAGCGGCGATGGATTTGTACGATCAGGCTATCCAATCGGCAAAGGAACAGCAATACGTACGAAATGAAGCAATCGCCTGCGAACTGGCTGCCGCCTTTTATCTGTCCAGGAAAAAAGAGAGATTTGCCGGAACTTATCTCACCCAATCCTTGCAAGCGTTTCACCAATGGGGAGCGACGGAAAAAGTAAAACAACTGCGGGAAACATATCCCCAGCTGCAGCAAGAGCAGCTGACCGAGAGCCCGGAAGAACCGCTCCGATCACAGAATGAGCTGGGGCCCTTCTTCAGCAGCACCACTACCAAGACTGGTTCTTCTCCGGAAATGGATCTGGAGACCTTCCTGCAAGCGATGCAGGAGTTTTCCAAGGAAACCGATTTGCCGAAGCTGCTGGATTCCTATCTCGACACCGCGATCAAAAGTGCAGGTGCTGAAAAAGGATTTGTGCTGCTGGAGAAAGACGGCGAATTGTGCGTAGAGGCGGGAAAACAGGCCAATGAGTTGGTCGAATCGATAAAAAAGGCAGCCCCGCTGGATGAGTTTGAAAATATTCCGGCCGCTATCATTCATTACGTAGCCAGAACGAGGGAGTCTGTCGTTCTCAGCGATGCCAGCCGATCCGGTATCTTTGAACGGGATGCCTACGTGAAGCAGCATAGGCCCCGCTCGATTCTCTGCATACCGATCCTGTACTTAGGAGTGTTGGTGGGAGTTCTGTATCTGGAAAATAACTTAACCACCGACGCGTTTCATGCGGATCGGATGGAGTTTTTGGAAATGCTCTCTTCTCAGATGGCAAGCGCAAAATTGCTGCGTTCTTCCGGCTCAGGCACAGGCGGCAAAAAAGAGACAGCCGCTGTTCAGGTCTATTATGAACCGCTTACCGACCGCGAACAGGAGATTTTGCAGTTGATTGCAAATGGCTTATCTAATCAGGAGATTGCGGAGCAGCTGATCCTTTCGGTGGGAACCGTGAAATCATACATTGTCCATTTATACGGGAAATTGCAAGTAAACCGCAGGGTGCAAGCGGTGAGCAAGGCGAAGGAACTGGGGCTGTTAAAGTAAAATACAAACCTATTGAACCTAACTCTAGTTAGGTTTTTTTGTTTTTACGCAGGATTCTCCCCAAAAACCTAACTAAAGTTGGGTTTTTTTGCAGTGTCTATCTGCTACCATCACTCAGGTGTGAACCGGATTATGGTTGACCAGTCTATTTGGGACCATGCACCCGGATTGGCCTAGTTTATGTTGTAAGGGGGATGGAGGAATGAAAAAAATAGGGAACCGGCTGCTAACTTTCATGCTTGTAATAGCGATGTTGATGCCTCTTTTTCAGCAAGGGGCGCTTGTCGCCCGCGCTGAGGAAGAGCCGCTTGATCAATCGATGGCGATTACAAACCTGTCGGGTGAACCAGTTGATAGCGGCAGTTCTAATCAGGATATTGGTCAATCTTTTACCGCTGGTAGAAGCGGGTCTTTGACAAAAGTGGCATTCTATTTGAAAAAGGGAAGCACCGGACTCTCCGATATCACGGTAAACCTGTATCAGGCAGATGGAGCTGGTTTGGCCACATCCAATCGGTTAGGCCAAGCCGTTGTGTCAGGAGACCTCGTAGCCGACGATTGGGATTGGGTTGTTTTTACCTTTCCCACACCGATTCCCGTGAGCAAGGGGCAGCGCTATGCTGCGGTTATGGAGGCAGGTTCGCCGGTATGGGTTGGTGTAGTAAAAGGGAGCATTTATAAAGATGGAGTTTGCCTAGTGGGGAATAGCGCCAAACAGGACACTACCCTTCCGTTTTGGACGTATGTCGCTCCCGAAGCAAGAATGGATCAATCTGTGGGATCCAATTATTACCAAACATTCAATGCCGTTAGCTCCAGTAATAAAGCAGGTCAATCCTTCATTCCTAGCCAAAGCGGTTATCTGACGAAGATTTCCCTGTTTATGGTGGCGTATCGCGGCGGTGAGACTGATGACATGACCGTTACCCTTCGGACTGTAAATCAAGACGGCACACCCTCAGAAGAAATTCTTGCGCAAACTGCCTTAAAAGGTCCTGTTACCAGCAGTGACTGGAGAGAAATCACATTTCCTTCGCCACCACTGGTTGAAGCGGGAAAACCATACGCCATCGTTTTGACGTCGAGCACGGATCCGTACTATACCTATGCGATTGCTCAATCTATTTCAGAGGCTTACGAAAACGGCAGGGTATTTTATGGCAGCGGCTCAAGTTGGCATACCGAGGTAGGCGCGAATGGAGACTTAGTCTTTCGCACCTATGTGGAGCCGCTTTCGGATACCCATTTGCCATCAGCAATTTTATCGATGACCCCCAATTATTCGGAGCAAGCCACTCTGAATATTGTAGCTACGGACTCCGGGACGGCAAGCTCAGGTATAAAACAAGTGAGCTATCGCATAAACGGAGGGGACATCCAATCTCAAGCAGGCGACAAAGCCACGATCAGCATCACGGAGGACGGGTATTTCCTGGTTGAATACTGGCCCGAGGATAACTCCGGGAAAATTGGCCAATCGTATTTCGCGAATGTTCATGTTGACAACAAAGCGCCCATCGCCACTCTCACCCTGATTGAGGGCGGAGTGACGGTGAAGGGGAAAGTTCCACTGAAGGGAACGGTTTCAGACAGTCACCTGCTCAATTGGGTGCTGTCTTTTTCCGAAGCAGGTAAAGAACAGTGGACAGCGCTTGCCAATGGGACAAATGCTGTAGCTGAGGATCTGCTGACTGTATGGAATACGGACAGGGTAAGCGAAGGGGACTATGACGTAAGGCTTTTGGCCACAGATCGCACCGGCAAAAGCACAGCTTCCACGATCCTGGTGCACGTCAAACGCGAAGCAACCGCCATTCCTGGCATTGATTTCGTAGATCTGGCGTGGCCTACTGTGGAAGGGGCAGTCAACTATGATGTGACCAGAGGCGACGACATCATCGTTTATTCAGGTCCTGCAACGTCCTATAAGCACGAAGGACTGTCTCTCAATACGGAATACACCTACAACATTTACGCTAACTTCCCAGGTAACATTTCAATCCTCTGGACGACACTGTCGGCTAAGACCCGAGCAGGGGTGCCGGTAACTCGTGTGACGCTGAACAAACCGACGCTCGCCCTGAAGGCAGGCGGAGCGACGGGAACCTTGCATGCAACCATCCAACCCGAAAACGCCACGAACAAAACCGTAAGCTGGTCTTCCAGTGATCCGAGAGTGGCGTCGGTGGACAACGGGGTGGTGACACCGCTCAAACAAGGCACTGCCACGATTACAGCAAGGACACAGGACGGAGGGTATGAGGCTTCGGCTGAGGTAACGGTAAGCGCTCCGCCTGTTACCCCTCCAGTAACACCACCGTCATTAAGCCCGGAGGAACTGATACGCCTGGCCAACCGTGAGGCAGCTCGGGTCATTGCCGACGCGACAGACGAAAACACGGTGGAACAACAAGTCTCAGCCAGCATAAAACGCTTGTCCGATCTATTCGCTGCGAGCAAGCTGAAGCAACAGACAGAGCTTGATTTGATCACGGATACGGCAGATACCGTTTTTGCCGCAATGATGGACAAATGGAGCCAGGACATCGGCGACGAGGATCTGGTTCTGGAACAGACTGATTCCTTGCTTACCGAAGCATTCCTGCCGGTGCTTGATGACATCGCGACGTCTGAGCATGCTGATGTGGATAAGACAGTCGCCGCTTTGGCCAATGTCCTTGACACGGTGATTGCCAAGCTGGGCAAACATGATGTTTCCGACAAATGGGCAGACAAGCTGGGCGAAACAATGAACGCGCTGTTGGACAAAGTGGGCATGAGCGAATCAGATGACCGTCATATTGAGGATCTGGCAGACAGGATCGAGCGCTTTGCATCGGCGATAGAGAAAATAGAAACTTCTTTGGACGACAAAGCATCTCGGTTTGAGCTGGAGAAAACATTCCGAATTGAGTTGAGCGGCGATCTGGGATCTCGCACGGATAAAAGGGTGAAACGGACAGATGTGGAGCAGGAGCCGTTTGCAACGCTTTCCCGTGAGGTAGTGAAGGCATCGGAGAAGAACCGAATCAACCTTGCCGTTTCAAGTGAAGGAGATGGAGGAGTAAGGCTGTCTCACGCCCTGTTTGAAAAGCATGGCAGCGATGCGTTTACCATCTATCTCTTCGAAAGAGATAACCTGAAAACTCCATCCAGTCTGGCTCATGCCAGTGATCAGTATCAATTCGGTCTGAAATCTGGCGGAGAGGAAATCTCCCAATTTGACAAAGGAAGCGTTCGCATCACGCTGCCCTATGACACCAAGTCAAAGTATCTGTCAGCCTACCGATACGATGAAGCGAAAAAATCGTGGAAGCTGTTGACCACTTCCAACGGAAAATCGGTTGACGTAAAGAAAAAAGGCAAGCAAGCTTCCTTTGATATCGAGCAAACGGGTATCTTTCTGGTGGCGGATACGGGGGTGCAAAGCATTTCTGTCACGCCGAAACGGGCAAGCTTGCTGCCAGGAGAAAAGCTGCAGTTGACGGTTACAGGCAAACTATACGACCGCAGCCAGCAAGATCTGACCAGCGAGGAGAGCGGTACCGTCTATGCTTCCAATAGCGGCAGCATCACCGTAGATCAAAATGGCTTGATTCAGATTGAAGAAGATGCGAATACAGGAAAGAGAGCCAGCATTACGGTGAAAAACGGCAACAAATCAGCCAAAGTGTCCATCACGGTGGCAACGGTAAAAAGTATTGCGGTAACAGCCAAAAAGAAAATCGGTGAGACCGGGAGACACTTTGCAGCTTAACGTAACCGCTCGCCTGACCGACCGCAGCAGCCGCGATGTTACCAAAGAAAGCTCAGGAACCACTTTCAGCATCAAAGAAGCGGATTACGCCGAGATCACCGAGGACGGCCTTCTCAAAATGAGCGAGGACGCTCCAGCGGGAACAAAGCTGACCGTGGTTGCCGAGTACAACGGTTTTACGGCAGAATGTACAATCAGTGTGAAGGAATAGCAGTTCACGATCCTATCTGTAACCAGAAGCGATGTAAGATGAATAACATGCGGGAAAATGGCAAGAGGTGGAATGGCGAAAACGCTTGCAATTTTCCCGGCATTGTCATACATTAGAGACACGGATAAGATCACAGAATTTACTTGCATCTTATTCCAACAAGTGAACAATCAAAAGGCAAAGGTGCCATGAACATGAGGTGTATTTCCTCTGTTTTGGCACCTTTTTTGTCGTTTTGAAAAAGGATATGGGTCTGAAGGGAGTGACACGCATGGAAAAACCAATTCGAGCGACGCCGCTAGCGGTCCGGCTGATTCCGAATGTGGATCGGCAATTCGCAGAAAAGCTGAATCTGCCGCCTCATATCCGCAGTCTGGGTCTGTTGACCTCGACCATTGATGATGTCGGCTACACGGCAGTGGACGAGGCGACGAAAAAGGCAGTGGTAGAAGTGGTGTACGCCAAGTCTTTTTACGCGGGATCCGGTCACGCGTCCGGTCCGTTGTCAGGCGAATTCATCGGGATCATTGGGGGAGCGACTCCATCGGAGGTACAGAGCGGACTTGATGCTGCGGTGTCATTCATGGAGAGCGGAGCCTGCTTCTATTCGTTGAATGAAGAAGGAACGCATGCTTATTACGCCCATGTCGTGTCGCGGACCGGCAGCTATTTGTCCCAGGTAGCGGGCATTCCCGAGGGGGAACCGCTCGCTTATTTGATCGCTCCTCCATTGGAAGCGGTATACGGGATCGACGCTGCTTTAAAAGCGGCGGACGTCCAAATGATGCAGTTCTTTGGGCCGCCGACGGAGACCAACTTCGGTGGAGCATTGCTCACCGGAAGCCAATCCGCATGCAAAGCTGCAGCGGACGCATTTGCGGATGCGGTGAGAAGCATTGCCATAAAGCCAGTCAAATTAACGTAGGGAATGTCCCTCTTGAAGGGGAGGAAATGTAAATGCGCGCTCATGCATATTCACTCGGCATGATTGAAACGTTGGGATTGCCCGCGCTGATCGCTGCCGCAGACGCAGCTGCCAAAGCGGCTGATGTGAAGGTCGTCACCTACGAAGGGGCAGATGCAGGGATCGTGACGGTCTACGTCATCGGGGATGTATCTTCGGTGCAGGCGGCTGTCGATGCTGGTGCCGATGCGGCGAGACGTGTCGGAAGATTGCTTCATTCACACGTCATCCCGCGGCCTGACGAAAATGTGCCGAGAATGATTAAAAATCTGCTCCAACCGGCAGAAAAGAAAGAAGATGCTCCTGCTCCTGCGCAAGACGTGCCCGTATCCGGTCTGTCTGATCAGTCGATCAACGACTTGCGTAAGCTGGCTCGATCCTATGCGGACTTCCCGCTTTCTCCTCAGGAAATCGGCACCGCTAAGAAAGAAGAGCTGGTGCGCCTCCTGGAAGAAAAGCAAAAAGGCGGAGGTGAGCAATCATCATGACGCTGGATTCTGATCTGTACTCCATCCAGGAAGTACGCACGTATTTGACGGAGGCCAAAGAAGCACAGAAGAAGCTGGCTGCGTACAGTCAGGAGAAAATCGATGCGATCGTCGCGGCAATGTCCAAGGCGGGGGCAGAGGCTGCCGAGAGACTGGCTGCCATGGCTGTGGAGGAAACAGGCTTTGGCAATGTTCCGGACAAACGGATGAAAAACCTGTTCGCCGCAGAAAGCGTCTACGCCTGGATCAAGGACATGAAAACTGTCGGAATCATCGGGAAAGATGAGGAAAACAAGGTCTGGGAAGTGGCGCAGCCGTTTGGTGTCGTGGCGGGAATCGTTCCTTCCACCAATCCGACATCGACGGTCATCTTCAAATCCATGATCGCCATCAAGGCTCGCAATGCCATTGTCTTTTCCCCGCATCCGTCCGCGGCAGCATGCACGCTGGAAGCAGCCAAGCTCATGGCACAGGCGGCAGTGCAGGCAGGAGCGCCGGAAGGTTTGATCCACTGCGTCAGCAAGCCGACGCTGCCAGCGACGAATGAGCTGATGAAGCACAAGCTGACCAACGTCATTCTCGCCACTGGCGGATCGCCGATGGTCCGGGCTGCGTACAGCTCAGGGAAGCCGGCGTATGGGGTAGGACCTGGCAATGTCCCTGTTTACATCCATCACAGCGCGGATACGGCGGCAGCAGCCAAACGCATCGTGCAGAGCAAGACGTTTGACTACGGGACGATCTGTGCTTCCGAGCAAGCATTGGTCATCGAGGAGTCGGTCAAGCACCAGATGATCGCAGCTCTGAAGCGCGAAGGCGCGTATTTCCTGGACGATCATGAAAAGGAAAAAGTAGCAGCCATCATCATGGTCAACGGTTCGCTCAATGCCAAGATCGTCGGCCGCTCACCTCAGACGATTGCACAGATGGCGGGAATCTCCATTCCAGCCGATACACGTGTGTTTATCGCCGAAGAGACAGGAGTAGGGAAAGCGTATCCGCTGTCTGTTGAAAAGCTGGCTCCCATCCTCGCGATGTACACCGCGCACGATCAGCAGGAAGCCTTTGCCCGCTGCCAGGAGTTGCTGGAGCATGGCGGTCTGGGTCACACAGCCGGTATCCACGCTCAGGACGACAGCGTCATCGCGGCGTACGGTCAGGCGATGCCCGCATCCCGCATTCCGGTGAATACGGGAACGACGTTTGGCGGTATCGGAGCGACCACAGGCATTCAGCCGTCCTTTACCCTGGGCTGCGGATCCTTTGGCAACAACATTACGTCCGACAATATCGGACCGAAGCATTTGTTCAACGTCAAGCGGGTCGCATTCGGCATCCGGGAAATGCCGGAGTCCAAGCCGGCTGAGTCAAGTCCGAATAACCATACAGCAGAAGAAGCAGTCATGCAGGCAGTCTCTTCGATGAACATCGGGCTGAGCCGCGATGAGATCAAGAACATCATCAAGTCCGTCTTGACGGAAATGACGTCTTAAACCACTAAAAATTTGTCTATACATGTAAGGAGGAAAAGGAAATGGCAGGAGAAATGTCCGCATTGGGAATGGTTGAAACAAAAGGGTTGGTAGGAGCAGTGGAAGCGGCTGACGCGATGGTAAAAGCGGCAAACGTGAAGCTGATCGGAAAAGTACACGTGGGTGGCGGTCTGGTGACCGTGATGGTTCGCGGTGACGTAGGTGCAGTAAAAGCTTCCACGGACGCAGGTGCCGCTGCTGCCGAAAAAGTGGGCGAACTCGTTTCCGTACACGTCATCCCGCGCCCGCACAGCGATATTGAATTGATCTTGCCAAAGCTCGAAGGGTAATTCCGTATGGCAGTCATTACCGAAACATCCCTTAGGGCCATGCATAAAACAGGCATCCCCAACCCCTTTCTCTTGGAGAAAGGGGACAAAATTACCCCCGCAGCGGCAGATTACTTGAAGGGAAGAGGGATTGAAGTGAAAGCGTTTGAAGAACATCAGCAGCCTTCCGCCAATCAAGCTGCCGAGGCCATCGCAGAGATTCCCATTGGCGTATCCAATCGTCACGTGCATTTGTCGCCGGAGGATGTGGAGCGGCTCTTTGGAGAAGGGCACCAGTTGACTCCGATGCGCGAGCTGTCTCAGCCAGGCCAGTTCGCTTGCCAGGAAACGGTGACGCTGGTCGGTCCAAAAGGAAGCATCCACGGTGTGCGCATTCTCGGTCCAGCCCGCGGAGCGACCCAAGTGGAAATTTCCCGGACTGACGGCTTTGCGCTGGGTGTGCACGCACCTGTACGCATGTCGGGTGACATCGAGGGCACGCCAGGGATGGTGCTGGTAACGGCAAAAGGAACGGTTGTGCTGACCAAAGGCGTCATCGTAGCCAAAAGACACGTCCACATGTCGGTCGAAGAAGCCGAGCTCTATCAAGTGAAAGACGGAGATACCCTTATTTTGGAGACGCAGACGGATCGTCCTATTTTGTATCCGGATGTCGTGGTTCGCGTCAATCCGCGCTTTGCTCTGGACTTCCACGTCGATTTGGACGAAGGCAACGCCGCCAATTTAAAAACGGGCGACCGGGTAAAGGTAATCGGCAAAAACGGCCAGCTTTATTCCGGCTACCGGAGGTGAGAGCTTGATGGACATCAAAGAGATGGTCGCATCCATTACAAAAGAAATCCTGCAATCGATGAATCAGGAAAAGAAAAAGCAAGCTCCCCGTGTCCTGTACGTTTTTTGTGACAGTCAGGCGCACGAAGCCTTTACCGATCATTTTATCCACCTGAAAAACCACGGCATTTGCCACGACATTCTGTTCCTGGATGGAGAGACATCCTCGTGGCTGGGCATGCACAAGATCGAATGCGGCGGAGCGGGTAAAATCCTGACGGCGGATGAATACGCCCCCGCTCCGCTGGAAGTGTCAAAAGATTACGTCGGCATCGTCATTCCGGAGCTGGATCTCGACAATGCAGCACGCATTGCAAACGGACTCAAGGGAACGATCAAGGCAGAAATCGTCTTTTCGGCATTGGTCACCGGCAAATTCGTTATCGCAGGCTCCGATGTTCCGGGTATCAAGCGGGCGGATCGCCGCACCTTGCAGACTCTGACCCTGACCCCTGCGTACGAAAAGCTGTTCCAGCGCCATGTACAGGAGCTGAAAGAGCTGGGTGTCGAATTCACCGAGCAAAAACGTCTGGCAGAGCGTGTCGTTTCCAAGCTGAAGGCGCAGCTGCAAAAGGAAGAAGCCAAACCCGCTCAGCCGGCTCTAACAGCCTTGGATGAGGCGGAAGCAGTCTTTTCCGGCAAGCTGCTGACTGCTGACTGGATTCGTTCTCAGCCGCAGCTGCGCAATACGACCTTGCTCGTCAAAAAAGGAGCGATCGTCTCTCCATTGGCTCATGACAGCATGAGAGAACGCGGCATTACCGTCAGCTATCTATGAGAAGGGTGATCAGCGCATGTTTTTGGGAAAAGTGATCGGAAGCGTGTGGGCGACCCAAAAGGAAGCAGGCATGGAAAATCTGAAGTTGATGGTAGTCCAGCCCATTGACTGGCGCGGCGAGGAAGGCGGACAGACCGTGATCGCAGCAGACCGGATCGGTGCCGGCATCGGCGAGCAGGTCATCGTCTCGCGCGGTACGCCTGCCCGCATCCTGTTTTCTGGCAACAGCGTTCCTATCGACGCTGTAATCGTGGGGATTGTCGATTCATTCGAGGTACCGGGGGCAGCAGGAGGAGAGGGATAGACATGGAGCAGGAACGTTCAAGAGTGATCCAAGAATTTGTTCCGGGTAAACAGGTCACCTTGGCTCACGTGATCGCCAACCCGGACGCCATGCTCTACACAAAGCTCGGGATCAAGGAAGCGGGAGCGATCGGCATCCTGACCTTGACTCCTACAGAGACGGCCATCATCGCCGCTGATATCGCGACGAAGGCTGCGAGTGTGGAGCTGGGCTTCCTCGACCGGTTTACCGGTTCGCTCATCGTGGTCGGGGATGTCTCCGCCGTCGAGATGGCCGTGGAAGCAGTAAACGAGGTATTGAGCCGAAAATTGCGGTTTACGCCGGCGCTGGTGACCAAATCATGAGCAAAAGGGTCATGATTATCGGCGCCATCGAGGCGGGAAAGTCTTCCCTGGTGCGAGCGCTGTTCAATGACGAGCAGCCTGCCAGAAAGACGCAGGCGTTGGAGTATCGTGACTGGGTGATCGATACGCCGGGCGAGTACAGTGAGAACCCGATGTTTTACCGGACGCTGATGGCGACTTCTCTGGAGGCGGGGCTCGTCGTCATGGTGCAGGATGCCACTCGGGACCGGAACTATTTTCCGCCGGGCTTCTCGCAGGGTTTTCCGCAAGAGTGCGTTGGGGTGATCTCTAAAATCGATCATCCGAATGCAGACCCGGATAGGGCCGAAGCCTTTTTGAGGCAGTCCTTGGGTAATGCGGACATTTTCCGGACCTCTTCTCATACGGGGGAAGGAGTCTTGGAGCTTCGTACATTTCTGCAAGATATTACCTGTCGATAAGCCTCTTTTCGGCTAGAGCCTGTCTGTGAGAAAATTAGGGCAATACCAACGTCATGCAGGTGAAAAGAGGTTCGTATGCTTACCATACGGGAATTGTGCAAGCAGACTACCACGTTGAGTGAGGAAGATATTCGGATTGTAGAAGATCTGGCTTCCAAGCTGCAGATCTTTGCGGATTTGTCCCAGGCGGACATGTTCATCGATTGCCCGTCAGCCGACAAAAGCTGTGCGGTGGTCATCGCGCAGGCTTCACCCGGCACGGCCAGGTCCATGTACAGCGGGTCGGTCGTGGGGCAATTGGCCACAGCGGTAAATGAACCGGCAGTGATGTACTGTTTGACGACGGGAAAGCCCGTCATCGGTTCGCGGGGTGTATCCCAGGAGCAGGTCGTCATGCGGCAGAGTGTCGTGCCGATCACGAATGCAGCTGGGGAAACCATCGGTACACTCATCACGGAGCAGGATATTTCCAAGCAGGTTGAACAGGAAAAAAACGTGGAGATGCTGAAGGAAACGACTGAGCATCTGAGCGAGACCCTGATTCAGTTTGCTGTGCCAGATATGCCAATCTCTTCGCTCATGCACGAGGGGATGATTTTATTTGATCAGGCCGGCATCATTACGTACGTGAATGGCCGCGCCCACAAGCTGCTCGCGTTGATCGGCCTTACAGAGCCGGAAAAGGGAGTCAGCATCGAACGCATCTTTTCGTGGCGCGTCTCTCCGGAAAACTTCGTGAGACACGGAGGGTACATCCAGGAGGAACTGTCGAGAGGCAAGCATTTCATTATGATGAAAGCGGTTTCCGCCGCTCGCAAGCCCGACATCATCGGGGGAATCATACTTCTTCGGGATATTTCCGATATCCGGGAAAAGGAAAAGCAGCTGATGATCAAGTCAGCCGTCATCAAAGAAATTCATCACCGCGTCAAAAACAATTTGCAGACCATCGCGAGTCTCTTGCGCCTGCAAATGAGGCGGTCGCAATCCACCGAAATCGAGAAGGTATACCGGGAAAGCATCAACCGGATCAACAGCATTGCCATCATCCACGAGTATTTGGCGCAGGATGGGCTGGAGCAGATCGATTTCAAAGAAATCTTGACCAAAATATCGAAAATAATCGTCTCTTCCATGAGGCGTTCCGAGCAAGCTATACAGGTCGTAGTGGCAGGGGAATCGGTTTACCTGCCATCGAACAAAGCAACGTCGTTTGCGCTGATTGTGACCGAGCTGATCCAAAACTGCATGATCCACGGGTTTCGCGATCAGTCTGAAGGAACCATCGCTGTGGCGCTCGTGACCAAGGATGATTTCATCAGCCTGTCGGTCACGGATGACGGCGTGGGCATTGAAGATATGGAGCAGGTGCTGCAAAAAGGGCATCTGGGCCTGAAAATCGTGGATACCCTGGTCAAGGAAGACCTGGAGGGCACCATGCACTTCCGAAATACCGGAGGCGGTACGGAGGTGACCATTCTCTATCCGATTCAAAAGGAGGATGACGATGACACAGCCGAAGATTATGGTAGTGGATGACGAGCCGATCATTCGCATGGACCTGCGCGAGATGCTCGAAAATGAAGGGTATTTGGTGGTCGCCGAGGCGAAAAACGGGGAGGAAGCCGTAGAGCAGGCGCACCGTCACAAGCCGGATCTGATCATCATGGACGTGAAGATGCCTGTACTGAATGGGATCAAGGCTAGCGGGATCATCCGTTCCTTTTCCGACAGCTCGATCCTGCTCTTGACGGCCTACAGCCAAAAGGAACTCGTCCAGGATGCGCGCAAGGCAGGCGTGACCGCTTACCTCGTGAAGCCGGTGTCGGAGGACGATCTCATTCCGGCAGTAGAGATCGCCCTGAGTCAAAAGGAGAAAGTGGTAGCGCTCAAGAAGGATATCCACACCTTGAAACAGAAAATAGAGGATCGAAAAGCTGTGGAGAAGGCAAAAGGAAAGCTGATGAGCAGTCTTTCCCTGGAGGAAGAGGCTGCCTACAAATGGCTTCAGCAGGTAAGCATGCAACGGCGCATGCCGCTTGCCAAGCTGGCAGAAGAAATTTTGTCCGGTGAGCAAGCCATCGAGGCCCATTCTTGAAGATAACGTCGTTCTGTTAGAGCGGTGACAAGTAGATAGGAAAGAGAGCAAAGGCGCTTGAATGAGTCCGGAGGCAAGGTTCCGGCTGTTCAGGCGTTTTTTCATTCAGGTAAGCCCGACAGGCATGTCTATGGCTCGAGGAGGTTCGTATGGATGAACAATGGATCCAGAGCGTCGGGATCGACGTGGGGACCAGCACTACCAAAATGATTGTCAGCCGGTTGCGATTGGGGCGTATGTCCAGCACCTTTTCGCTGCCTCGCTATCAGATCGTCGAGCGGCAGCTGCTTTATGCGAGTGAAGTTCATTCCACACCCTTGCTGGGCTTTGACGAAGTCGACGCGGATGGCATCGGTGCGATTCTGGGAGCGGAATACGAGAAGGCCAAGATCAGCCTGTCTGATATCAAGTCGGGCGCGGTCATCATTACGGGCGAGACGGCCAGCAAAAAGAACGCTCAGCACATCGTCCATTTGCTGGCAGAGCGCTCCGGCGACTTCGTGGTAGCGACAGCGGGAGCTGATCTGGAGGGCGTACTGGCGGGCAAGGGGGCAGGCGCGGAAAAAAGGTCGCAGGCCATTCAAGGGACGATTGTGAATGTGGACATCGGGGGAGGAACGGCCAACGCCGCCTACTTTTCCCGAGGCAAAGCCATCGCCACGGTGACCTTTCACGTGGGAGGGAGACTCATTCGGTTGAATGCGCACGGGCTGGTTCAGTACGTGTCCCCCAACATCCGGGCATGGCTTGCGGCAAAGAAACTGCGCGTGGACCCTGGGCAGGAAATGTCGGTGGAGAGAATCCGGGAAATTGCCGGGGAAATGGCGAGAAGCATGCTGGACTACCTCACCGGCCGTGAGAGGGAGGTATCCGGATTGCTGGTGCTCGGCCACCACCTGAGAGAGGCATTTTCGGTCGAGGAGCTGTCCGTATCCGGTGGAGTGGGGCAGCTGATGACAGGACAGCCGGTAAAGACCATCGCTGATGTAAGCCGATATGGCGATTTTGGTCCGATGCTCGGGGCCGTCCTGCAGCAGGAGAGAGAACAGGGGACATACCCGGTACGCTGGGTCGATCCGGAACAAACCGTGCGAGCGACCGTGATCGGGGCGGGCATGCAGAGCACGGAAATCAGCGGTTCGACGGTGCACATCAAGGCTGAGCTGCTGCCGATCCGCAATATCCCCATCCTCAAGCTGGAGCTGTCCCCCGATCATTTGTCCGACCCGGCAAAGCTGAGGCAGGAGGTAACGGCGGTGTACGACCTCGGGGTACGCCTGTTTGATCAAACCTCAGGCATCCCCTTCGCTCTCTCCTTATCGGGGATCGGATATTGCTCGTATCAGCTGCTGCAGTCCATCGCCCAGGAGCTTTCGGATCAATACCGGCGCACCTTTCCCGAAAGTCAGACGATGGTCGTCATCTGCGAGACAGATATGGCCAAAGCGCTGGGGCAGGCATTGGCGCTGCGCTGCAGTGGGAAACCAGAAATCATTTGCATCGATCAGGTGCGAGTAGAATACGGCGATTACATTGACTTGGGAGAGCCGATTTCCGGAACGATCATCCCTGTCGTGGTAAAAACGCTTGCCTTTGATGAGAGGCCAAATGAAAAGGGGTGAACGCGATGAACTTGAAAACGACCGTACTCGGACAGACCTACCAATTTCGTGATCTAAAAGAAATCTTCGCAAAGGCAAACGAGGACAAATCAGGTGACCAACTGGCAGGCATCGCCGCAGCCGATTCCCGCGAACGCGTGGCAGCCAAGCAAGTGCTGGCCGACCTGACGCTGGCGGATATTCGCAACAATCCGCTGCTGCCTGCCGAGGAGGACGAGGTCTCCCGTGTGATCGAAGCGGGGATCAACGAGAAGATCTACACTGAAATCAAAAATTGGAGCGTGGCTGAGCTGCGCGAGTATCTTTTGAGCCATCAGGCAGGCGACGCCGAAATCAAACGAATCAGCCGCGGATTGTCCAGCGAAATGATCGCGGCGACAACCAAGCTGATGAGCAATCTTGATCTGATCACGGCAGCGGCCAAGATCCGCAACGTTACTCACTGCAACACCGCGATCGGTCAGCCGGGCGTGCTGGCTGCAAGGGTACAGCCGAATCATCCCTCTGACAATGTGCAAGGGATCAAGGCAGCCCTCTACGAGGGGCTGAGCTACGGAATCGGGGATGCGGTCATCGGAATCAACCCGGTGATTGATACGTCGGATAGCGTCAAGGACATTCTGATGATGACCAAGGACGTGATGAACAAGTGGGATATTCCGACCCAAAACTGTGTCCTGGCACACGTCTCTACGCAGATGCGCGCCATCCGTCAGGGAGCGCCTGCCGATCTGATTTTCCAGAGCCTCGCGGGCAGCGAAAAAGGGAACAAGGCATTCGGAATCGACGTCGCTCTGCTGGATGAAGCGGATGAGCTGATGCGAAAAGAGGGAACCTCCACAGGGCCGAACTTCTGGTATTTCGAGACGGGCCAGGGCTCCGAGCTTTCCTCGGAAGCGCACTTCGGCATCGACCAGGTGACGATGGAAGCGCGCTGCTACGGTCTCGCCCGCAAGTACCAGCCGTTTATCGTCAATACGGTCGTAGGCTTTATCGGACCGGAGTATTTGTACGACAGCAGGCAGGTCATTCGTGCCGGATTGGAAGACCACTACATGGGCAAGCTGCACGGACTGCCGATGGGCTGTGACGTGTGCTACACCAACCATATGAAAGTGGACCAGAACGATATGGACAATCTGGGGATTCTGCTTTCGGCGGCGGGTGTGAACTTTGTCATCGGAGTGGCGATGGCAGACGACGTCATGCTCAACTATCAATCGACCAGCTTCCACGATATCGCTGCTTTCCGGGAAGTGCTCGGTCTGCGCCCTGCGCCAGCCTTTGAGAAGTGGCTGGAAAAGATGGGGATTATGGAGAACGGCAAGCTGACGGCTATCGCTGGGGATCCGACGATTTTCATGTAATCCGGGAGGTGATAGATGGATGGAACAGCAATTGGACTTTTTAGTAGACAAGGTAGTGGCCGAGCTGCAGAAAAAACTGAGTGAAATGGCACCATCAGCTCCTTCGCAGCAGCTCGTGAAGATGGAGGAGACGAAAAGCGTGGCAGAGACAAAGCAGGCAGAAGTGTCAAACGCGGGAGCAGCATCCGGTAGCTTCGGTCAGCTGCCTGTTCATGCAGAACCGGAACGAACGGCTCATGTACCGAATCCAAAGTGGAAGGATGGGCTTTCCGAGCTGTTGGAAAGCACGCCTGCCCGCATTGGCGTATGGCGCACAGGGGTACGGCCGCTGACCAAGACCATGCTCCAGCTGAGACGCGATCACGCGGCGGCAGTGGACGCGGTTTACGGTGAGGTGCAGCAGTCTCTGCTCGACGAGTTTTCCCTGTTTACGGTTGAAACGCAATACGACAATACCGAGAATTACCTGAAGCGTCCCGACATGGGGCGTGTGCTCAATGACGAAAGCGTTCGAATGATTCTGGAGCGTTGTCAAAAGAAACCCGAGGTGCAAATCGTGGTGTCAGACGGTCTGAGTGCCAGTGCCGTGGACGCCAACTTGCGAGACGTGCTTCCATCCTTGACCGACTCCCTGAAAAGCTACGGATTGACCTGCGGCACACCGTTTTTCGTCAAAGGCGGCCGGGTTGCGAGCATGGATCACATCGGCGAGCTGCTGCAGCCCGAGGTGTTGGTGCTCTTGATTGGCGAGAGGCCGGGTCTCGTAACGGCTCACTCCATGAGCGCCTACATGTGCTATCGCCCGCGCAAGGGCATGGTCGAGTCCGAACGTACGGTCATCTCCAATATCCATCGGCAGGGAACGTCGCCGATTGAGGCGGGCGCTCACATCGGCACCATTCTGAGCAAGATGCTGGAACAAAAGGCCAGCGGTGTAAAGCTGGTACTCTAATTGACATCCAAACCATGACGAGGAGGGTTCATCATGACATTTCGCAGAAAAAAAGTAGCCGTGATCGGCAGCGGATTTACAGGAGCGACTACCGCATTCATCCTGGCCCAAAAGGAACTGGGAGACATCGTGCTGGTAGATATCCCGCAGCTGGAGAACCCAACCAAGGGAAAAGCGCTCGACATGATGGAGTCCTCGCCTGTATTGGGTTTTGATTCGACCATCGTCGGCACCTCCGACTACAGAGATATCGAGGGCTCGGATATCGTCATCATTACGGCGGGTATCGCGCGCAAGCCGGGCATGTCCCGCGACGACCTGGTAGCTACCAATGCATCCATCATGCGCTCGGTTGCCGAGCAAGTCAAAACGTATGCCCCGAACTCCATCGTACTCGTCCTGTCCAACCCGGTGGATGCGATGACCTATACGTTCTACAAAACATCCGGCTTCCCGAAAAACCGCGTCATCGGTCAATCCGGCGTTCTCGATACCGCTCGCTTCCGCACCTTTGTCGCGATGGAGCTGAACGTTTCGGTCGAAGATGTGACGGGCTTTGTATTGGGTGGACACGGCGATGACATGGTGCCGCTTCTGCGCTACTCCTACGCTGGCGGCATTCCGCTGGACAAATTGATTCCGCAGGAGCGCCTGGATGCGATCGTGGAGCGAACCCGCAAAGGAGGGGGAGAGATCGTCAGCCTGCTCGGAAACGGATCGGCGTACTACGCGCCTGCTGCTTCCCTGGTGCAGATGACGGAGGCGATCCTCAAAGACAAAAAGCGCATTCTCCCATCCATCGCGTATCTGCAGGGTGAATACGGCTACAACGATCTCTATCTCGGCGTACCGACACTTCTCGGTGCTGGCGGGATCGAGAAAGTCATCGAGCTGGATCTGACAGCCGCAGAGAAGGCAGCGCTGGATAAATCGGCTGACTCTGTGAGAGCGGTCATGAAGGTGGCTGTCCAATAGAATGGTTGTCCTTTGGATAACATAGAAACGAGATTGTGGAGGGCTGCCCATGTGGCGGCCCTTTTGGCGTGGAGTGGTATAGTAGAGATACCTGCATGACATGACGGGGCAGGAGTCTCGATGGGGATGACGAAGAAAGAGAAGCGTGAAACAAGCGTTTCGGAATCAGGTCGAAAGGATGAGACACATGAAACTAATCGAAATCAGCAAGAGGATCCTGACGAGTTGCATGGATTTGAAAGCGGGAGAGTCTTTTCTGGTAGTCGCCGATGATGTCAAAAGAGAGCTGGGAGAAGCCCTCTGGGAGGCCGGGAGACAGCTTGGAGCGGAGTCGGTATACCTGGTGATGCAGGAGCGTGAAAAAAGCGGCCAGGAGCCTCCCGCGTTCGTAGCAGAAGCAATGAAGCATGCGGATGTCGTGGTGTGTGTCACGGAGCATTCGCTGACCCATACAAAGGCACGCAAGGAAGCAGCAGCCAACGGAACGCGCTTGGCGACGATGCCGGGCATTACGGAAGACATGTTCCTGGAAGGTGCCATTGCAGCCGACTATTCCCAAGTGAAAATCTTGACGGAGAAAGTCACCGACCTGCTAACTGCTGCGAGCACTGTGCGAATTGAAAAAGACGGCAAGAGTCTTCAATTTTCCATTGCCAATCGTCCTGGCGTGCCTAGCACGGGAATGTACGTCAATCCGGGCGAGTCGGGGAACCTCCCGTCTGGGGAAGCTTACATCGCACCTGTAGAAGGCTCTGCGGAGGGGCAGATTTTGGTCGATGGCTCCATTTCCGGTATCGGGAAAGTGGACAGCCCGCTTCTGCTGACGGTAGAAAAGGGACGGATCACCAAAACGGAAGGGACGACAGGAGAGCGACTGCTGCAAATCTTGGGAGACCAGGATGGCCGCATGCTCGGCGAGTTCGGAATCGGCACCAACGACAAGGCGCGGATCACCGGAGTCGTGCTGGAGGATGAAAAGGTGTATGGAACCATTCACGTCGCATTTGGCAGCAACAATACCTTCGGCGGTACGATTGTAGCCGGAGTCCACATCGATCTCGTCGTGAAGGAACCTGATGTCTATCTGGATGACCGACTCATCATGAAAAAGGGCCAGCTGCATCTGGCTTAAAAGCCCGCCCTCGAAGAAAAAGGACAGAGAGGATAGACCATACCCGGTTCGAGCAGAGCCGGGTTTTTTTAATAAGGGCAACGAAGGTGGCGCAGCCGCGTTTTCGAATCGTGAATCCGTACGGTTTGCAGCAAAGATGAAACTTGGGGAAGTATGGTGTAAAATGGGAGAAATCCTATTTGTGGATGTGGGGTAATCTTGTTGCTGGAACAATTCGTTGCGGTCATATCAATCGGCAATGTGATCTTGGCCGCTGTTCTGATTTTCATGGAGCGGCGCAATATCGCGGCCACCTGGGCTTGGTTGATGGTCCTGCTGTTCATTCCGGGTATCGGATTTATCGTTTATTTGGTCTTCGGACAAAAGCTGAGCAAAAAGAAGCTTTACCGCCTGAAGGAAGGGGAGTTCTCCCACTTCAGAGCGGCTGTTGATAGGCAGAAGCAGCTGCTGGAGAGCGGGAATCTGGAAGTCAATGACCCCGCCATGGAACGTCATCGCGACATGATTTATATGAATGTCGTCAGCGATGGAGCGTACTACACGCAGGATAACAGCGTGCGGATCTTTATTGAGGGGAACAGCCTGTTCGACGACATGCTGCAAAAGATCGCGGAGGCTCGCGAACATATCCATCTCCTGTATTACACGATCCGCAATGATGAGCTGGGTACGGAGCTGATGAATCTGCTCGTCAAAAAAGCATCGGAAGGCGTGCAGGTCAGGCTGCTGTACGATGCGGTAGGGTCGGCGGGAATTCCTTCACGGTATTTCAAGCCTCTTCTGGACGCGGGAGGGGAGGCCGTTTCCTTTTTCCCGGCTTCTTTTTCGCTCCTGAACTTTCGCGTCAATTTCCGGAATCACAGAAAGCTGACGATCATCGACGGGAAGATCGGCTATATCGGCGGCTTTAACATTGGAGACGAATACTTGGGGAAGAAAAAGCTCGGGTATTGGCGCGACACGCATTTGCGGATGGAAGGAAAAGTCGTTTACATGCTGCAGGCTCGCTTTTTCCTGGACTGGAATTTGTCATCGCCAAAGCGGCTGGCGGAATCACTCTCCCTGTTTCCGGAGATGCATGGCTTGGAAAAAGGAATTGGCCTCCAAATCGTATCCAGTGGCCCAAACTCAGAAAAGCAGCAGATCAAGCATGCTTACTTAAAAATGATCTACAAGGCGAGAAAGAAAATCTACCTGCAAACCCCGTATTTCATTCCGGATGACAGCATCCTGACTGCCCTCAAAATGGCGGTCATGTCGGGTGTGGACGTCCGTGTGATGGTGCCAGGAAAGCCGGATCATTTGATGGTCTTTTGGGCCACGCACTCCTACTTGGGAGAGCTCTTGAAAAGCGGGGTCCGGTGCTATCTGTACGAAAAAGGATTCATGCATGCCAAGACGATCGTGGTCGATACGCAGATCTCCTCGGTTGGCACTGCGAATATCGACATTCGCAGCTTCAAGCTAAACTTCGAATCCAACGCATTTCTGTATGATACGAGAATGGCGGAAAAGCTCGAGGAGCTGTTTGTGGCGGACCTCGCCGACTGCCGGGAAATGACGATGGAGGAGTATTTGAACCGACCGGTACGCTCGCGGATTCAGGAATCCCTCACGAGGTTGCTATCACCCATTTTATAAAGAAGAAAGACCCGCTACCTTGCGCGATGACAAGGCTGGCGGGTCTTTTGCGTAGGCTTAAGCGGTACCCAGCTTGACTCCCAGCTCAGCCAGGTACTGGCGATAAGCGATGCTGGCGCGGTCGCATTTCAAGGACAGCTCGACCTGCAGATCGAGGGGCAGATCCTCGGGTTTCTGATTTTCCACGATCGGCTTGTCCTGTGCAAAAATCATGTCCTGGAACTTGTTGATTTCCTCATCGGACAGATTGGTTTCGTAGTTGAACGACAGGACGCCGTACGCCACTGACTGGTTCTCGTCCGTAGGTAGGACGGTCAGCAGGATGGACATTTCATTGTTGTTTTCCCGGTCGCGCTTCGTGAACTTCACTGTCAGCGGACGGAGCACCTCGTAGGTGTAGTACACGTGCTTGGCTTGTCCGGTGCCGTCTGGATCAGGCTGGAACACGGCGATTTCGTCGGTGCGAATCCCGTTTTCATCGCGATGTACGTGGTAGTCACCGATTTCCATATGTGTCGCGACTCCGAGGTAGCCCTCGTGCACGACGGCGAGATGGCCGACATCGAGGAAGTTTTCAACCACCCGAGGCGGTTTGGCTGCCACGGTTTGCGGACCCCAAATGACATTGCGGTAGCCAGGAGCAGCAAATTCCGGCAGGGAAAAGAAGTCAGGCGCATTGTTGTTCAGATTGACCCAGACGAAGCCGTAGCGCTCTGCACAGCCATACGAAATCGCCCGAGCTTTTCCCGGAATCGCCTGATGTTCGGGGAGCTGAGGAATCTTCACACAGGCACCGGACGCTTCGTACTCCCAGCCGTGATAGGGGCAGACGAGCTTGCCGTCACGGACACAGCCGAGAGACAAAGCTGCCCCTCTGTGAATACAGAGGTCCTTGAAGGCATGGATGCCTTGTTCATTGCGGAAAATGACTACCCGCTCTCCCATCATGGTGACCTGGAGAGGACGATCTCCTACATCGATCGAACGGCAGGCAACAATCCACTCATTTCGCAGTACGGTATCTTGGACGATCATCTATCGGACACTCCTTTATGGATAACTCGATAACGATAGGACTTGGGACACACTCTCCACTATTGTAGCGGGTTCATTCCTGCAAATCAACAAAAACACGAACGATACTATATTTCATGTGAATATTAGTTAATTTTTGTTGCAAAAAACAAGAATAATAATTTATAATCTGCGTTATAATGTTCGTTATTTACTATTGAACGTAATTGGGGAGGCTGTTCGAAAGTGGAACAACGTCGCGATAGCGCGGGGCTTGTGGTGGGCGTCGATGAGAAAATCAGTATCAGCAAAGCCTTTTTGCTCGGAATGCAACACGTGCTGGCCATGGACTTGTATATTGCTCCTATCATTATTGCTGGCTTGCTGACGATGGACGCATCGGGTACGTCCTTTTTCATTCAGATGTGCTTTTTGGCGACAGGGATCGGTACGTTGATCCAGACAGGCTTTGGGCTGCGGTTGCCTGTCGTGCAGGGGCCCTCATACGTGCCGATCGGCGCTTTGGCTGCTATCGGCAGCAAGCTTGGACTAAGTGCCATGATCGGGAGCTTGATCCCGGGTGCATTGTTGATGGCGCTCATGGGCTATCCGTTGAAGTGGTTTGCCAAAGCGGTGCAGAGGTTCATTCCGCCCCTGGTAGGGGGAACGGTCATTATCATCGTCGGAATCGCACTGATGCCGATTGGCATGGGAAATATCTACCACTCTCCGGGAGACATTTGGACCAACGTCCTGATTGCGGCTGTATCTGCGTTCGTTCTGGTAACATGCATGCTGCTAGGTAAAAGAGCCAGAGTAGCGGGAACGTTTTTCCGCCTGGTGTCTGTATTGATCGCCATCGCAGTGGGTACGATCACTGCAGCATTCTTTGGAACGGTGGATTTCAGCCCGGTAGGACAAGCGAGCTGGCTGTCGCTGCCGAAGTTTTTCCCGTACGGTGCACCTGTATTTGACTTCAGCGCCGTACTGACGATGCTCTTTGTCTACATGATCATCATGATTGAAACCACAGGTACCTGGTTTGTTGTCTCGACTGTGACGGATAGCGAGCTGACTGAGAAGCGCTTGAATCGTGCTGCGGTCGGTGAAGGGCTGGGGTGCTTGATCGGGGCTCTGTTTGGCGGTACGCCGACGACGGGTTATTCCTCCAATGCAGGCCTGATCGCTGTTACGGGGGTAGGCAGCCGCATGGCGATTATGGCAGGGGGCATCATTCTGGTCGCTCTCGGCCTCGTGCCGAAGCTGTCGACTGCGATCACTTGCATTCCTGAACCTGTGATCAACGGGATTTTTGGGATCGTATGCGTCGCGATTGTTGCGAACGGCATCAAGGTGATTCAGCACATCTCGATCGATGACCGCAACATGATGGTCATCGGATTGCCTATTCTGTGCACGATTGCGGTAACGGTGCTGCCGAAAGAAGCGTTGAATGGCGTACCGGATTTCGCAAACTACATCCTGTCCTCGGGTATCACGGTGGGGGCGCTGGCCACGGTGATCCTCAACCTGATCATTCCAGACAGCAAAGAGAAAAAGCAGGCAGCAGCCAATCAGCAGGTCGCCTAATGAAAAAACCGCTCCGGATCAACTCTGGAGCGGTTTTTTTCTGTTAGACAACGAGTTCGAACGATTCCGTGATCTCGATGCTGTCCTGAACCGATTGAACCATCGGGCAATTTTTGCGGGAGGCCTCGATCGCTTTTTTCACTTTCTCTTGCTGCAGATTCTCTCCACTGATGATGAAGTGCAGATGAATCTTTTCAATCCGGTTTGCCTTCTCTTCGTTCCGCACGACATCGGCCGTGACTTTCATATCGGTGCAGGGCATTCTCATTTTATCCAACACTTTGCGCAGCACACCGGCGCTGCATACGGCGATGGATGACACCATCAGCTGAAACGGGCGAAAGCCGTATTGCTCGTCGCCGGACACGTGCAGGTCGCCGTAAGACAGATGGGTCACAAATCCGTTTTCCTTGGCTTCAAATTGCATGAAAGGGGCCTCCTTTTGTTCGGTTTTCTCCATTATAACCCAATGGCTATTTCAGCAGAGACTGGATGCAGCGCGGCAGCATATCCATCAAGGTATCAAAGGCGTAGTCCACATCGAGTCGTTCCGTCCATTGATGGGCGTCGCGTCCGACCGGTCCGAAATTCATGACCGGGACATCAAAGGCTTCCAGCTCTTGGAGCGGGATCGAGTAGCCCTGGTTCCACATGGGCATATTCGCGACCAGTGGCTGCATGGACGCTGCCGGGTATTGCAGGCCGACGTAGCTTAGGTCGGAAATGCCGCCAAAGTAGTTTTGGTTCACCAGCGTGACCTGGTGCCGCTCGCGCGCGTAGGTTTTCATTTCTGTCTCTGTGCGCAAGATGCCGGGATGATTGCGCGAGCTGACCGCAGGATAAAACGGCGGAGCAAAGAACAGGATGATCATCGGCGACAATTCCTTGCACAGAATCGCCAGCTGATCGACGAGCTCGATCGTCATGTCGCGGTCATCCTTGTCTCCTCGGTTGGCCACGGCTTCAGCCTGAAGCTGTCTGAGCTTTTCTTCCCCGTATGTCTGCACGGCATAAGCGTAAAGCTGTTCGTAGGTCATGACCTGGATGGACAGGTCCCGAGGCGTAAAGGCAGCATTTTTCGCGAAAAGGCTAGCGTGTCTGACATACGTTTGTTTTAACTGATCCGCCACCCTTCTAGCCGCCTGCAGCAGCGGTTCGACGACATCCTCCATGCGTTTCTCGAGCAGGAACAGATTGAATAGGGTAACGGCGCGGTGCGGGATTTGCACCGAGTACTCTTTTTTCAGGTCCTTCTGGATCAGGTTGGTCGGCGGTGGAGATGCTTCTCCCTCGACGATCTCGCAAAAAGAGGTGTTAAGTTCCAGCTCGCAGGTGAGCTGGGAAGCCATAAAGTTTCCGTTCAAGCCGGCAAATGGCTCGCCCACATGCGTTTCCTTTCCGTAGCAGAGGAAGCCGGGAAGCACTTTTCCGATAGAGCCCGTATACAGGTACTTGTTTTGGTCGCCGGGATAACGGGAAAACATCGGCTCTGAGTTCAGTACCGTTTTGTAGGTCAGATCAAATTCCTCTGCGAGTGCCAGCAGGGCAGGGACAGCGGCGCGCATCCCGACGGAATTGACCTCTTCATCAGGCACGGTCAAAAGCAGGATGTTCCCATCGAATTCTCCCTCACACGCACGCTCGATCATCGACATATGGAGTGTAAGACCGCATTTCATGTCCATCGTTCCGCGGCCAAACAGCCAGTTGCCTGTCCGCAGATCGTGCTGTACCTCTGCGGGCATGTCGGCTGCATTCGCTTGGAACAGGGGAGTGAGTGTTTGCGGATCAAAGGCATGGGTGCGCCACTCGCCGTAATCCTCGACATCGACAACATCGAAATGGCTGACGAGAATGATGGTATCGCGAACCCCTTCTTTTTTGACCAAAGCCGTTACAAAGTGGCGGCCATCTTCCGTGGGATTGGCACGTACGTGGTCGGGGTGAGCTTGATAATAGGGGAGCGTGCGCAGCTGCTCCACGACATAAGCCGGCAATTGTTTTTCGGCGGCAGAGCCTGTCACGCTAGGAATGCTGACGATATTGCAAAGAAGATCGATCAACTGCTCTTTTGTTTGCCATTTGCCCATGTGAAATGCCTCCGTTTTTCCGTTATATGAAAATGTTTTCCGCATTATGGATAAAAAAATTAAGGAAGTCCGCCGATCTTGAGGGAGATTTCCTTAGCGCCTTGCTTGGCTTTTTCGATCAAGACGGCCAAGCGGTCATCGGTGATCCGATAGCTGGGAACGCCAATGCTCAAAGCGCCGACTACTTTGTGGTTGTAGCCGATGATAGGGGATGCGATCGAAGCGGTGCCTTCTGTTTTTTCGCCGTAACTGACCGCATATCCATTTTGTTTGATGACAGGCAAGCGATCCAAAAGCTCGCGCTGTGCTTCGGGGTCCGGGATGAGCTGGGCCACGATGTTTTTGGCTTCCGCGGGATCCATATTCGCGAGCATCGTTTTATTTGCTGCGCCGATGTGAAGCGGAATACGCTCCCCGAGATTGTCTATGATCCGCACAGTCATGGGACCCTCTACTCGTTCGAGGACGATGGCACTCGTGCCGTGCGGGATGCTCAAGTAAACGGTTTCCTTTACTTCAGAGGCCAGCAGCTCCATGACGGAGCGGGCAACAGCGCGCGTATCGATCTTGTCGAGGAGGCGCAATCCGATCTCCATCCAGGTATAGCCGAGCTTGTATTGTTTGGTTTCCGGGATTTGCATGATCAGCCCGTACTGCATCAAGGTGCTGATCAAGCGATGAACCGTGCTGAGCGGGAGAGCAGTCTGATCCGCGATCTCTGAGATGGACCAGTGCGGTTTGTTTTCGTCAGAGACCAGTACGTGAATGATGCTCATCGCGCGGTCAATCGATTGTACCAACGTGTTTCCCCCTAAGTCATGCCGCAAGTTCAGCCTTTTGCAGGTGACTTGCCGGGCTATTTCTTGTTCCAATCTATCAGAATTTTTTGGACGAATCAATACGGTCCCTGAAATGAAAAATCCATTGACAAAAAATTTCAAACTATTTTACATTAAGAGTGTAATTTCGCATTATGGAAATAATTCCACAATGCGGAAAGATAATAGACGGCAAATGAGGTGACCGAATTGGTGAAGTACGGCTGCCAATCCATGTACGGTGCGATTGAGAGCATCATGGTGAAACACCCCAAAGACGCGTTTATCAGTCAAGATCATTTGAACCGTCATTGGCGAGAGTACAATTACGTGACATGCCCTGACTATGACGAAGCGGTTCGGGAATACGAGCAGTTTGAAGCGCTCTTGAAGCAGCACGTTCCGGACATCCGTTATTTGCCCGCCGATGAGCGGACAGGAATAGACTCGATCTATGCGCATGACTCCGTGAAGATTACCAAAAAGGGAGCGATCCTGCTCCACCCGGGGAAAAAGCTGCGCCAAGGGGAACCAGAGGCGGTTCGTGACTACTTTGCGAGCATCGGCATTCCCATTCTTGGCGAAATCCAGGGAGATGGTCTCGTGGAGGGCGGCGACGTCGTCTGGATGGACGAGCGGACCATCGCCGTGGCGAGAGGGTACCGAACCAATGATGAGGGAATTCGTCAGCTGAGAGAGCTCGTGGCGGACATCGTGGATGAATGTATCGTCGTACCGCTTCCGCATGGCAACGGCCCCGATGAATGCCTGCATCTGATGTCGATCATCAGCTATGTCGACAAAGATTTGGCTGTGGTCTACTCCAAGCTCATGCCGATTTTCTTCCGTGAGCTTCTGATCCAAAGAGGAGTCAAGCTCATCGAAGTACCGGATGATGAATACGACAATCTGGGCTGCAACGTCCTCGCGATCGGCCCGCGGAAAGTGATCCTGTCAGCCGGGAATCCTGTGACGAAGCGATTGCTGGAACAAGAAGGCGTGGAAGTGATGGAGTACAAGGGAACCGAGATTACCTATAAAGGAACGGGAGGCCCAACCTGCCTGACATCGCCGTTAGCCAGAAGCTAGACGTCCAAGATAGAGTGGAGAGAAAACCATACCGAAACCGCAAAGCGAAGGGAGCAGCGACGAAATGATCTTTACTCGTGCGATTGTAAAAAAACCAAGCAAGAGCTATGTCAACGGACTGACCACCTCTGACCTCGGCACCCCTGATCTGGAGCTGGCGTGGAAGCAGCATGGCGAATATATCGAGGCATTGAAAAAGGCGGGACTGAAGGTGACCGTCCTGGAAGCAGACGAGCAGTTCCCTGACTCGACGTTTGTCGAGGACACCGCTGTACTGACCGAGAAGTGCGCCGTGATCACCAATCCGGGAGCTGCCAGCCGCAACGGCGAGATCGAGGATATGAAGCGAGTCATTCCCCAGTTTTATGAAACCATCGAGTACATCGAATCCCCCGGCTATCTGGACGGCGGCGATGTCATGCAAGTGGACGATCATTACTACATCGGCCTGTCCGCGCGCACGAATCAGGAAGGTGCAGAACAGCTCAAGAGCATTCTGGGCAAATACGGCTATGGAGCAACGATCGTACCGCTGAAGGAGTTTTTTCATCTGAAAACTGGAATCGCTTACTTGGGCAACAACACGCTGGTGCTGGCAGGCGAGTTCATCGGTTCGGATGACTTCAAAGGCTTCAAGCAGATTGTCGTTGGCAAGGAGGACGAATACTCCGCCAACTGCATCCGCATCAACGATCATGTCATCATCCCCAAAGGCTTTGATACGACCAAACAGCAACTCACGGAAGCCGGCTACAGCGTGATTGAGTGTGATATGTCAGAGTTCCGCAAACAAGACGGAGGCCTGAGCTGCCTGTCCCTGCGCTTTTAAGGCAGGCAGTTCATGATCTGAAAGCAGTACAGACAGGACGTGAGTGAAGTGAAAAGGGAGGGACTGTATGAGCCTTGGGAATGAGAAGGACCAACAACTGCAGCGCTCGATGAAAAGCCGCCATTTGTTTATGCTTTCGCTGGGCGGCGTGATCGGGACGGGCCTGTTTTTGAATGCAGGCTATACCATCAACCAAGCAGGACCGGGCGGCGCGATTTTGGCGTATATCATCGGCGGCGTGCTTTTGTACCTGGTCATGACATGCCTGGGAGAGCTGTCCGTCAAGATGCCGGTAACCGGTTCGTTCCAGACGTATGCTGCCAAGTATATTGGCCCGGCGAGCGGGTTTACGCTCGGATGGATGTATTGGCTGGGATCTGCGACCACTGCGGGTGTAGAGTTTACCGCTGCGGGCATGGTCATGCAAAGGTGGTTTCCGGATACACCGGTCTGGATCTGGTGCGCCGTATTCATCGTATTGCTGTTCAGCTTTAATGCCCTGACGACCAAAGGGTTTGCCGAAACCGAGTATTGGTTTGCGGGAATCAAAGTATTGGCGGTTATCATTTTCATTATTGTGGGTGTGGGAGCCATCTTTGGGATGGTCAGCATGGAAGGCAGACCAGCTCCGTTCTTCTCCAATTTCTCCGCAGACGGGGGCCTGTTCCCGTTTGGCATCAGCATCGTCTTTGTCACCATGATGAATGTCGTCTTCTCCTATCAGGGCTCCGAATTGATCGGGATTGCCGCTGGCGAGACCGAAAACCCTCAAAAAAACATTCCGAGAGCCATACGCAATGTCATTTTCCGCATTCTCGTCTTTTATGTCGCTTCTGTCACGATCTTGTCCGCACTTTTCCCATCCAGTGAGCTGGGCCTTTTGGAAAGTCCGTTTGTCACGGTATTCGATGCAGTAGGGATCCCCTTTGCAGCCGATATCATGAATTTCGTTATCTTGACCGCGCTCTTGTCCGTAGGAAACTCGTGTCTGTACGCAGCGACGCGACTGCTGTGGGCGCTGTCCCATAGCAACATGGCGCATCCCGTCTTCGGAAAACTGACCAAACGGAGCGTGCCGCTCAACAGCTTGCTGATGACCTTGGCGTTTTCGCTTCTGTCTCTTCTGACGAGTGTCTTGGCAGCGGATACGGTTTACGTGCTTTTGATGTCCGTATCCGGGATCGCCGTCACCTTTTGCTGGATGGGAATCGCCCTTTCCCAATTCAATTTCCGCCGCCAGTATTTGCGCGAGGGGGGCAAGGTGGAGGAGCTGCAGTTCGCAGCGCCCTTTTATCCGGTCATGCCGCTTCTGTGTCTCGGACTATGCACGTTTCTGATGATCTATCCGATCTTTGATCCGACGCAGCGCTTCGGCCTGATTTACGGAATTGGCGCTCTCGTGGTCTTTTATCT
>NZ_CP069127.1:5520000-5597500 GCF_016811915.1 Brevibacillus choshinensis | reverse complement strand
AAGCGGTACGCGAGCTGGGTTCAGAACGTCGTGAGACAGTTCGGTCCCTATCTGTCGCGGGCGTAGGAAGTTTGAGGAGAGCTGTCCTTAGTACGAGAGGACCGGGATGGACGCACCGCTGGTGCACCAGTTGTCACGCCAGTGGCACAGCTGGGTAGCTATGTGCGGACGGGATAAGCGCTGAAAGCATCTAAGCGTGAAGCCCCCTCCAAGATGAGACTTCCCACAGCGCAAGCTGGTAAGACCCCTCATAGACGATGAGGTTGATAGGTTCGGTGTGGAAGCGTGGTAACACGTGGAGCTGACGAATACTAATCGGTCGAGGACTTATCCACACATTCTTTAGCAAACATGCGTATTCAGTTTTGAAGGAATGACAATAGTCAGGATCCTTTCAAATGGAGCTGTGGTGAAGTTGGAGTTCACGCCGGTCTGTCACACCGGAGGTCGCGGGTTCGAGTCCCGTCAGCTCCGCCATTTTCTTTTCGGGAATGGCGAATCAAATAAGTTTGGCTCGGTAGCTCAGTCGGTAGAGCAGAGGACTGAAAATCCTCGTGTCGGCGGTTCGATTCCGTCCCGAGCCACCATGTACGAGCCATTAGCTCAGTTGGTAGAGCATCTGACTTTTAATCAGAGGGTCGAAGGTTCGAGTCCTTCATGGCTCACCAGTTTTTACAACAACAGAAAAGAGAATTTGTTACCACATGCGGACGTAGCTCAATTGGTAGAGCGTCGCCTTGCCAAGGCGAAGGTCGAGGGTTCGAGACCCTTCGTCCGCTCCATTTATTGTCTGTAAACACCACTGGCTCCATAGCAAGTGGTGTTTTCCTGCTTTTAGGCACAGAACACTTACAAGACGAGTCAGCTTGTAGGGCGCGAGCGCATCTGGTACGATACTTGGAGTGCTTCTCCTACGATGTTGGAGGTTCTATGAAACATAACAAAAGTAGTTTAAAGAAAACAACCGTCGTGGATTTTAAGCAAGATGCCGCATTTTTTGTGGATCGCGGCACGCGCTTTTTAAATCGGTATGACTATGAAAAGGCATTGCGCTCCTTTCGCCGTGCGATTGAGCTCGAGCCCACCAACGCTGAATGTCACTGCCACTTGGCGAGTGCGCTCGCGGAGACGGGGCAGTTTGAAGCATCGAATGACGTCCTCTATGAGGTTATAGAAAAATGGGATACGTCCATGTCAGAAGTGTACTTCTACATGGCAAACAACTACGCCAACCTGGAAGATTACCAGATGGCAGAGGAAATGGCGGTTCGTTACCTGCAAGAAGAGGGGAACGGTCCTTATCGTGAGGATGCGGAAGAGCTGCTGGATTACATTTACTTCGAGCTCGACATGCCCCCGCGGCATTTTCAGCCGAGTGAAAACGAAGACGTCTACAGCAAGCATGAACGCGCAAGACGCAGTCTGGAAGAAGGACGTTTTTTGGAAGCACTGGACATATTAAAGGAAATCGTGGAAGCTGATCCGTCCTTCCTTCCTGCCTGGAACAACCTTTCGCTCGCCTACTATTATGTAGGGGATTTTCAACAATCCATGAATACCATCGAGAAGACGCTGGAGATGGAGAACGGCAATCTGCATGCCCTGTGCAATCTTGCGGTTCTGCTTTCGCACCACAACCACACAACCGAACTGATCACTCTGATCGACATGCTGAAAAAGGTCGTCCCTTTCCATCCGGAAAACACCTACAAGCTGGCGACAACGATGGGGGTCTTGGGACAACACGAGGAAGCCTACTTCCATTATCTCCGAATGCTCAAGTCGGGTCGTCCACACGAGGCATGCACGTACCATTACGCTGCCATCTCTGCCTATTTAAGCGGCAGGAAAGATCAAGCCCTCAGGTGGTGGCAAAAGGCCAAGCAATTGGATCCGGATGCAGGTGTGGCTGACCAGTATATCCAAATGGTAAAAAGCGAACAAGAAGGGGAAAATATAAAACCAATCCCTTATCAGTACAATCCACCGCAAAAAGAGGTCTCATGGGAGCAAGCCTCATTCACAGGGGTAGAGAATTTCAAGACAGACCCCATGATTCGCGCGTCCCTGCTGTGGGCTCTGCAGCACGGACGGGACGAAGTGAAATTCGCAGTTTTGCAGACCTTGTCCTTGATCGGGGACGACGAAGCGGAAACAGCCGTCCGCCAGTTTTACGATTCGACGGACAATCCGCAGCTGCAAAAGCTGGCTCTGCTCGCACTGGCGGATATGGGGGCTGCGATGCCGGAGCATGCGCCAAAGTCCGGGGATAGCGAGTCCTTTGATGAATGGAACCATGCGACTGTAGAGGAAGGCATTCAGCGCTTCCTAGTTGAGGATGGACAGGTTGCGGCAGGCAAATGGTGCCTCCAGTTCTGGCAAGAGCACCAGGAGAACGCGCAAAGCCATGTACAAGTGCGGAAAGCATTAGCATGGGTCGCAGCATTAGAATATGTATACGGAACAGTGAGTCAGCAAAAGCAGTCACAGGCGTTCCTGGCTCAAAAATACGGTGTATCCGTCTCTACTGTCGCAAAGTGCGTCAAAGTATTGTCGATGCTTGATTTTAAATAGATTATTACATTATAATTAGTTTAAACAAGACAAAAGACAAAGCTGCTTGATTAAGGAGGCATCCTATATGAGTGAACAAAAAATCTATGACGTGATTATCGCCGGAGCTGGCCCTGCCGGTATGACGGCTGCTGTATACACCTCTCGTGCGAACATGAGCACGCTGATGCTGGAGCGAGGAATCCCTGGCGGTCAAATGGCCAATACAGAGGAGATCGAGAACTACCCAGGCTTCACAACGATTCTGGGTCCTGACCTCTCCACTAAAATGTTCGAGCATGCACAGGCGTTCGGAGCGGAATACGCTTACGGTGAAATCAAGGAAATCCGTGACGAGGCTCCTTACAAACGCGTTATTTCCGGCGACAAGGAGTATCTGGCGAAATCCGTAATCGTCGCGACTGGAGCTGAGCATCGTCTGCTTGGCGTACCTGGCGAAAAAGAACTGTCCGGCCGCGGCGTATCCTATTGCGCTGTGTGTGACGGTGCCTTTTTCCGCAACAAAGAGCTGGTAGTGGTAGGTGGCGGTGACTCCGCTGTAGAAGAAGCCGTGTTTTTGACACGTTTTGCTTCCAAAGTCACCATCGTTCACCGTCGTGATCAGTTCCGTGCTCAAAAAATCCTGCAAAAACGCGCATTTGAAAACGAAAAAATCGAAGTGATCTGGGATACGGCAGTAAAAGAAATCCGCGGAGAAGGCAAAGTCCAATCCGTGCTGCTGGAAAACACCAAAACGGGTGAGCAAAGAGAGTTTTCTACAGATGGCGTATTCATCTATGTAGGGATGGATCCACTGACTGAAAGCGTTCGTTCACTGGGAATCACAAACGAAGCAGGTTATGTGTTGACTGATGAAAAAATGTACACCAAAGTAAAAGGTGTATTCGCAGCAGGGGACGTTCGCGAAAAAATGCTGCGCCAAGTCGTAACGGCTACTGGCGATGGATCGATCGCAGCTCAATCCGCTCAGCACTTCGTGGAAGAACTCAATGAAGCGTTAAAGGAACAAAATGTCACAATCTCTTAACCTGGTTGTAACATAGGTGAAATATTTGGGAGTTATCATAAAGACAATGAATTGACCCCCTTATCTATATAAACAATTGTTGCGTGGCTGGTATTCAGTCGCGCATCTTTTTTGTCTAAAGATGCTTGTACATTTGATGGAAAAAGCGGGGAAGCATCCAAAAAGGTGCGAATCAGTCAGTCAATATGGTATGCTATTGTCAGAATCGTAGGAGGCGAGTTGTGTGACGGAAATGGGAAACGACAAGGCCATTAATCTGCTAATCATTACTGGGATGTCAGGTGCAGGAAAGACAGTTGCTGTACAGAGCTTGGAGGATTTAGGTTATTTTTGCGTAGATAACCTGCCGCCGGTGCTGATTCCCAAATTTGCTGAACTGGTCAAACAGTCCGGTGGCAGCATAGAGCGGGTTGCATTGGTGATCGACTTACGGGGGCGCGAGTTCTTTGAGAGCTTGTCAGTCACAATCGAAAGTCTGAACCAAATGAGCGGACTTTCGTACCATATTCTTTATCTCGATGCGAGTGATACGACCTTGGTGTCCCGTTACAAGGAAACGCGTCGTCGCCATCCATTATCGCCAAACGGTTCACCTTTGGAAGGAATTCATGCTGAGCGCCGCTTGCTGCAGGAAATGAAGGGATGGGCGCATCAGATCATTGATACGAGTCAGATGAAGCCGGCTCAGCTCCGGGAAAAAATCATCAGCCAGTACGGGCAGCAGGGCTCACCGCTTACCATCAACGTACTGTCTTTCGGTTTTAAATACGGCACGCCTATTGATGCCGATCTGATGTTTGACGTGCGGTTTTTGCCGAACCCGCACTATGTGGAAGACCTCCGACCCAAGACCGGCTGTGATCCGGAAGTGGCGGAGTACGTCATGAAGCACAAGGAAACACAAGACTTCATCGTGAAGTTGACCGACTTCTTGTCCTACACGCTGCCGCATTACCAGCGCGAGGGCAAAAGCCAGCTGGTAATCGGGATTGGCTGCACGGGCGGTAAACACCGGTCCGTTGCGATTGCCGAGCATTTGGGTGAAACCTTCGGAAAAGATTTTACGGTGCGCGTCAGCCATCGTGACATGGAAAAGAACAAGTGAGCATAGGATGGCAGGAAGATAAAGGGAGACCGCTTCCTATAAAGCCAGTCCGCGTGTTTTTGTGCAATAGGGGATAATGAGGTGAAATATGCCGACTAAGGGTATGGGGAGGCTGCAAGCAAGACAGTTGCGTCTAGTCGTGATCGGCGGAGGAACGGGACTGTCCGTTTTGTTACGTGGGTTGAAGCACGAGCCTGTGCACATTACCGCGATCGTTACAGTGGCGGATGACGGGGGAAGCTCTGGACGACTGCGCGAGGAAATGGATATGCTCCCTCCCGGGGATATTCGCAATGTCTTGACAGCGTTGGCTGATACAGAGCCTCTGATGGAAAAAGTGATGCAGTATCGTTTTTCTACAGGAACTGGATTAGCTGGACATAATTTGGGGAATCTACTACTTGCAGCGATGAACGAAATAACAGGGGATTTTGTCACGGCCGTCAAGACGCTCAGCGGCGTTTTAGCTGTTCGGGGGGATGTGCTGCCAGCTTCTACGCAGTCTATTCGGCTGGTAGCAGAAATGACGGATGGCTCTCTCGTCATGGGAGAATCGCAAATTCCGTTGACAGGAAAAGAAATCAAGCGTGTGTTTCTCGACCCTGAAGATGCCGTGCCGCTCTCAGATGCATTGGCGGCAATTGCAGAAGCAGATGCCATCTTGATTGGACCAGGCAGCTTGTATACGAGCATCCTGCCCAATTTGTTGGTTCGTGGGCTGTTTGAAGCGATCAAAAGCTCCGCAGCGCCAAAATTCTACATTTGCAACGTCATGACACAGCCGGGAGAGACGGACGGATTTACCGCGTCACGACATGTGAACGTGATGTATGAGCACGTGAATGAACCATTTTTAGATACGATCATTGTCAATTCAGCAGAGCTGCCTGGTCACGTACTGGAGAAGTACGCGGAAAAGGGAGCAGCTCCTGTCCCTTGTGACTTGAAAAAGCTGCGACAGCTCGGTCTACACGTTGTCGCAAAGCCGTTGGTCACGTTTGAGGACGGTTACCTGCGTCACGACGCCCTTGCCGTTAGCAAGCAGGTGGTGGCGCTGATCAAGCGCAGGCGAAAGGTGCTGAAGATAGAGAAGGAGTGAAGGTCGATGTCATTCGCCGCGCAGACCAAAAAAGAATTAACCATGCAGGAGGGCGCTGACTGTTGCAGTAAAGCAGAGCTGTCTGCCTTGATCCGCATGAATGGCAGCCTGCAGTTCGGAGCCGGGCGGCTAGTACTCGATGTCACTACGGAAAACGCGGCGATTGCGAGACGGATTTACACCTTGATTAAAAGGCTGTTCCAGATTCACGCCGAACTTTTGGTCCGGAAGAAAATGCGGTTGAAGAAAAACAACGTGTACATCGTGAGAATTCCCAATAAAGCCAATGAAATCTTGCAAGATTTGGGGATCATGGATCAAAACCTCTCGTTCATATCCGGGGTTGCTCCCGACATCGTAAAAAAATCGTGCTGCCGTGGCGCTTATCTGCGCGGCGCCTTTTTGGCAGGCGGCTCTGTCAATCACCCGGAGGCCTCCAGCTATCACCTGGAGATTTTTACGGCCTATCAGGATTTTTGTGAGGCATTGACCAAGATCGCCAATCGGTATAAACTAAATGCCAAGTGCATCGAGCGGAAAAAAGGGTATGTTCTCTACATTAAAGAAGGCGAAAAGATTACCGAGTTCCTGAGTTTGATTGGAGCTCACCAGGCCTTGCTCTATTTCGAGGACGTACGAATCGTCAAGGATATGCGCAACTCAGTAAACCGTCTGCACAATTGTGAAATCGCAAACATCAACAAGACGGTGAACGCAGCTACGCAGCAGCTGGAAAATATCCAGCTCATTGATCAGGAAATGGGTCTTGAAAACCTGCCAAAGCGTTTGCGCGAAGTCGCTGAGCTCAGGGTAGCCCATCCCGATATTAACCTGAAGGAATTGGGGGAAATGCTGCCGAGCGGAGTTGTCAGCAAATCAGGAGTCAATCACCGCCTGCGAAAAATTAACGAAATCGCTGACAAATTACGAGAAAAACAAAATATTTCGATGTAGATGCATGATATACTAAGGGATAATAGTCTCTAGAGTAAGGAGGTCCATTCATGGTTCAACAGCAGGTTGTGGTGCAATTGAAAACCGGTTTGCAGGCACGTCCGGCAGCCTTTTTTGTACAAGAGGCCAACCGTTTTGCTTCTGAAGTATTCGTGGAAAAAGAAAACAAAAAAGTAAACGCGAAAAGCATCATGGGTATCATGAGCCTCGCCATCAGTTCTGGAACGGAAATAACCATTTTGGCGGAAGGGCCGGATGCCTCCCAGGCAGTAGCAAGTCTTGCCAAGCTGGTCAGCAAGGAAGAATAGATCAGAACGTACCACCAAGACACTTTCCTCTACAGGAAGGTGTCTTTTTTGTATAATGCCGCGGCGGTCGGGTGCATGATTTGGAGGCGAAAGGGGCATTTCTAATCAATGTAAAAGGCGCCAAGAGTCGCCACAAGGAATGGAGGAAATGACATGAGCATTCGCGATAATGTGTACGAAGGTCGTGACGCTTACGACATGGATATCGACCGCATGGTGAACGAAGGTCTGGGTGGTGGACAGGTGTCTGATCAAAACGGGCTGATTGAAGAATCGACTGTCCATACGATGACGGGCGCAAGTAACGCTGAACAGGCGAGCGAAGAGGAAGAGGATTGAGGAGGGTAGCAGGATGGATTTGACACGTGCACAGGAGATTGTTCGCTCCGATGAAAAAATCGTGGTCCATTACAAGGGCGATTCCGTGTGGATCGACGAGTTGGATGAGTCCACGCAAACGGCTCGCATCCATACGGAAAGAAATCCTGCCAGCAGCTTGCGGGTAGAAGTGGGGCAGCTGGAGGAAAGGCGAGATCAGTAACAGCAGACCAGGCCGGGTGAACAGCGGGGCATGTCCCATGATCACTCGGTTTTTTCATGTTCACATCCTGAAAGAAGAAAAACCCCGATTGACGGTGAAAATCATGATTTCCTATAATCAGTAGAAAGCACAGACATATCGGGGGAGGGTCCGTCATGTTAGACCAGCTTTGCCAAACGGTCATGGCAGAAGGAAAATTTTCGATAGAGGCAGCCGCCCAATGACGGCAAAAGGAGCGATTGCAGTCCTATCAGACGTCCATAGCAATGTGTATGCCCTCGATGCTGTATTGGCCGATATAGCCGGCAGAGGCATTGAGCGGATCGTGAACCTGGGGGATGTTTTGTTCGGCCCCATTGCCCCACTGGAGACAGCGCAGAGGCTCATGGCAGAAAAGAATGTCATTTCGATCATGGGAAATTGCGATCGGATCCTGCTGGAGGAGGAAAGCGAATCTTTGACGTTTCAGCAGGTAAAGCCATTGCTTTCCCAAGCACATCTGGAATGGATCCGGACATTTCGCAAAACCTGGGTGTTTGAGGATATCCTCTTTTGCCACGGAACGCCATTTTCTGACGAAACGTATTTGCTGGAGGAGGTCACAGAGAGAGGAGCAGGGAATAAGGCTCTGGCTATCGTAGCGGAGCAGCTGCAGTCCATAGAGCAACGAATCATCGTCTGTGGGCATACGCACCTGCCAAAGAGTGTACAGCTGCCAGATGGCAAGCTCGTCCTCAATCCTGGCAGCGTGGGATTTCCTGCTTATTACGAGGAGTCGCCTCATCCACACGTCATGGAATCCATGTCGCCGCATGCCAAATATGCGATCCTGTGGCCCTCGGAGCTTGGCTGGACGATAGAGCAGATCATGCTGCCATACGATTGGGAGCAGGCGAGCCGAGTCGCGGAAGACAAGGGCAGACCCGATTACGGTTATGCGATTCGTACAGGATTTGCCTACATGCCTGTGGACGAATAGTGGATAACGGAAGACTCGCTATGCTTCACTCATGCAAAAAACCACCCGGCCACGATTGGACGGGTGGTTTTTCATTTGAAGGAGTCTTACTTTTTCGATGTAGGCTCGGCAGTGATCACTTTATCGATCAGTCCGTATTCCACAGCTTCAGCAGCACTGAGGAAGTTGTCGCGATCCGTGTCCTTCTGGATGCGCTCCAGAGGCTGTCCGGTACGCTCGGCCAGGATTCGGTTCAAGTGGTCGCGCATTTTCAGGATGCGTTTTGCGGCGATCTCGATGTCGCTCGCTTGACCTTGGGCACCACCCAATGGTTGGTGGATCATCACTTCGCTGTTCGGAAGGGCAAAACGCTTGCCTTTCTCTCCCGCCGCCAGCAAGAAGGCACCCATCGAAGCTGCCATACCGATACAAATCGTGGAGACAGCAGGCTTGATGAAATTCATCGTATCGTAAATGGCCATACCGGCTGTAATGGAACCGCCAGGGCTATTGATGTACAGAGAAATATCTTTGTCCGGATCTTCCGCCTGAAGGAACAACAACTGGGCCACCACAATGTTCGCTACCGTATCGTTAATGGGGGTTCCCAGAAAGATGATGCGGTCCTTGAGCAGGCGCGAATAAATATCATAAGCACGTTCACCGCGGTTGGTCTGTTCAATGACAGTAGGGATCAAATTCATGTGCATCTAGTCTTCCTCCTCTCTTTGTAAGAATATCATACACAAAAGGTCAATGAAGGTCAAACACTTAACTGCATGCCCTCCCTAACCATGTTTGCCATCTTGCCTACCCTTAAACCTATTGATCAAAGAAAACATTTATTCTTGTTCTTCTGCCTCAGTCAGCTCGACCGCGAGACGTAGCGTCGCCGTCATCTTTTTCCCCTGAATGATGGTGTACTCGTCGATCTGCTTGGCCTGAAGCGAATTGATGGCTTCTGCAAGCGACTGCTCATCCTTGTACGGCTGAATGGTCAGGAGGCATTCTTCATCGCTCGCTTCCTGATAAATCAGGAAAAAACGTTCATCTGCCATAGTTACCTCACTTATTATAGTTATCCACAGTATTATCCACAGCTTGTGCACAAAAACATTTGTTCGCGGGATATTATTTTTGTCTGAGAAAAAAATTCTTCCGAAACGGCGATTCTTACAGTTAGTTTGGGCATGAATGGCACTTCTTCTACATAGGAAAAGTATGGAGCCACAAAAAAGGAATATGGAAATCCATGTCGAAAGTTACAAAATTGGAAGTAATTTCTTATCCTATAAGGAGTGTTTAGAATGTCTCTTCGTAAGTTTTCCGCTATGCTGCTGACGGCAGCTCTACTGACTGGGGGCGTATCGGCGACAGCCGCATTTGCTCAATCCGCTCCTGTGCAGCAGCAAAAGATCAAAGTGAATCTGAATGGCAAGGAGCTGCCTTTTCCTCAAGACATCGTCACGGAAAATGGCGTAGCGTATGTGAATGCCAGCACACTGGCGATTGCGCTTGGAGGCTCAGCCGCATGGGATACGATGAGCAAGTCTCTCCTCGTGGCTAAAGATAACAAGTATGCTCTCCGCATGTATCAAAACAGCACGTTCGCTTACAAAAACGGAAAGGAAACCAGAGTGCCAAACGCTCCGCGGGTAACGACAGGCGCCGTTTTGGTTCCACTCGTGTTTATCGCACAAGAGCTGGGAGCAGCGGTAAGCTATGATGCCAAAAATCTGACCTACAACCTGTCCATTGAAGTGAAATCCTAGGCTCTGGATGATTCATCCGTTGTCGATTCCTGATGGCTTCTCGTATAATAGAGGCAAAGCTCGCGCAACGGAGAGGAGAAACATCCTATGCCAGGTACCACGTTGGCCTTGATCATCGGCTTTGTGGCTGTGGCCATTTACGTTATGTGCAAAGCGTATTCCCAAAAATACAAAGAGTAGATAATATTTTCCAAAAATAGCCACAGCCTGACGAGGTGTGGCTATTTTTTATTTGTCAATATGAAGAGTGTTTATATGGGAATAGAAATATTCTTATTTCTGTTGCAAATTTTCTAATTTATTTTACAATGTAGTAGTGGTTCATAGTTTGTTCGTAAATAAAGAGGGGGATGTTTGCTATGAAAAAACAGAAGACACTGTCAATTATCGCAGCTACTTTTGCGTTGGGTTCACTTCTCGCAGGTTGTGGAGGAGGGCAAGGTGCCGCTCCACAGCAAAACGGCACGACTGAGCAAAGCGGTGGCAGCGGAGGCGCTGCGAGCGGCTCTCTGGAAAAGCTCGTGATCGGCGTGGTAGGCCCGATGTCCGGTCAATACTCCGACTACGGAAGCACGGCTAAAGCCGGTGCCGAATACGCTCTGAAAGAAAAACAGGAAGCCTTCAAAAAGCTGGGCTTTGATGTGCAGCTCTCCGCACAGGATGACCAAGCTGACCCGAAACAAGGGGTAGCCGTAGCGCAAATGCTCATTTCCAACCCAGACGTCGTAGGGGTTGTGGGCCATGCAACGACAGGTGCTTCCATCACGGCAGCTGCTCAATACGATCAAGAGAAGCTTGTCATGGTATCTCCATCCGCGACAGGCTCCGACCTGACCGAGCAAGGCAAAAAGATCGTACACCGCATTTGTGCGCGTGACGACCAACAAGGCTCCAAAGCGGCTGTTTACGCGAAAAATCAGCTGAACATCAAAACAGCATACCTGATGCACGACAAGCAAGCGTATGGCCAAGGTCTGGCTGAAGAAGTGAAAAAGCAATTTGAAAAAGACGGCGTGCAAATTCTTGGCTTCGAAGGTGTAACAGCAGGTGAGAAAGACTACAGTGCTGTTATCAACCAAATCGTGGCTGCAAATCCTGAAATGGTATACTTCGGCGGATACTATTCCGACGCGGGCATCATCGTGAAGCAAGCTCGTGAAAAAGGCTACAAAGGTGTCTTCATGGGTGGAGACGGCTACGACTCTGCTGACCTGGTGAAAATCGCTGGGGCTGAAAATGCAAACAACGTCGTATTCACATCTACTGTAGGTGACGTAGGCGCGACTGAAGACGGCAAGAAGTGGATCGCTGATTTCGAGCAATCGACTGGCAACAAAGTAGGTATCTTCACGTCCTTCGGTTATGATTCCATGGGCGTAATGCTGAACGGTCTGGAAGAAGCGATCAAGGCAAACGGCGGCAAAAAGCCGACCCGTGAGCAAGTACTCGATGCTGTTCATAAAACAAAAGATTTCAAAGGCAAATTCGTAAACGTGACGTTTGATGACAAAGGCGATAACACATTTGCTTCCGTCTACGTGTACAAGTACGAAAACGGACAAAAAGTATTCATCGGCGAAGCGAAGTAAGGATCAGTTAGGTTAGGCCATTTCGGACATACTACGTTTGGCATCACTACCTTTAGCAAGAAGGAAGGGGATCTGCATGTCAAACAATCGCAATACCCAAAATGGCGGCAACCAAGGTCACAGCGGCAAGACGCAAAAGAGCCAGAATCAAAAGTCTGAGCGCGACCGCAACCTGAACAAGCAAGATCCGCAGTAACGCCGTAAATGGAAAAGCCCACCCCTCGGAGCATGCTCCCGGGTGGGCTTTTGTCATGAGATTCCCTGTTTGCTGGGCAGGCGCTTTTCAGGGTGATTGAATCCCTGATGCTGTTTGTTCTTGCGGTCGTTTGCCTGGGCTTCGTGGATCTTGGCGACAAATTCACTGGTACTCATTCTGGTAAAATCCATGTGACACCTCCCATAATCTGTGGCATCGTGCCCCTTTTAGGATGGCCCAATTTGATCCTCGGCAATCGGGAGGGTGATTTTGACGACGGTTCCCCTGTTTTTCTTGCTGGTGATTTCAAAGCTGCCGTTGTGATCCTTGATGATTTTGCTGCTGATCATCAGCCCGAGTCCTGTTCCCTTTTCCTTGGTCGTGAAAAACGGCTCGCCCAATTTGGCGATGAGCTCTTCAGATACGCCGCAGCCGTTGTCCGCCAATCGGACGAGTATATGGCGGTTGGGCAGCAAGCGGGTGGAAACGCGTATTTCACCGTGCCCGGAAATGGCCTCGATGGAATTTTTAATGATATTGATGAAAACCTGCTTGAGCTGATTCTCTTCACCGGCGATGAGAGGGCATTTCCCAAATGAGGTCTGAAAGCGGATGTTTTTCAGGTTTGCCTCGGAGGAAAGCAGGGCCAGGACGTTTTGCAAGAGCCCGACCAAAGATAGCGGCTTGATTTGCACATTTTGCGGCTTGGCCAGAACGAGCAGCTCACTGACGATGAAATTGATCCTCTCGAGCTCCGAAAGCATGATGTCGGCATACAGCTTGTTTTCTTGCAGGCTGGGATAGAGAAGCTGGATAAAGCCCTTTAGGGAAGTCAGGGGATTGCGGATCTCGTGGGCGATGCCAGCTGCCAGCTCACCGATCATCGAGAGCTTTTCTGCCTTGCGCAGCAGATCCTCGTTATGCTTACGTTCCGTGATGTCGCGAGATACCACGATGAAGCCGTCGCATTCCCCTTGGCCGGTCATGATGGGAACGCCTTTCGACTCCAGGACGATCCACTTGCCGCTGGCGCACTGGAAGCGGAATTCGCAGATGCCCGGTTTTTGCGACAGGATCAAATGCTGAAAATGCTTGATGATGAGATGGCGATCCTCAGGATGAACGTCGTCTAGGGTAACTAGCGACAACGGTTTGCCACGTCCGATGACTCGTTCATGAGAGGGGGATAAATAAATGATGCCTCCCATCTTGTCCGTGATCATGATGAGGTCATCCGTATGCTCGGCGATGATGCGGTTGATTTCTTCGCTTTTGAGCAAGGCGGCTTCCGAGGATTTTCGTTCCATCACATTGCGCGAGACAAACATGATGTTTTCTACATGTCCTTGTTTATTCAATATGGGAACGCCTCTGGTCTCAAAGGCCACGGGAAATCCATCTTTATTTAGTGAACGCGTTTCGAATTGGACATGCTGCTTGGTCGTCAAAATGAGCTGGTGGTATTCGCGCAAAAGGGCTTCGTCGTCTGGATGGATGAGCTGCAATCGGTTGGGGGGATGAAATTCTGCCGCCGAGTATCCGAGATGCTCTTCGACAGAAGGCGAAATATAAATGCGCTCCATGGTTGGGGTGTAGATCGTGACGATATCCTGGGTGTGATCTATGAGCAGGCGGTATTTGGCTTCCGTTTCCCTCAGGGCTTCCTCAGCTTTTTTGCGTTCAGAAATATCTCTAGCTGTGCAAGAAATGCCAATGATCGTACCATGCTCGTCAAAGACAGGTGCACTGGTCAAATTGATGTCGACAAAGCTGCCGTCCTTGCGCTGCCGAATGGTTTCATAATTGGTGAGATGAACGCCCATTGTCCGAACAGCTTCGAACAATTGCTGAGATTCCTGGATCAATTCGGGTGGGATGAAGCAATAGGGCGTTTCTTTCAATTCTTCGATCGTCCATCCATAGTAATGTTCAAAGGCTTGGTTGACGAGAATGAGGTTGTTGTCCATATCGCTGAAAGAAATCGCATCCGTGGTATGGTGGAAAAACGCGTTCAGCAGCTGATCGGATAGCAACGGTGAGGCTGCTACCTTTATGCTCGGCTTCTTTTTCCACGTGAATGTGGATGTGAGCTTGGCCATTGTTATTCCCTGCCTTGCCATTGGAGTTAGTAGTCGTACTATTCGCGCCTTACAGAAGATTCTCCTATCGAGACCTATGGAATTTACGGGATCGTGTCGAAATTCATGAGATTGGCAGAAGGATCGACTTTCTGAATAGGCGAAATCAGGTATAATGAGAAGGAGAAGAGAAAGAGACGGGGGGAAAATGGATGTCAACGGGCTTTATGATCGCTTTGGTCATTACATTCGTTCTGATTATCGGGAGTACAATCTGGGTTACGAATAAGGCATACTCCCGTAAACCTGACCCAATCGACCCGCTGCCGGGGAATGAAATGGCTCAAAAGAAGCTAGAACAATAGACAAAGACAATAGAAGCCTGCAGCCGTTTGGAAGCTGCAGGCTTTTTTTGATGGGAGAGCGGGCGGGCGTCTTGGACAACAGCTTTTCAGCCATAACGGCCGAGAAGCAGGGGAGAAAAACAAAAGAAGACTGGAATCAATCCAGTCTTCTCTCTCATTCGATGGTACGCCTGAAGGGAATCGAACCCCCGCACATGGTTCCGGAGACCATTGCTCTATCCACTGAGCTACAGGCGTGCAATATGGAAAAGTGATACTTCTCCATTATAAGACATTTCACTTGATAAATGCAAACAAAAAACGTGTTTTTGGTTCGATTTTTTCGTGAGGTTGAACTCTGAAGGGGAGGATGGGGCAAAAGGGGGCAGTTGCGGCGGTCGGGATCGCCGGCGGGACCGGCTTTGGCGGGCTGATGGCCCCCAAACACATTTTTCCGCTCGATAATCAATTATTGGCAGGAAAATTGCAAGAGAGAACGAATATAATGGCTATATAGACGAGAGAGAAAAGAGGAAGTGCGGGAGAGGAAAGGGGCGAGCTTCATGAACATGGGATTGGGTTTGTTTCAGGAACAGACGTTGAAGTTAGTGATGACGCCAGAGCTGCGTCAGGCAATTACCATATTGCAGTATTCCGCCGTCGATCTGATTTCCTACTTGCAGGAGCAGGCCACTGAGAACCCTGTCATCGACCTGGAAGCACCTAGGGAAGTTGCCTCTGCCAAAGCGGAAAAGCCAGCGCCTGAAATCGACTGGAAGGAAATTGTAGGGAATCGGGCAACCGGAGAGTACACTGCATCCAAAAATGAAAGCACTTACAATCCGTTGGACCACGTCCAGCAGGGAGCGGATACCCTGTACGAACATTTGGAGCGCCAGCTCGGGTATGTAAAGGGATTCACACCGCTGCAACGAAAAATCGCCCTGTATTTGATCGGGAACCTGGACGAAAAAGGCTATCTGGAAGTGACTTTGGAAGAAGCGAGCGAAAAGCTGGAGGCAGATCTGTTGGAGATCGAGGACGTCCTGTCTGTCCTGCAGCATTTTGACCCGGTCGGGGTGGCCGCCCGCAGTCTGGAAGAATGTTTGCTTCTCCAGCTGGAGCATCTCGCGCTCGATGATGAAAAGATCGTGCAAGTGGTGCGTTTTCATCTGCAGGACCTGGCGGACAACCGCTACCAGCGAATTGCGGATAAGGTAGGATGTACGCCTCAGGATGTTCAGGCGATGGCGGATTTGGTCCGTACGCTGAATCCACGTCCGGGAGCTGCGTATTCCCGATCAGAGACACGGTATGTGATTCCGGATGTCGCAGTCGAAAAAGTAGGGAACGAGTATGTCGTTCTGGTCAATGACATTGCCACACCGCGACTTAAAATCAACAGCTTCTACGAAAAAATGCTGAACCAGCAAAAGAGCCAGGAGGAAGCCAAGCAATTCATCCATGAAAAGCTCAATGCGGCGATGTGGCTGGCGAAAAGTCTGGAGCAGCGTCGGTTGACCCTGATGCGGGTGACGCAGGCCATCGTAGAAATGCAGCAAGACTTTTTTGACAAGGGGATCCATTACCTGAAGCCGATGACCCAAAAGGAAATCGCGGAACGCGTGAATCTGCATGAGTCCACGATCAGCCGGGCGACGAGCAATAAATACGTGCAGACCCCGAGGGGAATTTTTGAGCTGAAGTACTTTTTTACCTCCGCGCTGTCCACTTCAAGCGGATCGGCCACTTCCTCGGAGAGCGTGAAGCGCAGAATCAAATCTCTGATCGAACAGGAAGACCGGAAATCACCGCTGTCCGATCAAAAGCTCGGAGAAATGCTGCAGACCGAGGGAATTGAAATTTCCCGCCGAACAGTGGCAAAATATCGGGAAGAAATGCTGATTCCATCCTCAGCAAAACGAAAGAGGTTTTAACGATTGGGAAATGACAGGGCGTTTGATATAGTCCTTTATGGAAGAAAAAAATGCCACCTGTGCGACGAGGTGGAGCTCGCGATCCAAGCATTGGAGAAGGAGTTCCCCCTACGTCTGCAGCTGGTTGATATTGAAAGTGATCCAGCGCTGCACGAAGAAATGATGCTGGTGATTCCCGTGGTAGCGATCGACGGAGAAGTGGTCTTTCGTTCCATTACACACGTCGTGACGTTCCAAGAGCTCAGATCTGAGCTGCTCGGCAGGACAAACAGGTAAGCACTCTCCCTCGCCAATGGGCAGGGGGAGGTCTTGCAAGTTTCTGTCAGTTATGATACATTCGTGTTGTAAGTGAAGTTCCTTTTTTTTGCACTGAGTGGGACAAAAAATGTATATAGAGGGACAAAAAAAGTCCCGATTTCAAAGGTAAAACGTTCCACCTACACACTTTGACAAGGAAGAAGGTCCATGCGCCGATTACTGGAGTTGCAACAAAAGCTGGTACCCGACTTGATTCAGGTGCTGCGTGAGCGTTACATGCTATTGCGCTCGATTTACCATCTGCAGCCGATTGGACGCAGAGGGTTGGCTCAGGCGATGAATACGACTGAGCGGATCTTGCGAGCGGAGGTAGACCTGCTGAAGGAAACGGGTCTGTTGCATGTGACCGCAGCCGGAATGAGTCTCAGTGATGAAGGAGTCCACGTGCTGGACGATATGGAGCCGTTGGTAGGCGAGCTGTTTGGGCTGACCGATCTGGCCGAACGCCTGCAGCAGAAGCTCGGCATCCCTGAGGTGATTGTCGTTCAGGGTGATGCGGACCAATCGCCGTGGGTCAAGGAAGAGCTGGGACGCGTAGGAGCGCGTGTCCTGAGGCAAGTCGTCCGAGAAGGCGATATCGTCGCTGTGACCGGTGGATCTTCTATTGCTAGTGTAGCCAAACATCTCTCGCCATCTGCAGCATTCCGCACTGTTCAATTTGTACCTGCGAGAGGCGGCTTGGGAGAGCGAGTGGAGCTGCAGGCCAATACGCTTGCCTCCGCGATGGCGGCCAAGACGGGTGCTTCCTACCGTTTGCTGCACGTACCGGATCGTCTCCACCCCGAAGCTTTGCAGACGTTGGTCAAGGAGCCGCAGGTGCAGGATGTCCTCACACTCTTGCGCGATACTCGGATCGTCTTGCACGGGATCGGTGATGCGCTCACGATGGCGAGAAGACGAAATTACTCCGAAGAAGAGCTTCAGGAGCTTGAAACAACGGGGGCGGTATCCGAGGCATTTGGCTACTACTTTAATGAAGCTGGGGAAACGGTCCATCGCATGCCGACGATCGGACTGCAGCTGGAAGAAGTGCATAAGGCGGAAACCGTTCTCTCCATCGCGGGGGGCGAGAGCAAAGCAAAAGCCATTCTTTCCTTTGCCAAGCAGTCGTGTCAGAATGTACTTATTACGGATGAAGGGGCTGCGAGGTCTCTCTTGTCCACATGACGGCACGCAGGAAGGAAGTTGATTGGAATGCCTATGGCAGCGATGCTCCCGATTCTCTCGCTGATCGCAGGTATCGTACTCAGCTTGATGATCGGTTTTCCGCTCGCGCTGGGGATTGTTTTCGCGATCTTGGTCACACTGGTAAGTGTAAAAAGGCTCGGGTTTTCTTGGAAGCAGCAATTCGCATTCGGCTGGGAAGGCGTCAAGCAGACCAAGCCTGTGCTGATGATTTTGTTCCTCGTGGGCCTTTTGATCCCGCTGCTGATGATGGGAGGTACGATTCCCGCCATCATTTATTACGGGCTTTCCATCGTCAATGTCAGCTATCTCTTGGTTCTCGCCTTTCTCATGACCTCGGGTGTCAGCTATCTGCTAGGGACTTCGGTCGGGACTTTGAGCACCATCGGATTATCCTTGATGGGGATTGCCCACGCCGCAGACATTTCGGCTGGAATGGTAGCGGGAGCATTGATATCCGGCGCGATGGTGGGGGAGCGTTTCTCGCCCATTTCCAGCAGTCGGCTGCTCGTTTTATCGAACGTCGGAATGACAGAGGCGCAGGACAGGCAGACTCGCCGTCCCGCGTTGTTGACCGCCGGAATTTGCGCGGTGCTGTTTCTGGTCTTTGACCTGTTTCGCGCACAGTCGGGCTCCGGTGACACCATTGGCATGTATCAGGAGCTTCTTTCGAGCCACTATACCATTAGCTGGCTGCCTATGCTTCCTCTGGTGGTATTGGTTGCTTCCTTTTCCTTCCGCGTAAAGGCAGTAACCGCTTTGCTCTATGGGATAGTTGCCAGTGCCATTCTGGTCTTGCTGACGACGTCTCTCGATATGAGTACGTTTGTCACCTCCATGCTCACCGGTTACGAGCTGAATTCCGGCACATCGCTGGATGAGTTGGTGCACGGTGGCGGAATGCTCTCGATCCTCAGTGTGCTCTTGCTGATCATTCTGGCTGGCTTCCTGAACGGAATTTTAAATAAAGCAAATCTCTTGACCCCCATTGTTGAAAAAATGATGGGCCGCACGAACAACAAAACCGTGCTGGTAGCCAAGGCTGCTGTCTTGTCTCTGCTGGTCGTGATCATCAGCTGTAACCAGACCATCCCGATCCTCGTGCTCGGCTCTACGCTGCTCGGACGTTTTTCGAAGCTGGAAAGCGGTCGCGAGCTGTTAGGGAGAACGATGATGGATACCACACTGGTCATGCCCGTCCTGGTACCCTGGAATGGGCTGGCGATGGTGATGGCGATCACATTAGGGGTATCTACTCCAGAGACGTTGCCATTTTTGTTCTTTTCCTTGTTGCTCCCGATTGTCACGATCCTCTCCTCCCGTACTTTTTCGACGGAAGGAGGTTTGCTCCCCAATAAAAAAGCGATATAAGCAGGAGGTATTACTATGGTAAAGGTTGGTATTAACGGTTTTGGTCGCATTGGTCGCAACGTTTTCCGTGCAGCGCTGGGCAATCCGAATGTAGAAATCGTCGCAGTGAACGACCTGACAGACGCGCAAACTCTGGCGCATCTGCTGAAATACGATACCGTGCATGGCGTTCTTGATCTGGAAGTTACAGCTGGCGACAATACGCTGATCGTAGGCGGAAAAGAAATCAAGGTACTCGCGGAGCGCGATCCAGCGGCTTTGAAATGGGCGGAATACGGCGTGGAGATCGTCGTAGAATCGACTGGCCGTTTCACCAAACGCGAAGACGCAGCGAAGCACCTCGAAGGCGGAGCGAAGAAAGTGATCATCTCTGCGCCGGCTACAAACGAAGACATCACAGTCGTCATGGGCGTAAACGAAGACAAATACGATCCTGCGGCACACACCGTTATCTCCAACGCTTCCTGCACGACCAACTGTCTGGCGCCATTTGCAAAAGTGTTGAACGATAAATTCGGTATCGTGCGCGGCTTGATGACCACGGTTCACTCCTACACCAACGACCAGCAAATTCTCGACCTGCCGCACAAAGACCTGCGTCGTGCTCGTGCAGCAGCAGAGAACATCATTCCTACTTCCACTGGTGCGGCAAAAGCAGTGGCACTCGTACTGCCTGAGCTGAAAGGCAAACTGAACGGTTTTGCGATGCGCGTGCCAACGCCAAACGTATCGGTAGTCGACCTGGTTGCTGAGCTGAAAGCCGACGTCACCGTTGAAGATCTGAACCAAGCGCTGAAGGAAGCGGCTGAGGGACCACTGAAAGGCATCCTGGGATATTCCGAAGCTCCGCTGGTATCCTCCGACTATAATGGCAACCCAGCTTCCTCTACGATCGATGCACTGTCGACCATGGTCCTAGAAGGAAACATGGTGAAAGTAGTATCTTGGTACGATAATGAGTGGGGTTACTCAAATCGTGTCGTAGACTTGTGCCATTATGTTGCGCAGCGCGGCATGTAACACGTAAAATAGAACTGTTGTGGAAAAAAAGGGAGAGCAATCTCCCTTTTCCCATATCTTTTTTCCGAATAAAATGCCAATGATTTGGGAGGATCGTTCATGAACAAGAAATCTATCCGCGATGTTGAGCTGGCAGGCAAGCGTGTTTTCTGCCGAGTCGACTTCAACGTGCCAATGCAGGACGGGATTATCACCGATGATACGCGCATCCGTGCTGCCGTGCCGACCATTCGATTCCTGGTGGAAGCAGGGGCAAAAGTAATCCTGGCAAGCCATTTTGGCCGTCCTAAAGGGCAAGTAGTGGAAGAGATGCGTCTGACCCCGGTCGCTGCTCATTTGTCTTCCCTTCTGGGGAAAGACGTGAAAAAACTGGATGATTCCATCGGAGCAGAAGTGGAAGAGGCAGTGAAAAACATGGAAGCAGGGGACGTCATCCTGCTTGAAAACGTGCGCTTCCATGCGGGAGAAGAAAAGAACGATCCGGAACTAGCGAAAAGCTTTGCAGCACTTGCTGATTTGTTCGTAAACGATGCATTCGGGGCAGCCCATCGCGCGCATGCCTCTACAGCGGGAATCGCTCAGTACATACCAGCTGTGGCAGGACTCTTGATGGAGAAGGAAATCCGCTTCATGGGCGGCGCACTTTCCCATCCAGACCGTCCGTTTACGGCGATTGTCGGCGGTGCGAAGGTTAAAGATAAAATTGCCGTCATCGAAAACTTGCTGACCAAAGTCGATCATCTGATCATCGGCGGCGGGATGGCAAATACGTTCCTCAAAGCACAGGGCTTTGGCATCGGTGCTTCTTTGTGTGAGGAAGACAAGCTGGATCTGGCACGCACGCTGATGGCACAGGCAAAGGAACGCGGTGTGCAGCTGCTCATGCCAGTCGACGTAGTCGTGGCAGACCGTTTTGCAGCGGATGCTGACAAAAAGACCGTGTCCATCGATGAGATTCCGGAAGGGTGGATGGCACTCGATATTGGACCGAAAACCGTGGAAGAATACCATCGGGTGATTGTTGATTCCAAAACCGTTGTGTGGAACGGACCGATGGGAGTGTTTGAAATGGATTCCTTTGCACAGGGAACGATCGGTGTAGCAAAGGCGATGGCCGAATGCTCCGGTACGACCATCATCGGTGGCGGTGACTCCGTGGCAGCGGTAGAAAAAGCAGGCGTCGCGGAACAAATGACGCACATTTCCACAGGCGGCGGTGCTTCCCTGGAATTCATGGAAGGAAAAGAATTGCCGGGCGTAGCGGTGCTTGCGGATCACGAATAGGGGGAGATCTCTTGAGAACACCAATTATCGCGGGAAACTGGAAGATGTTCAAGACGATTGCCGAGGCGACGGCGTTTGCGCAGGAAGCCAAGGCTGGCAGCACAAAGGCCGGAGTGGAGAAAGTCGTTTGCGCTCCTTTCACCGCTCTGCCTGCACTGGGTCAAATCTTTGACGGCACGGACATCGCGCTCGGCGCACAAAACATGCATTTTGAAGAGCAAGGGGCATTCACCGGTGAGATCAGCGCGAGCATGCTGAAGGAAATCGGCGTGAAGTATGTCATTCTCGGCCATTCCGAGCGCCGTCAATACTTCAATGAGACGGATGAGACCGTGAATAAAAAAGTGCATGCTGCCCTGAAGCATGAGCTGATTCCGATCGTATGTGTAGGGGAGAGTCTGGAGCAGCGCGAAGCAGGCGAGACGGCAAGTGTCGTCCGTACGCAGACCGGGGGCGCTTTGGCAGGCCTTACAGCAGCACAGCTCGCGAATGTTGTCATCGCCTACGAACCGATCTGGGCGATTGGCACCGGCAAGTCTTCCACGGCGGAGGATGCCAATGAGACGATTGCGATCATTCGCCAGGCAATCGCGGAGCTCTTCGGCCAAGAGACGGCTGAGAAAGTACGGATTCAATACGGCGGAAGTGTCAAGCCGGAGAACATCGCCAGCTACATGGCTCAGCCGGATATCGACGGAGCGTTGGTAGGAGGAGCTAGCTTGGCCCCTGAAAGTTACTTGCAGCTCGTAAACGGAGCATCGCAAGAATAGGAGGAGAAACAGATGGCAAACCGGCCGAAACCGGTTGCGCTGCTGATCTTGGATGGCTTTGCCCTGCGGGACGAGACGTATGGCAATGCGGTAGCGCAAGCGAAAAAACCGAATTTTGACCGTTACTGGAATCAATATCCCCATGCCACTCTGGAAGCGAGCGGGCTCGCTGTCGGATTGCCAGAGGGGCAGATGGGCAACTCTGAAGTGGGTCATCTGAACATCGGAGCAGGACGCGTGGTGTATCAGGATCTCACGCGCATCACCAAATCGATTCGGGAAGGCGAGTTCTTTGAAAACGAGACGCTGCTGGATGCGTTCCGTCACGTAAAGGAAAAGAACAAGCAGATGCACCTGTTCGGACTTCTGTCAGACGGTGGCGTGCACAGCCATATTGCGCATTTGTTTGCGATTCTCGAAATGGCGAAGAAGCAAAACTTTGATCGGGTATTCATTCACGGCTTTCTGGACGGACGAGATGTATCGCCGGACAGTGCTGTGGGGTATATCGAGCAGCTTCAAGCCAAGATTGAGGAAATCGGGGTTGGACAAATCGCCACGGTGCAAGGCCGTTACTACGCGATGGACCGTGACAAGCGCTGGGAGCGGATCGAGAAAGCGTACCGCGCCATGGTGTACGCGGATGCGCCGCAATACCAGGATCCGATCGAGGCTGTGAAGGAATCCTATGAGAGGTCGATCATGGACGAATTCGTCATGCCAACCGTCATTGTGGATGAGCAGGGTGCCCCTGTTTCGACCATTCAAGACGAAGATGCCATCATCTTTTACAATTTCCGTCCAGACCGTGCGATCCAGATCTCACAGGCGTTTACCAACGAGGACTTCCGCGGATTCGATCGGGGAGAAAATCATCCTCGCCATCTGCACTTCGTCTGCCTGACGCATTTCTCCGAGTCCGTAGACGGATATGTGGCTTACAAGCCTTCCAACCTGGACAATACGCTCGGGGAAGTTCTGTCCCAGCAAGGTCTCAAACAGCTGCGAATCGCGGAAACGGAAAAATACCCGCACGTGACGTTCTTCTTTAGCGGCGGACGTGAACAGGAGTATCCAGGTGAGACTCGCATTTTGATCCCATCGCCAAAAGTAGCAACCTACGATCTGCAGCCGGAGATGAGCGCGAACGAGCTGACGGATGCGGTCGTAGCGGAAATCGAAGCGGAGAACTTTGACGCAATCATTCTCAACTTCGCCAACTGCGACATGGTGGGGCACTCCGGACTCATGGAGCCGACCATCAAGGCGGTGGAAACCGTGGATGCATGCCTGGGACGTGTGGTAGAGGCAATCACGGCTAAAGGTGGAGTTGCGGTCATCACTGCCGACCACGGCAACGCTGATCTGATGCTGGATCCGGCCGGTCGTCCGATCACGTCGCACAGTACGTATCCTGTGCCTGTCATCGTGACCAAAGAAGGTGTAGCGCTCCGGGAAGACGGCATTTTGGCTGATCTCTCACCTACGCTGCTGGCCCTCTTGGGTGTCCCGCAACCTACGGAAATGTCAGGCAAATCGTTACTTGCAAAATAGCTCGCTCTGGCACAAACTGAAATGGTGTATGAGTGTAAGCTGTAAATAAATGCGGGGGACCGCTCGAAAACAAAGGAGATGGATGAGAAATGGCGATGATTACTGACATCTATGCACGCGAAATTATGGATTCCCGCGGTAACCCGACCGTGGAAGTGGAAGTATATTTGGAAGACGGTTCTATGGGCCGCGCCGCTGTTCCATCGGGCGCTTCCACTGGCGCTTATGAAGCCGTTGAGCTGCGCGATGGCGACAAATCCCGCTATCTGGGCAAAGGTGTACTGAAAGCAGTCGAAAACGTAAACGAAATCATCGCTCCTGAGCTGATCGGCATGGATGCGCTGGATCAAGTCGGCGTAGATATGGCGATGCTCCAACTCGATGGTACCGATAACAAAGGCAAGCTGGGTGCAAATGCAATCCTGGGCGTATCCATGGCTGTAGCTCGTGCCGCAGCGGATTCTCTGGGTCTGCCACTGTACAACTACCTGGGCGGATTCAACGCAAGAACACTGCCAGTACCGATGATGAACATCCTCAACGGTGGTAAGCATGCGGACAACACTGTCGACATTCAAGAATTCATGGTGATGCCGGTAGGGGCAGAATCCTTTAAAGAAGCTCTGCGCACAGGCGCGGAAATCTTCCACTCCCTGAAAAAAGTGCTGTCCGAAAAAGGACTGAGCACGGCAGTAGGGGATGAGGGCGGTTTTGCACCAAACCTGAAATCCAACGAAGAAGCGATCACTACAATTCTGGCTGCGATCCAAGCAGCTGGCTACGAGCCGGGCAAAGACGTATTCCTCGCGCTCGACGTAGCGGCTACTGAGATGTACAAAGACGGCAAATACCACTTCGAAGGCGAAGGCGTTGTGAAAACAACCGAAGAAATGATCGCGTTCTACGAAGATCTGGTAAGCAAATACCCAATCATCTCCATCGAAGACGGTCTGTCCGAAGATGACTGGGATGGCTGGAAAGCGCTGACTGACAAACTGGGCAGCAAAGTGCAGCTCGTAGGGGACGACCTGTTCGTAACCAACACAGAGCGCCTGGCACGTGGTATTGAGACTGCAACAGGAAACTCCATCCTGGTGAAAGTAAACCAAATCGGTACGCTCACAGAGACCTTCGAAGCAATCGAAATGGCGAAGCGCGCAGGCTACACAGCGGTCATCTCCCACCGTTCCGGTGAAACCGAAGACTCCACCATCTCTGATATTGCGGTAGCGACAAACGCTGGCCAAATCAAGACAGGTGCCCCTTCCCGTACCGACCGCGTAGCGAAGTACAACCAATTGCTCCGCATCGAGGACGAGCTGGGCGACACTTCCCGTTTTGGCGGCCGTGCAGCTTTCTACAACCTGAAAAAATAAGAATGCTGACATAAGACAAGGGCTGTATCCACGAAGCTTTCGAGCGTGGATACAGCCCTTTTATTTACAGGGATGGAATGCGGTCGATGCGAGGGGTACAGGCTTTGGCAGTGACCTCCAGGATCGCCTGTGTCTCCACGCTGATTTCTTGAATCAAAAACAGCTCCAGCTCGATCATGCCGCTCCGCAAAAATCCGGTAAAGGGGGTACACTCTCCAGCAGCGATACGGCACCGAACGTTTTTCTCGTTCAGTGGCTCCGGCAGGCAAACGACACTTTCCGTTACCATATGTATGGGCGCATAATAGTCGAACAGAAGCCGATGACCCGCAAAGAAATAAAGGGCTACGCTGGTCTGGAATAGTGTTCGGATGATGGCAGACGGAACGACATTGCCTTTTACCAGGAGGTTGAGTTTGCGAGGCTCGGCAAGAACACAGCAGGAGCGGTCGGTGGAACGCATAGGGGAAAAGGGATCCAGGCAATGTACGCTGATCTCTTCGGCCTGTATCAGCGGGCGGAAATGAACGGGCAGGGATAGCTTAAAACGCTCCCAGCTGGTCGCAAGCAGCCAATCATACACCTTTGGGACACAGATGCCCACCTCGCGCAGGAGATTGTCTAACAAGGGAGGAACGTTCGGCATCAGCGAGTGCTGGTTTTCTTTGATGGATGTTGTTTCTGGCTGCATCACGAGCTCTCCTTTCCCTTTCCGAGGGTGATCCAACAGATAGTACAGTGTATGGGGGAATGCCGGAAAGTGCCTATCAACTCCACCGATGTGACGGTTGATGCAAACAAAAAAACTGCTCCCATGCGAGGGGCAGTTTTTGCGATCAAGAGAGTAATGCGGCTGGCTTGCGTTCCAGAACAGCGGCAGCCAAGCGGCTCTTGCTGTAAGGGATGCACATCGGTGTGCCGTACAGCGGGTCCAGCGTGATCTGGCAATCCATATCGAACACCGTGCGCACGAGATCTGTCGTCAACACGTCATCAGGTGCACCCTCAGCCACGACGGTCTGATTGTGGACTGCGACAATATGGTGCGCATAGCGGCAAGCCAGATTGAGATCATGCAGCACCATGACGATCGTTCGTTGCTCGGTTTCATTCAATTCAAAGAGCAAATCCAGAATTTCAATCTGATGCGACATGTCGAGATAGGTAGTCGGTTCGTCCAGCAAGATGGTCTCTGTCCCCTGTGCCAGTGTCATGGCGATCCAAGCCCGTTGCCGCTGACCACCCGAGAGAGAGTCGACCGGACGATTGGAGAGGGAGGTGAGCTGAGTGGCTTCGAGCGCTCTGCTCACCATTTTCTCATCTTCCTCCGACCATTGCTGGAGCCAGTTCTGATACGGATAACGACCTTGTTTGACGAGCTGCAGAACGGTCAAGCCCTCTGGAGCTGTCGGCCCTTGCGGCAGGATGGCGAGTCGTTTTGCCACTTCTTTGGTCGAACGCTTGGCGATCGACTCTCCCTCTAGCAGGATCGCGCCTTCTTTCGGTTTGAGCAGGCGGGCCAAAGAACGAAGCAGCGTCGATTTACCGCATCCATTGCTTCCGATAAAGACGGTAATTTTTCCGCGCGGGATATTCAGGTCCAGTGCCTCGATGATATTGCGATCTCCATAGGACAACGTGAGCTGGCGGGTTTCCAGAGCTTGCATGGTTCGTACGTCTCCTTCCGTTAACGATTTCGATTTTTGTAAAGAAGATAAATGAAGAACGGTGCGCCGATTGCTGAGGTGAAGACTCCGACCGGTACTTCAATGGGTGTAAAAGCGATTCGGGCAACTAAATCTGCGCTCAATACGATCAATGCTCCGACAAAGGCCGAGAGGGGCAAAGCTCCTCCAAAGGACGGTCCGATCAACTGTTTGGCGATGTGTGGCGCCAGTAAGGCTACGAAACTGATGTCGCCACCGACCGAAACGGCTGTTCCTGTCAACGCGGCGCAGATCATCAGTAGAGCAAAGCGGTCCCACTGAAGGAAGCTTCCGAGACTGGTAGCGATATCATCCCCCAGCTGCTGGATGTTCACGCGCCGAGCGAGTACAGCGGCAACCAGAATCAGAATGATTACCCAAGGGAGAATCATGGTTACATCGTTCCAGTCGACTCCATAAATACTGCCCGTGAGCCAGAGCAACGCCTTGTTTTGCAAGAGGAACGGGCTGAACATGATGAGGATGGTAACGATCGCTCCCGCGGCAATCTTGATCCCGACCCCGATCATCACGAGTCGAAGCGGTGTTACGCCCTGCTTCCAAGCCAAAGCGTACAAGAGCAGCGTAGTCAGCATCGCGCCCAGAAAAGCGATGGGAGGCAGCCATTTAATGCTCGCCGTTTCAAATAAAAGCAAGAAGCCGACAGCCGCAATCGAGGCTCCGCCAGATACGCCGAGAATGTCGGGAGCAGCTAGTGGATTGCGGACAATCCCTTGCATGATGGCGCCTGCAGCGGCAAGAGCGGCTCCTACCAAGATCGCGACGAGAATGCGAGGTAGACGGAATTGCTGAACGATCAGGGCATCTTGCTCGGAGCCAATGCCCAGAAGAGCTTTGAGAACGTCCCAAGGCGCAATCTTCATTTCGCCCATGCCCAAACTGACAATGGCCACGACGATGGTCAAAAGAAACGCGACCAGACTAAAGACCAGGGTTTTCTTATGTAGCTGGTACGAAGTAAGTCGTTTGCCAATTCGCAGAGAAAGATACTCTTTCATCCTTTATCCAGCCCCTTTCGCGCGACATAGATGAAGAACGGGATGCCGATCAGGGCGGTCATGACACCAATAGGTACTTCAGCAGGCATGGCGATAAAGCGAGCGGCGATGTCTGCCATCAGAAGTAATATGGAACCGAGCAGACCGCTGTATAGCAAAATCCAACGCGTGTCGATCCCGACGAGATAACGAGCCAGATGAGGGGTCACCAGTCCAACGAAGCCAATGGGGCCGGCAACAGCAACGGAGCATCCGGAGAGTAAGACGATGACAGCTCCTGTAGCGATTTTCACCAAAAGGGTTCGCTGGCCTAATCCCTTGGCGACATCATCTCCCATGAGGAGCGTTTGGATCGGGCGTGCCAAAGCAAAGGCTGCGATCCAGGCGATGACCATGTATGGAAAGACCGTGTCCAGATACTCCAGCTTTCTTCCACCGACTGAGCCGGAGAGCCAGAAAAGAACTTCGTCCGTTGCTTTTTCATTCAATACCATCATGCCGTGTCGGATGGACGAAGCCAGAGCGGTGATAGCTGCACCTGCGAGAACGAGCTTGACGGGCGTCAGTCCATCTCTGCCCAATGAGCCTAGCATGTAGACGATGCATCCCGCTACGGCAGCACCGAGAAATGAAATCCACGTAAACTCAGTCAGCGAACTGATCCCAATGAAGGTGACTGCAAACACGACAAAGAGGGAAGCACCAGCGTTTAGACCAAACAGCTCTACGTCGGCAACGGGGTTTCTCGTCAAGGACTGCAGCAGTGTACCTGCCATGCCTAGACAAAAGCCCACCGAGAGGGCGTTGAGCACACGAGGCACGCGGACTTCCTTGATAACGATGTGCTCGTTGGTCCCATTGAAATGGGTATAAGCGTCAATAGCTGTTTGCCAGCTCGTATCAATAACGCCAAAGATCAAACTCGCATAGCTGAGGTAAACGAGAAGCGCAAAAGCTGCAACTACCCCGATAACCCTAAGGAAGTTGCTAGACAATAATGAATTCATTTGGCCTACATCCTTATTTTTCTGTGTTTTCATTAGAGTAATGATTGCTACACAGTTAAGTTTAGATGGAGGAGGGGGAAGTGTCAATGACGTTGATAGTCATTATCAATTTGTTGTTGACTTCTCATCCGCATGAATGTAGGATAATCATTGATATTGATTGTAATTCTCACTCTCATTACGATATGATTTTTTGAAAGGGGTCTTTTCATCATGTTTTCTCGTACATATCGGACCACGGGCGGTAAGGCATTTTTTGCTGTCCTGATGGCCCTGTTACTCGTAGTCACCGGTTGCGGTGGCGGCGGACAGCAAGCCAGCGAGCAAAAGCCTGCTGAACAAAAACCAGCCGAACAAGCTGCAGGCACATCCAACTCTTCGGATCAATCCTACACAGTGAAACACGCAATGGGCGAAACTACCATTAAAGGCACACCTCAACGTGTTGTCATGCTCACAAACCAAGGGGAAGAAACACTGGTCGCTTTGGGCGTGAAACCAGTAGGGGCTGTTGGCTCTACCGTTGACCCTACAAAATTCTTTGACTTCATCAGCAAAGACATGGAAGGCGTAAAACTGGTTGGTACTGAAGGTCAACCGAATCTGGAAGCGATCGCTGCATTGAAACCAGACCTGATCTTGGGTATGAAATTCCGTCATGAAAAAATCTATCAACAGCTTTCTGCGATTGCTCCTACCGTATTTGTAGAAGAACCTCGCGGCGACTGGAAAGCAAATTTCTCCCTGTACGCAGAAGCGGTGAACAAGAAAGCGGAAGGCGAGAAAATCATTGCTGATTGGAACAAACGTGTAGAAGACTTCAAAGCAAAAGCAGGCGACAAGCTGAAAACGCAAGTATCCGTTGTTCGTTTCATGCCAGGTAAAGTTCGTATTTACTACAAAGATACCTTTACAGGTGCGATCTTCAAAGACCTCGGACTTGCTCGTCCGGCAGCGCAAGATAAAGAAGAGTTCGCAGCAGAAGTAACCAAAGAACGCATTCCTGAAATGGATGGCGACATCATGTTCTACTTCACTTACGAAACAGGCAAAGGCGAAGCGTCCAAGCTGGAACAAGAATGGACCAACGACTCCCTCTGGAAAAACCTGAATGTAGTGAAGGCAGGCAAAGCGTTCAAAGTGGATGACACCATCTGGAACACATCCGGTGGCGTAATCGCAGCAAACAAAGTACTGGATGAGCTGGAAGGCTACATCATCGGTAAATAAGATCACCAAAGAAAAGACGACTGGATCGCATGGGCTCCAGTCGTCTTTTTTTATTTGTCCGAAACACGATTCAGGTGGATGTTACCCTGCCATATTGTTGATTGTGCCTCTCGGGTAAAAGACGTTGACGTGATCGATAAACAATTTGCTGTCATTGCTTCCGTCTGCGATACCGGAGAAGACGATTTTCAGCTCATACTTGTCGTTGACCTTGTAAGTGTAAATGGTTTGGCCGCCCACATTGGCTGTGCTTTGCGGTTTGCCCAGTGTCTTCACGACGTCCGCCAGCGAAACGTATTGCAGCTGGTAGTTGTAGGAGCGGATATCCACGATTTGCATGCCTTTATTGAAGCCAAAGACCAGACCGCGATCACGATACGTATTGTAGGTAATCCCATTGACATAAGAAACAATGTCCGGTTTTCCCCATTGTTTTTCTACCGTATCAACGTCTTTCTCCACACGGAACTCACTGCCCAAGGTTTGGCCGTTCTTGGCAAGATCACGAATGGTGGTAAGAAGCTCCGTGGTGTTCATGTCTGCCATCAGATTTCGGTTCCCTTGGGGATAGTAGACGCTGTACCGTACGAGAGTGAGCTTGTTCGGATCAGATGCAGAAGGCTCAAAGACAAATTTGACTTGGTATTTGTCTGTCACGTCGTAGGTGTAGATTTTTTGGCCGCCAAATTCGCCGATCCGATCCGGTTTTCCCCATTTTTGTTCGATCTCGGACAGAGTGAGCTGCTGAATCTTTGGATCGAGGGAACGGATATTCGCGATCTGCATGCCTTTGTTGTAGCCGATGACCACACCGCGCTTTTCATACGTTGCGTAGGAGAGACCGTTGACATAGTCTGTTCGGTCGGGAGCACCCCATGCCTTTTCTACATCGTCAAAAACGGTCGTCTCTACGGTATAAGGAGCATTGATGACTGCACCTTTTTCAGCTTGCTTGCGAATGGAGTCAAGCAGCGCCTGTTCCTTTGGTGCCATAGGCGCAGTAGGAGTCACGCCATTGCTTGGCTGTGGAGCAGGCTGTGGTGTAGAGGGTGCAGGGGAAGAACCGTGTGAAACCCCTGGCAAAGCAGTTGGCTGATTCGTTTCAATGAGCGTGGCTCCCATCCAGCAAGTAGCGACCAGGATGGAGCAGATCGCGAGTCCTTTTCCTACATGGCTGAAGCGGCGTGCTTTGAGTGAATGCTGCATGTTTTGTGCCTCCTTGGATCGTATCGTCGTAAGAATGTTGCGCTTGGTTTCTGCCGGCATTGCAATATCAGGCATTTTGCCCAGTTCTTCCATCAATTGCTCATCTGACTTAAATGGCATTTCCGATCAGCTCCTTTCCCTCCAGCTCCAATTTGTCTTTGACTGCTTTCATGGCCCGGTGCAAGGTGACATTGACCTTGTTTTCCGACCAATTCAGGATTTGGGCCGTTTCCTTAGCAGACAGACCTTTGATGCCTCTGAGGATGAGCACCTCGCGATAAGCGGGTCTAACTTGCTGGATCGCGCGATAGAGGGCTTGCTGCTCTTCTTGCAAGTCGATCAGCTCCTCCGGCGTCTTTTCAGCGGATATCAGATTCGTCAGCCACATGTCTGGCAGCCAGCTGCGCAAGCGTTTTTTTCGTGCGTGATCGATGGCTGTATGACGGGCAATTGTCAGGAGCCATGTCTTGGGCTGGGATCTTCCTTCGAATGTTCCGGCAGCGCCGAGCGCTTTGAGAAAAACGTCCTGAACCAGATCATCTACGTCTCGGCTGCCTGTGTAATAGACCAGAAACTTGTAAATATCATCGCCATAGCGCAGAAACCATTGCTCGATCAAGTCGTTTTTGTCCATAGCTGAACCACCTTTGCCCTTTCTCCTTCTAATTTGACGATTCGAGCTAGATTTCATTACAGTGGACGAAAAAAAAACTGCCGAGATGCCCGGCAGCCGGATGGAAAGGGATTAAGAGCGCAGATAGGATTCGTGTGTGAACCAAAGGCGATAGCTCAAGAGGCTGATCAGAACCGCCGAGATGGCTGCGGAGGAGGAGAAGCTTAGCATGATGAGGATTTGGTAGCGTACTGCTTCGATCGGGCTGGCGCCTGCGACAATCATGCCGGTCATCATGCCGGGCAGCTGGACGAGTCCGATGGTTTTCATGGTATCAAAGGTGGGAATCATGCTCGCTTTGACTGCACGCTTGAGTACGCTCTGAATGGCTTGGCGCGGAGTTGCCCCCAGGCTGAGCAATGCTTCGATTTCTCCACGTGAGCTGTCTGTCTCGCGGTTCATATGATTCAGAAAGAGCCCGCAGACAATCATCGAGCTGCCAATGATCATGCCGCTCAGTGGGATCAAGTATTGAGGAGTAGGCGAGACCAATCGAAGTGAAACGAGCAGCCCCATCGTAATGACTTCTGTTACCGTGAGAGCGAATGCGATCCGCCAGAAAATGCCGGGCAGGCGTTCTCCACGGCTGGCGGCATTCCACGAAGCGACGCTCACCATCATGATGATGACGAGCAGGATGAACCAGATGTTTTCGGAGTGGAAAATAAACTGCAGCACATATCCGATCACCAAGAGCTGGATGGTGGAGCGGATGGTGCCAATGGCAATTTCCTTTTCCAAGCCGAGCTTTTGCCAAAGTGACAGCAAGAGGGCGATGAGTACAAAGGCAAACGCAAACCACATGGAATAGTAGGTCATGATTGCTCCTCCTGATAAACGGGTGCATGAGATGCCTGACGGTTCAGAAAATCCCGGGCAGCCAGCGTTTGCGGCGAGCGGAAAAAAGCCTGGCTTGGGGAGTCTTCTTCGAGGTGTCCGTTTGCCATAAACCAGATACGATTGCATGCGCTTCTGGCTTCGTCCAAATCGTGGGTGATCCAAAGCAGTGTCGTGCCTAGGCGTGTGTGAAGCTGGACGAGCAGTCGTTCCGCAGCTTGTTTACTGACCGTATCCAAGGAAGAGGTGACTTCATCCAACAAGAGGATAGAGGGTCTCAGGAGCAAGCTTCGGATGAGGGCCAGGCGCTGTTTTTCTCCCCCTGAGAGCTGCACGGCGTTTTTCCCCCAATCGATATGGCTCATCGCCAATTGCTCCATATAATCGCGGGCCAGCTTTTCATCAAAGGGGCGTTGGTGAAGGGTGCTTGTGATTCGCAGATTGTCTTCTACACTCCCAGAGAGCATTACCGGCTGCTGTGCCACGTAGCTCATCGTCATCCGCCACGCTTCAGGCTCCCATAGACTCATATCTTTGCTCTGAAGGCGAATGGCTCCGCAATCCGCTTTTGTCAGTCGTCCCAATATTCGGAGCAAGGTGCTTTTGCCTTGGCCTGATTTGCCGAGGATGCCGATGATCTCAGGTTCGGTGATACTCGCCGTAAAATCGCGAAATAGCCACTGCTCTGGGAGGGGGGAGAGCTTTTTGCCCACGTTTTCAAGTTCGAGCCGCATCGTCATATGTTGTCCTTTTCCTCCTTATAATGCCGAAAACACCGAAGAGGACGAGTCTCCGGTGTTCATACGTTCGGGCCATCTATGTACTTATTTGTGTTCAGACAGCCATTGGGCAACCGCTTGGATTTCCGGTTGTTTTTTCAGCATTCCTGGAGGCATTCCGCCTTTACCTTCTTTGATGATCTTGGCGATGTCGTCCTTGCTGAGTTGCGCGCCAATTTTTGTCAAGTTTGGTCCGACGATCCCTTCCAAGTTTTGACCGTGACAGGAAGAGCAATTTTGTTTGAAAATAGCAGCTGCGTCGATGTTAGCAGTAGGTGCACCAGCGCCGCCAGCAGCTTCTTCCCCATGTTTTGGTGGGAAAATGATTGATCCTACAAGTGCAATGAGAAAAACTAGAAACAAGATACCAAACGAAGTAAAAAAGGCCTTCGCGGAATCAATTACGTCGTTTTGATTCATGTCTTTTTTGTTGGACCCAGCCATCTGACAAAGACCTCCCAAGGCAAGTTATAAAGGTACAACTGCAATTTTACGGCAAAATCTTGACAGTTGCAAGGAGACTCAAGAACCGACAAAGAAAGTACACAATTTCCATTTTATACACATAGAATCTTCTTTTCTTCTATATATTATTCCCCTGCATACGTCCGGACAATTCTGGTAGAACTTCTCTGAATATGACAGGGATGGCTGCTTGCTGATAGCTATTAAATATGCTAAAGTAGATGTATTGGTTTTTTTCCGCCTTGGAAATACGTTTTGAGGTGAATGAAGATGGCATTGGCTGCGAAAATTTTACTTGTGATTGCAAGTATTGGCTTAATTATCGTCGTTTTGTTACAATCTGGTAAAAGTGCCGGCCTTTCGGGTGCGATTGGTGGCGGTGCTGAGCAACTCATGGGTAAACAAAAAGCTCGTGGGATTGACGCACTTTTGGGTAAGCTGACCGTTGTATTTGCGGTAGCTTTCATGATCTTTGCGATTTTGCTCGGTTATTTCTTGAAAACAGGAGCGTAATAAACGAATGGCCAAAAGGCAGCAAGTGCGACTTGCTGCCTTTTTCTCTATTCCGATTGCGACGCGTCCGAGCGGTGAATACTACATAGTAAAGAGTGAAAAGGAAGCGCGGTAATGAACCACGCGAAAAGGAGGTTTGTGAATGAAGGATCAAGATATCCTGGCGTTCATGCGGGAGCAAGCATACCACCCGATGACCGTAAAGGAACTGGAAGAGGCGTTCGGGATCCAGGACGCCGGCACATTTAAAGAATTGGTGAAAACACTGAATACGCTGGAAGCAAACGGCGAAGTCATACGGACAAGAGCCAATCGCTATGGTGTACCTGAGAAAATGAATTTGGTGCGAGGGCGCTTGCAAAGCCATCCGAAAGGCTTTGGATTTGTCATTCCGGAAACGCCGGAGATGGAAGATGTCTACGTGCACGCAAATGACATGAGCGGCGCTTTGCACGGCGATACGGTATTCGTGCGTGTAGAAAAGGAGCCGGGCGGCAATCGCCTGGAGGGCCGCATCATTCGCGTCGTGGAGCGAGGCATCAAGCAGGTCGTAGGTACGTTCAAGGACGAGCAGCACTATGCATTTGTCATTCCGGATGAAAAGCGGATCGGCAAAGACGTGTTCATTCCCAAGAATGCTTATAACGGAGCGGTAGACGGCCATAAAGTCGTCGTCAACATCGTCCGCTATCCGGAAGGGCGCGTCAATCCCGAGGGAGAAGTCGTGGAAATCCTGGGGCACAAGAACGATCCGGGGGTCGATATCCTGTCGATCATCCGCAAGTTCAACTTGCCGGAGGCTTTCCCGGAAGACGTACTGGCAGAGGCCGAAGCGGCGCCTGGAGAAATCTCCGAAGAGGAAATCAAGGGACGCCGTGATTTGCGGGACCGAATGATGGTCACCATCGATGGTGCGGATGCCAAAGACCTGGACGATGCCGTTTCTCTGGAGGTTCTCCCGAATGGCAACGTGCGACTGGGCGTCCACATCGCGGATGTAAGCTACTACGTCAAAGAAAAATCGGCATTGGATAATGAAGCGTATCGACGCGGCACGAGCGTCTACTTGGTCGACCGCGTGATCCCGATGATCCCGCATCGTTTGTCCAATGGAATCTGCAGCCTGAATCCAAAAGTGGATCGGCTGACGATCTCCTGCGATATGGAAATGGACAAAGAGGCAAAAGTCGTGAAGTACGATATTTTCCTCAGTGTAATCCGCACCAATGAGAGAATGACGTACGCCGACGTGCGCAGCATTTTGGAAGATAAAGATGAAGCCTTGATCGAGAAGTACAGCGAGCTCGTCCCGATGTTCCAGGAGATGGAGAAGCTGGCGGTCAAACGACGCGAGCAGCGGATGAAGCGCGGTGCTATCGACTTTGACTTCCGTGAAGCAAAGATTTACGTCAACGAAGAGGGGACTCCGACAGACATCGGGTTCCGTACGCGCTCCATAGCCGAGCAGATCATCGAAGAGTTCATGCTGGCAGCCAACGAGACCGTGGCTGAGCATTTCCACTGGATGAAGCAGCCGTTCATGTATCGGGTCCACGAAGATCCGAATGCGGAAAAGCTGATGGCGTTCATGGAGTTCATCACGAATTTCGGCTATTCGATTCGCGGAAAAGGAAATTCCGTGCATCCGCGCGCTTTGCAGCAGCTGCTGGAAGAGGTCAAAGGAAAACCGGAAGAGATCATCATCAGCACAGTGATGCTGCGTTCGATGAAGCAAGCGCGCTACGACGCGGAAAGCCTCGGTCACTACGGACTTTCCACGGAGTTTTACACGCACTTTACATCTCCGATCCGCCGTTATCCCGACCTGATCGTTCACCGTCGTATCCGCGATTGGATCGAATCAGGAGAGCAGCTTTCAGAAAAACGGATGGCGTACTGGGCCGAGCATATGCCGCTGATCGCGGAGCATGCGTCCCAGCGTGAACGCCTGGCTGTGGATGCCGAGCGTGAGACAGACGACCTGAAAAAGGCAGAGTTCATGAAGGAGCGAGTAGGTGAAGAGTTCGAGGGCGTCATTTCGGGCGTCACTTCGTTCGGGATCTTCGTGGAGCTGCCAAACACGATCGAGGGATTGGTTCACGTCAGCTTCTTGACGGACGACTACTACCACTACCATGAGAAGATGTACGCACTGATCGGCGAACGGACCGGAAAACAGTTCCGCATCGGGGATTTGGTGCAAGTGCGCGTGGCGAATGTCAATGTAGACGAGCGGACCATCGATTTTGAAATTGTCGGCATGACCAAGGCAGGAGGCTTCCGCGGTAGCCGGGAACGCACCCCGAAAGTCATCGACGGACGCGGAAGCGAGCGCAGAGGCGGTGCTCGTGGCAAGCAAGCTGGTTCTCGTTCAGATCGACCGGACCGTCAAAAGGATAAGGATAAAACCCATCCTGCAGCCATCCGTCAAAAGTACAAGGAGCGTCGGAAAAACGAGGGTAACAAGCCTCCGCGCCGTCCAGGTCAGCGTTCTGCCTCTGCCTCTAATACAAGTGAGGAAGTCGTGACAATCGGTACGGGAGAAAATGGCGAGTCATCCACGAAGGGCCAAAAGGGCTTCTGGGAGGACCTCGTCCGCTCCAAGAAAAAGAGCCGCAAGAACGTGGCGAGCAGCGCCAAGCGGAAACGTCGTTAAACAGTTGTGTAAGAGCTGGATGTGAGGCATTTACCGGGTAAAATGGCTTGCCACCCTGGTTAAAATTTGCTAGACTTACTCATACGAAACGCAGGAAATTCGCAAGCGAGGTGATCTCCATGTCAAAAGACAAAGCCGGCACCAAAACAGTCGCCCAAAACCGAAAAGCACGCCACGATTACCATATCGAGCAAGTATTCGAAGCGGGCATTGAATTGACCGGAACCGAGATCAAATCCGTGCGAGCCGCCCGCGTCCAGCTCAAAGACAGCTTTGCCCGCGTGCAAAACGGCGAACTGCTGCTGTACAATGTACACATCAGTCCGTACGAGCAGGGCAACCGCTTCAACCATGAGCCGGAGCGGACGCGCAAGCTGCTGATGAGACGTCTGGAAATCCTGAAGCTCAACGGACTGATTCGCGAGAGAGGCTACTCGCTCGTACCGCTCAGCATTTATCTGAAGGGCGGCTGGGCCAAGGTAGAGCTGGCGCTGGTCAAAGGGAAGAAGAACTACGACAAGCGCGAGGATCTCAAGAAGAAGGAATCTGCGCGTGAAGTGGAACGCGCTTTGCGTGAGCGGCAGAAGGCTTAGGCTGGTTTTTCAAACTGGTTCCCGATGGCACGGCTGGCAGGAATCAACGTTGAGTTTTACATGGCCTGTGTGCTATAGTTAAGGAGCAGTAAACAGTACACTGTTAAACACACAGTCTAGGTGCGGAACATGATGGTTGTCTCTTCACCTAGACTTTTTGTCACCTCTTATCCTGGGGGCGTTCTGGATTCGACGGGGATGGTAGAGCATGAGAAGCGAGCCGGGGGGTTGCGGACCTCGTCATCAACGCATACGCCATTAACTGGCAACAAACAACTTTCTCTCGCTGCTTAATAACCAGTGAGGCGCTACCACTCCATCGCCCATGTGGCGTGACTAGCGCTCAACTTTAGTGGGATACGCCGGAGGCTTCCGCCTGGAGCCGAAGGAAGAAGATGAATCAGGCTAGGTGCCAGGTCAGCGCGTCACTCCGCGAATCTGTCACCGAAATCTAAATGAGTGACTGCGCTCGGAGATGCTCATGTATCGCTGTTTTCGGACGGGGGTTCGAATCCCCCCGCCTCCACCATACATAGACAACAACCACCTGATGAGGGTGGTTTTTTGTTGTAATGTAATATTTATGGTACGGATATGAACGAACATGGAGGAAATGATGGGGCGACTGGGCAATATGCTGAGGCTATGGATGATCTTGAAGAATCATTCAGAACAAAATCCGGTTGGCATAAATAAATTAAGCCGAGAATTAGAAATCAGACCACGAATGATACGGGAATATATCCGCATTCTTCAGGATGAGGGTTGGGAGATCGAATCCAAGCGTGGCAGATACGGCGGATACTTTTTGGCTTCCGATTCCAAGTATCATCGATTGCTGCCGATCATTGGCCTATCACAAGAGGAACAACTGGCATTGTATGTAGCCAAACATGAGTTGTCTGCAAACAAGGTGGACTATAGTAGAGAAATTGAGCAATCATTTGAGAAAATACTGGGCACAGCCGGTTTGATGAACAGCTTGGGGTATAACGGAGATGATCGCCATATCATGTTTCAATTGGGGATTGCAGAAAGATTAACGGATGAAGATAAACACAACTATTGGCAAATCTACAAAGCAATCGTGGAAAAGAGGAAAGTAAACATCTATTACAATCCGGTAAGCCAGAAAAAGAACTGGCGCGTGATTCATCCGTACGCGATTTGGAAGCATCAACATATGACCTATGTTCGAGCATTTTGTGAAAATGCGAATCGATTGTTAACATTTAAATTGAACAGGATATTACAAATGGAATGCTTAGAACAGCCCTTTGAGCGGCTTTCATCCTATAATCCGTTAGAGGATATCTCGTACCGCATAGGAGTCTCTGACGATGAGGTATTCGATCTCAAACTTAGATTGACTGGTTGGGAGGCACGGGCGATCTTTGAACAAACCTTGGTGGAAAATTATCTTGTTGGACCTTGCCCAAGCGGTGAAGGAGTCATCTTTTCTGCGAGAATGAAGGGAAAAGAAGATATTAAGCGATGGATATTAGGAATGGGGCGAGAGGTTCAGGTTGTGGAGCCGGCTTCTTTAAAGAAGGAGTTGTTTGAAGAAGTTGACGCAATGAGGCAAAATTTTTTAAACTGACGACATACTGCCTAATGAAAAGATACATTTGAGTGAGAAAGCAAATGAATCTGCTGAAGGGCGGTTTGGTGGAAATGATTATCAGCGAATATGCAAATGAAAACCATTTGGTAACAGAGTTTATCCAATATACACTTCAAAACAAGCTTGTGTTGGCTAGCGGTAAAGAATGTGCTTTGTTTGTCTGGGGATATGAATTCTGGTTGCCCGAGGGCGGAAAGAGAGGATATACAGGAGCAATCGATTTGCTTGCTACAGATGATAGGGGCAACGTGTGGCTGATTGAAGCGAAGCAAAGCGGCAATCCTGAACTGTCCAGTCATATCTGGGAGAACCAAATCATGAACTATCGCCGAGCTCTTGGTCGCCGTACACAGGAGGAAATTTCGCTGAAAACCAGGAGATTTTTGCTGAACAAAGGGGCGGGCGGGCTCAGCCATCCATACATCTCAGACGGGTGTGACAGTTTGCTTGATGCTTTTCGCAATTGGGCTGTTTATCAAGGGGAGGGAGCTGAGTTTGGAAACCAGCTGTATAATCTAACCTTGAAGCAAATATATGAAGAAACGGTTATCTGTGCTGTCATGGCTGATGAATTTCGAAAGGAAGTATGGGAAGGACGACCAATTGACGAAAAGCCATACGGATACATTGTAGTAGAAGGAACAGGGGAGGCATTCCATGCTACCGCTATCGTTCATTCAGACCGATTGGAACATGTAACTGACCAACATTATGATTCACGAGCAACGAGTTGGACCGAGGTCGTAAATGAAAAGAAGAAAGTGAAGCCAACCCCGGAGACAGTCGGCACTTTTTTGACTCCGCAGGTACAATCTCTGTATAGGAAATGTCTGGATCAATTACGGGATTCGGGATGGTGCGGTATATCCAAATCTAACTCGAAAGCCTTTATCGTGGATTTGCCGACGAAATACAGCGTACCGATTCGCATTCATCTGGGATGGGTGGATTTCGATGCAAGCTTCTCAATTGAAAATCGATTGCCAGGAGAATTGGGTCTAAAGTTTAATATTGATTTCCGGCATTTCAAAAATAGCTCTGATAAGGAAACACAGAATGTAGGATATAGATTGGCGAAGCGATTGGCAGAGCAAGCGCGTTATAATGGCCGCGGGAAAGGGTTGTCCATCCAGACTCGTGAGCTTACTGATGCGGAAAAGGATTCATGGGACTGGGAAATGTACAGAAGGATTGATCATGAAAATCGGGACTATTTGGGCAGACCGGAAGAAATACAAGATTTTGAAGAAGTCTGGAGGTTTCTTCGTGACATATTGAAAGAAACAGTTTACTCGTGAGGCTCTCTCACAACATCGGCCGGTGTCGTGGATGGGCTCAACTGTAACGGACTACGCCGGAGGCTTCCACCATACATAAAAGCCAAGCCACCTGATGACGGTGGCTTTTTTGCGCACGGGAAGGGACAGTATCACAAATGAAACCATTCTACATTTGGGATGGTTATTTATCTAATTTCAAGTTTGGAACCGGTATCTCTATCCCATGCTAAGGGAGGACAGGTTATATAGGGCGGGAGTGACAGGCATGGATGTCGATGAGGGGAATTGCTTAAAAGTCTGGCCAGAGGAAGAGCCTCCCACTGGTGTGGAGAATTGCACCGACTGCGGTCTATACACACACGGATCCCGGTTGATCTGGGGAGAGGGGAATCCAAATGCACCGATCATGATCCTGTTGGATAATCCGGGAGCAAGGGAAGACGGCGATGGAAACCCATTTATATGCGGGACGAGGCAAACTTTACAAAAGGCGGCACATGAGGCTGGTTTTCATGACAATGATTTATACGTCACTTATGTATTAAAGCGACGTCCTAAAAAGGCCTACGACAAGCCAGCAGCGCGAGAGGCATGTATCCGACATTTATTCGATCAGTTACGGAGCAAGTCCCCTCGGTTTGTCTTTTGCTTAGGAAATGTCGCTGCACAATCTTTTTTTGCTGACAAAGAGGCGGAAGTAAAAAAGCTTCGGCAAGAGTGGCATTCTCCCAGAGGGGTTAAAACGGCGGTTTCGTACCATCCGTTGGCGGTACGCAGACGGCCGAACCTTTGGCAGCATTTTATCGCCGATTGGAGGTTCCTAGCGGGAACCTTCCATGAAAATGAGTATGACCAGTGAGGTTTGACCACTGTATGGGCAATGTGGCATGGGGGGCGAATTCACCGCCTTCACCATAAAAAAATAGGCACCCTTTATGGGTGCTTTTTTAATGATCAGTAGCTTGGTCTACTTTTCTTTATTCACTTTTAACCGAATCTTCACCTCTTTATAGGAAGGATAGGGGAGTACACTTGGGACTTGAATAAGGATAAGCCTAGAATCTCCACCGACACCTGCGCCAACTCTTAGTAAACCAATTGCATCTCCCTCGCAAACCACAAACTCTTGCGGCTCCACCGATCTTGTTTCGTTATGAATTTGCCAATTGGATTGGCCCTCGATCACGAGCCCAGCGATGGAATATCCATCGGGCACCATCATTTCGAAGGATTCTCCGGCAACTATCGTAACATCCCACATTTTTGCGTCTGCTACCAATTGAACGGGAGAAGTGCCACCCACTATCGATTTGATGGTGCAGCCATCTTTTGTTTCAACGGGAAAGTCCTGTGCCTGATAGTCAGAATAGGCAGGGGTAGCGTAGTTGGCTTCACCAAGAAAGGGCTCAAACCAAATTTGAAAGCCGGAAGTACCTTTTTCATACTTTTCGGAGTGCTGAACCCCGCTGCCGGTTTGCATGACCTGTAAACCACCGGTTTTGAGGGAGCGTTCATTCCCAAGGGTATCCTGATGGTTGATGTGCCCGTTCAAAAGATAAGAAATGATCTCAAAACCCCGATGAGGATGCGGAGGGAGAAAGGCATCTTCTTTCGCTTGGAACCACGCCCAATAAAATAAGGTTCCGACTCTTTCTACTGCAGACCCCTCACCCGGAAATCCGATAGGCTTTTGCTCTACAAGTCTGCCTTCGTCAAACTGGCCATATACTTGTTGATCAATGGAATAAATACGGATCGACATGCTATCATCCTTTCTTTCGAGCAAATAATCCTAAGTGTACCATTCCTTTTCGTGATAGACCTGATGCAAATAGCGAAAAAATACTTTCCCTTCTACTTGGGAGGGGATGTTATGATGGAAAAACTTAGGGAACAAGGAGGCGTATGCATGACCAAAACCATTGGCATCATTTGTGGCAGTTTACGAAAGAATTCTTATAATCGCATCATTGCACAAGCATTGACTGAGATGGATAATTCGGTTGAGTTTCGCTGGATCGAGATTAACGGCCTTCCTTTATTTAACGAAGACCTCGAAATGGGCGGTGACCCAGAATCGGTAACCTCGTTTAAATCGGCGATTCGAGATGTCGATGGTATTATGATCGTAAGCCCCGAGTACAATTCCGGAATTCCGGGGGTTTTAAAGAACGCATTGGATTGGGCTTCAAGACCAGCGAAATCTTCGGTTCTCAGCAAAAAGCCAGTTGGCATAATCGGAGCAACCCCGGGGGGAATGGGCACCGCCTTTGCTCAAATGCAAACCAGGCAAATACTCGAAGCCATGCAAGCTCATGTGCTTCCGTTTCAAAAAGTACTCATTTCACAAGTACATGAAAAGATTGATTCCGAACAGCAGGAGCTTACGGATGAAAAAACAAAAAGGTATCTTCAGCGTTATTTGCAGCAATTTATGAACTGGATTGACCACACTCCTACGTTAGAGTAGGACCGCCTTCCCCATACATAAAACACAAGCCACCTGAAAAGGGTGGCTTTTTTATCGAAGTTTGAATGCATGCAACTTTCCAGCTTCTTGATCGCCGAAAAGATCATATTCCAACTTCCTTGTCAATTGACCTTAGGGCTTACATACGATCAGCCGGCGGCCCTTTGATATCCATTTCTTCTCAGTGTTACACTTTTTTCAGAAATGTTCATTGTGGAAAGGGAACAAAGTACCTATATCTATAAGGAGTAATGAAGACATGAATAAGAATGGACTTATCGGCGTCGTGTTGATTGCCTTGGGAATTTGGTGGGGAGTATCGGCATTCGACTCTGGCAAAGGATTCGCGTGGAGCCTGCCTTTTACCGAGACGAAGGAGGTCAACCTCGAACAATCCTTTGATGCAAGCAGCATAAAGGAGATCGTGGTAGACGTTTCGAGCACGGATGTTCATGTGGTGCGTGGAAGCTCGGATAAAGTCCAAGTGAGGCTCCACGGTGAAGCAAGCCCAAAAATTGCGGATCAATTTCGCTTGAAGGGCGAAAACAAGGGCAATCGGCTTCAGATCGGCTTGGAAAAGCAGGAGGGGTTTCGGATATTTCGTTACGAGAGCGTCGATATGACGGTCGAGCTTCCGGAGAAACAATGGGATGAGCTAAAAGTGAAAGTTGGCAGCGGAGATATTGAGGTAGAAAATGTGGAGGGAAAAACGATCGATCTCTTTACGAGCAGCGGAGATGTAAAACTGGAAGAAAGCAATGCTTCGGCGATCCTGTTGGATACGAATTCTGGCGATATTCAGGCAGAGCAATTCAAGGCGGATACATTGAAATTTCATTCGGACAGCGGAGACATCTCTCTCAAGGAAGGGGAAGCAATAGTGAAAGGCGATGCGGAATCCGGAGATATCACGATCGACTTTGTAGAATTGCTGCACGACACCGATGTATCTACCAAAAGCGGCGATGTGAAGATCACTCTGGAGCAGGAGCCGAAATCGTTGACGGTCGATTACAGCGGTGGCTCAGGAGCCGGCCATATCAGATGGGATGGCTTCCAGGTGACGGAGCGCGCGGAAGACGACAGAATGATCAAAGGCAAGTTTGGCAGCGGTGATACCATGCTCAAAGTGTATACGGGTTCTGGAGATTTCACGCTTGATTAACTGATCGTTCATGAAGCGATCGATAAAAGGAAAAAAGCACAGCAGTCGTTCTTCCAGGCAGAAAGCCACCTGATAAAGGTGGCTTTTTGAAATCGTCTTAGCCAAAGATGGTCATTTCCCTATGATCACGATCCAACACTTCAATTTTCACCGTTCCACCAAGATGATGGGACACTGCATCAGCCAGTTCTTTGAGCGCCATATGAAACTCATCCGTTCTTGTTTCATCGATCAATTCAATACAGAGGAATGCATTCTTCGTATTTTCTGTCAGCATCGTCCTCAGTGCTTCACGCCAATTCCAGCATCGGCATATTGCACCGGCATCATCTTTATAAACAATTTCACCTTCATGTGGCGAAGCATTTTCATCACTTCCCAATGGGATAAACGGTTCGTTGCCAGTTGCTTTCGTAAGCCGAATATCGCCTGCAAAAGTGTCGATATCTTCTCCTCCACACGGAAGCCCATAACGCAAGGATATGGAATTATAGATGTCAACGAGAGGGTTTATGGTTCCGATCGGATTGCCATTTTTCACTCTTTTTAATAAGGCTTCAATGGAACACCTTGCTCCTTTTTTGGTCTTGAATTTCTGAAAGGCTTCACGCCAAACGGATATGACTGGATTACTACTGAATTCCTCCTGGCGTAAGAATTGATGTGCTTCTTTCTCTGCCTCCTGCAGCAGCTTCGCGTAGAGGTCAACGTCCTTTATTGAATTATCAATTCCTTGGCAAATAACAGTGCCTATTTTTGCATGAGGGAATAACGACCAAAAATCATCTTCAATGATAAATCTAGGCAAAATCGATCTCTCCATTTCATTAAACTTTTGTCATTATGTTTTGGAGGGGCTGGCAAAAGCGGAGAATACCCCTAGAGCAATATAGAGATAACCAGTGATCCGATTCTGCAGTTTTGAACTCACATTCATCCGCTTTCGAATATGTGCTGCAAGAACTGCATACATACCATCACTAAGTAAAGCTAGGATAGTAAATATCGCGCCTAAAAGCAAAAATTGCAACGTGACTGATCCAGCAGAAGGCGTGATGAATTGCGGAAAGAAGGCTAGGAAAAAGAGGGCCGTCTTAGGATTCATTACTTCTACGAGCGCTGATTCGAAAAAAATCTTTCGTAAATTTTTGCGAGGGACTTCTGGCATTTCTGAAGTCGTATGATCGGATCTGGAAAATAAAGTCTTGCACCCCAAATAGATGAGATAAGCAGCACCCAGATATTTAACGATATGAAAGGCCGTTGCCGATGTCATGAGGATCGCAGAAACTCCGACGGCCCCAGCTAAAACGTGAACAGACCCACCGACTGATACGCCAAGAACGGATACCAGACCCGCTTTTTTCCCTTGATCAATACTTCTAGCCATGATGTAGAACACAGCGGGTCCAGGGATGATTAGCAATGTGGCAGCGGCAACTACAAATAGCCAAATCGTTGAAAACTCCATGATAGTCAACTCCTTGTTGTATTTTTGCACATGATGGGCAACTCTTGATTGGTGAAAGACTACCCATTTTTTAAGAGGTTCGCTTTCATCAAGGAGGCAATTTGTTGCTCGTCTGAAGATGGAAACTGTTCCAACTGCTTGATCACGAGCTCTTGTCTGTGCGAGGAATGGTTTTGACTTACCTTCGCTTTCCCTTCAATCTTATCGATTTTTATTTTGAATCCTTGAACGCCCTTGTTCATACCAGCGAGAAAATCAGCATCTACATCCTGCAATCTATAGGAACTGTCAGGAGCCTCATACTTTACTACCAAGTCATTCAAGGAATTCATTAGCTCGTGCTCATCCTGGAATAGCTCAACTACGCCGTAAACATGAACGGTCACATAATTCCACGTCGGCACTGCTTTGTTGGTCTCATACCAGGAGGGGGAGATATAGCAATGAGGGCCGTGGAAAATGCTAAGGACCGTCTGACCCAGAATATCCTTCCACTGTGGGTTTGGACGGGCGAAATGACCGTACAAATAGGTTTTTTCCTCATTCAACATCAGAGGTAGATGTGTAGCGAAGGGCATTCCGTCATGAATGGAAAACAAGGTCGCAAAGCTGTTTTCCTGTATGACATCGTAGGCAGCAGTAACATCTTTCATCGCGAAATGCTCCGGGATATACATGTGAAGACTCCTCCATCCTCGTTTTGACATACAGCAGTTATCCATTAGACGGTACGATATTGGCCTATTTAAAAAGCCCCTTCCGTTGCTCGCGCATCCACTGAGCAACCTGAATTTCCCCTTGATCATCTGATTTTTCAAGCTCGGTAACAATCGATGTATAATCGGTGTCGTTGCGATTCTGGCTCATTTTGGCTGCAGCTTGAATAGAGGTGATTTCGATTTCAAAACCAACGATTCCTTTCATTTCGCTCTCAAGCAGCTCAGGATCAAACGTATCCCAGAGGCGGCCATTTTCCCGGTGAGATTCATAATGAGTAAGCATCGTATCCAAAGCCGATATCAGCTCATCCCGAGTGAGTACACGTGCTGTTCCATACGCATGTACAGCGAGGTAGTCCCATGTGGGAACCTCTTCGGACTCATACCAACTCGATGAAATGTAAGCGTGCGGTCCTTGGAAAATAAGCAGCACATCACGATTACCATCCAACGTTTTTTTCTGCATGTTTCCGTATGCAAGGTGCCCGGTTGCAAAGATTTTCCCTTCCTCTTCACGAATTTCCAACGGAATGTGAGTAGCCATCGGGCGATGTTCATCAACCGTAATCAATAAGGCAAACGGGTAAGCCTTCATCATTTGAACGGCCTCATCACGACTCATGCGATATTGCTTCGGAATGTACACCATGATCATCCTTTCAACATCGAAAATAGAAAACCAATAAAAAAATGGTATGATACAAACTGACATAAAAAAAGATACAATAGCAAACAAATATACATGTCAGAGGGAATGGAAATGAAAAATACCATTTTTACCTTCAATGATCACTCTCCAAAATACAAACAAATCTACGAGAAATTTAAATCCTTTATTGAGCAGGGCGACATTAAGGCGGATGAGCCACTGCCCTCCATCCGTCAACTTGCAGATTCCTTACATGTAAGCCGGAATACAACATTAATGGCATATGAACAGTTAGTGGCTGAAGGGTATATTCGTGGAGAGGGCCGAAAAGGATATTTTGTAAATGAGTTGGAGCCTCTTTTATTTCAAGAGGCTCGCATCTCTTCACTCCACAACCAAACAGAGAAAATGCCGTCTGTTCGCATTGATTTCCGAGCAGACGTCGTCGATCAATCGCATTTTCCTTTAAAAGCGTGGAGGAGGATCTCGAATCAAGTATTAACCGTAAAGGACAGCTTCCGATACGGGGAACCGTTTGGAGAATTGTGCTTACGCGAACAAATCGCAGCCTATCTACTCCAGTCTCGCGGGGTGAGGACAGATCCAGATGCGATCATAATCGGAAGCAGCACTCAGCAAATGCTTGTGTATCTCGGTCTGGTCCTGAAACGTGATTTTTCCAGCATGATTGTGGAGGATCCAGGTTATGACGGCGCCAGAGAAGCTTTTCAATTAAATGGCTTTATTCTTGAAACGCTGCCCGTTTATGAGAGCGGTGCTGATTTTTCACACTTACAAGATATGAAATCACGATTAATTTATGTTGCGCCGTCCCATCACAGTCCATACGGGGTAAGCATGTCCATCGGCCAAAGGCATGCGCTTATCCATTGGGCAAACAAGACGCAGGGATATATTATCGAAGACGATTATGACAGTGAATTTCGCTATACCCAGCAACCATTTCCCGCTCTCGCTTCCATAGATTCGACGAGAGTGATTTATCTCGGGAATTTCTCAAAATGCTTTCTTCCAGGCATTCGTTTAAGCTATATGGTGCTGCCACAGCCACTTGTCACCTGTTATAAAAAGCAATTCGCGCATTTCGAGAGCACCACTTCATTACTTAGCCAATTCGCCATGGCGAAATTTATGGAAGAAGGGGAATGGAATCGCCATATCAAGCGCATGCGTCTGGTATATAAACGAAAAATGCAGCTCTTCGTTTCAGAATTGAGAAATCATTTCAAGCGAACGATCTCTATCATTGGCGAGCAGTCTGGTTTGTACTTATTAATCAAAGTACACTTGGAGCGTTCTGAAGAATGGCTCATTGAACAAGCTTCCATTCAGGGGGTTAAAGTCTATCCGACTTCCCTCTACTTCATTACGAACAAAACCGATAAACCCATTATTAAGCTTGGTTTCAGTAATTTATCAAGTGATGAAATCCAGCTGGGCGTGAAGCTCTTAAAAAAGGCTTGGTTATAAATACCTCGCAAGCGCGACCACCACCGTGAAGGTGAAAAAGCGCTAGATAGCAGGAAGAGGAGTCTCCCAGGTGATAAACCAGGCGAGACTCCTCTTTTCGTTTGCTTGCTATTTTACAAGTGTACAATTTCGATCCGATTATCGAATTCTTTCAAATACTCCACAACCAGCTTTCGATGGCAATGGTGGGGCTTTTCTTCGCTGCACAGGAAGCACGGAACCTTGTCGCCCAGCCAATCATCCAGCTTTGCTTCTACTTTGCGCTCGGCGAGCAAATCTACGAAAATTTTTTCAAATTCAGCCCAAGGGATTTCCTTTTGTTTGATTGCCTTTAGCAGCTCTTCCGTCGGGGCCAAGGAAAGCTCATGGAGGTAGTCGATGTTCAGGAGTTCCAATACGTAAGAAAGGTCCTCCTTTTTAGCGAACCCAGCGAGCTGGGACGTATTTTGCAGACGGGTATCAATGACGCGATCGACGTTGTGCTGCTGCAGGGCCGTGGCGAAAGAGCGAAGGGATTTTTTGGAGAAACCAATCGTTGTCACTAACATAGCAGGCTCCTTTGTCTACCTGCACAGACATGCAGGTACGAGTGGAATGGGCAACCAAATGGCTTTACATACAGTCTGTCCAATTCTTAAATTATGATAATGGCAATATTCTGTCAATAATACTTTCACGACTGCTGGAGTAGTCTTTATTAGAGCCGGAACAATGAAGATCTATTGTAATATAGAAAAAATAACAAATTATGGTTTTTATTCTGTCCCTTTGATGATAAAATAACGTGTGTTTACAAAAATAGGAATGGAGGTTTACGGCATGCATTGGTATTTTGATGTACTGAAGAAGTACGTTGCATTTTCGGGAAGGGCAAGACGCAAGGAATATTGGATGTTTGTATTGTTCAGCGTCATTATTAGTTTAGTCCTTTCATTGGTGGAAAATTTGATCGGGATTCCTCAGGTTTTGACCAGCATTTATTCCTTAGCTGTTTTACTGCCTTCTTTGGGTGTACTGGTACGTCGTCTGCACGATACGGGAAGAAGCGGCTGGTGGTTCCTGCTTGCGTTTATCCCTGTCATCGGTACGATTATCCTCTTGGTGTTCATGTGCCAAGACAGCAAGGAAGATAACCAATACGGTCCGAATCCAAAAGCGGGGACAAATGTCTCTGTTTAATCCGCTGCAAGCCTCCTCCTGATTCAGGGGGAGGTTTTTTGCTGCGAGCAACGGGAACGGCGTACAAAAGGGCTAGGGAGCATTTGCCGCTATTGTGCAAAATAGGGGGTGGGAGTATAATGGAGCCATAAAGGAGATGAGAGGAATGAGCATGAACGTAGAACAAATGGAAACCCCGACGGCTGCTGAATCGGCTTGTTGTTCGACAGGAGGGACTGAGCGCAAAAGCCATCACTCTGATAAAGAGAAAAATACGCTGATCAGTCGACTGAATCGGATCGAAGGCCAAGTTCGAGGCATCAAAGGAATGATTGAAAAAGACGTATACTGCGATGACGTGCTGAATCAAATCGCGTCTGTTCAATCGGCCCTGAACGGAGTGGGAAAGCTCCTGCTTGAGCATCACATGAAAAGCTGTGTCATCGAGCGCATTCAGGAAGGCGATGAGGAAGTTCTAACTGAGCTCTTGACGACGATGAACAAGCTGATGAAATAACGAATAGCGCAGAAGATGGCAGCGGAAGGCTGCTTTTTTCTCGGTCTATAATATAGGGTACAGGGGTATCCTAAAATAATTGTTGACACAATATAGTCTAGGGGGGTATATTATATCCAACAGATCGTTGGGAATGAATCCCACAAAAAAGGAGCGAGCGACAATGACAAATCTTACGCTGCAAGTAGAAGGCATGAGCTGCCAACACTGCGTGAATTCAATTGAAGGTGCCCTACAGGCAATAGGTGCAAACGGAAAAGTCAATCTTGCGGCACATACCGTAGAAGTCACATGGACAGACGGCCTTCTTTCTCTGGAAGCTGTAAAAGAGGCAATCGAGGAACAAGGCTACGAAGTCGTAGCGATCATCGACAACAAGGAAGGAGTGAATGGAGATGCAGGCGACGGCAACGAATGAAAACAAGCAGGTCAATTTGCAAATTACAGGGATGACGTGTGCGGCTTGCGCGATTCGGATCGAAAAAGGCTTGAACAAAGTGGAAGGGGTATCTGCGGCAAACGTAAATTTCGCGATGGAAAAAGCCAGCGTCACTTTCGATCCGGCCAAAGTCGATGTCAATCAGCTGGAGCAAAGCATTAAAAAGCTAGGCTATGGTACGGCAAAAGAGACAGTGGATTTTCAGCTGGAGGGGATGACCTGTGCTGCCTGTGCGAACCGGATTGAAAAGGGATTGAATAAGCTGCCTGGAGTCACGAAGGCCACGGTCAATTTCGCAATGGAGACGGCTCACGTCGAGTACTCTGCCAGTGAAGTGTCCGTGGCAGATATGCAGAAGAAAGTCGAGCAGCTCGGATATAAAGCGATCTTGAAGACAGGCGATGAAGCAAATGCAGTCGATCATCGGGAAATCGAGCTGAACCACCAGAAGCGCAAACTTTTGCTCTCTGTCATCTTCTCTCTCCCGCTTTTGTGGAGCATGGTGGGACACTTCTCGTTCACCTCCTGGATCTACATGCCAAAGATCCTGATGAATCCTTGGGTTCAGCTGCTGCTGGCCACTCCGGTGCAATTTTACGTGGGCAAACAGTTTTACATCGGGGCATACAAAGCATTGCGCAATGGAAGCGCCAATATGGATGTGTTGGTGTCACTCGGAACTTCCGCGGCTTATTTTTACAGCCTCTACCTGACACTCGACTGGTACGCCAATGGCGGCAGCGTCCACCACGGTCCCTCCTTGTACTATGAGACCAGTGCGGTTCTGATTACGCTCGTGATCATGGGAAAATTGTTTGAATCGCTGGCAAAAGGCCGGTCGTCCGAAGCGATCAAGTCTCTCATGGGACTGCAAGCCAAGACGGCTCTGGTCGTGCGAAATGGTCAAGAGATGACGATCCCGGTGGATGAAGTGGTCGTAGGAGACCTCGTCATGGTACGTCCCGGGGATAAAGTGCCGGTCGATGGTGAAGTCGCGGAAGGGATGTCTTCCGTAGACGAGTCGATGCTGACGGGCGAGAGCATTCCTGTGTCCAAGAAGCCGGGCGACGCCGTCATCGGTGCGACGATCAACAAAAACGGCGTGCTGAAAATCAAGGCGACCAAGGTCGGAAAAGAAACAGCACTCGCACAAATCATCAAAGTGGTGGAAGAAGCACAAGGCTCGAAAGCACCGATCCAACGGGTGGCGGATGTCATTTCCGGAATTTTTGTTCCGATCGTTGTCGGTATCGCCATCGTCTCGTTCCTGATCTGGTACTTCTTCGTCACACCCGGTAGTGTGGCTGACGCTTTGGAAATTGCCATTGCGATTTTGGTCATCGCTTGCCCTTGTGCACTGGGATTGGCCACACCGACCTCCATCATGGCGGGATCGGGCCGTGCCGCTGAGCTGGGGATCCTGTTCAAAGGCGGAGAACACCTGGAGATGACCCACAAGATCGACGCGATTATCCTAGACAAAACAGGAACCGTCACCAAAGGAAAGCCAGAGCTCACGGATGTTTTCGTCGAAGGCGACGAAGCTGAATTTCTCAGACTTGTGGGAGCTGCCGAAAAAAATTCGGAGCATCCGCTCGCAGAAGCAATCGTGGCTGGCATTCAGGCAAAAGGCATTTCCCTTCCCACGGCGCAATCGTTTGAAGCCATCCCTGGATTTGGAATCAAGGCAGTGGTGGAAGGACATGAGCTGTTAATCGGCACGCGGCGTTTGATGCAGACATACGAGGTAGATGCAAAAAGCGCGTATGAATTGATGTCACGTCTGGAGGAAGCCGGTAAAACGGCCATGCTTGTTGCGATAAATAAACGGTACATGGGTATAGTAGCAGTAGCGGATACGATCAAAGAAACCTCCAAAGAAGCGGTCAGCCGCTTGAAGGAAATGGGTATTCAGGTCGTCATGATCACCGGGGACAACGAGCGGACGGCAAAAGCCATCGCGGCACAAGTCGGAATCGATCATGTGCTGGCAGAGGCGCTGCCAGAAGGCAAAGCGGAAGAAGTGAAGAAGCTGCAGGCACAAGGCAAAAAGGTAGCGATGGTCGGCGATGGAATCAATGATGCGCCTGCACTGGCAACAGCTGACATCGGAATGGCAATCGGCACGGGTACTGACATTGCCATGGAAGCAGCCGATGTGACCCTGATGCGCGGTGATCTGCTCAGTATTCCTGACGCGATCTATATGAGCCGCAAAACGATGAGCTACATCAAACAAAATTTGTTCTGGGCTCTCGGGTACAATACACTCGGGATTCCGATCGCGGCTATCGGGCTCTTGGCTCCGTGGGTAGCAGGAGCAGCTATGGCGCTAAGCTCCGTGTCCGTCGTGTTAAACGCGCTTCGCTTGCAGCGTGTCAACGTTCCAAAAAAATGAATGGAGAGATCTGGATGATGAAAAGAAGAACGATGCTTGCCGGTGCCATGTCGATTGCCCTATTGCTGGCAGGATGCGGGAATACCGAGTTAGCCGCCAACAATGACAGCGGCCACGGAGCCAATCACGCCCAAGGGGACACCCACGGTGGGCACAATGCAGAATCGGCGGCTCCCGCTGATCACCTCAAAGCCTCGTTTGCCTTTGCGTCCGGTAGCGCGAAGGCGAACGAGAAAACGGAAATTAAGGTGCGAATCTCGGATAAGGATGGCTCGCCCGTCAACGATTTCGAGGTCAATCATGAGAAGCTGATGCATCTGATTGTGGTTAGCGAGGACCTCTCGTCGTTCAGCCACATACACCCTGAGTTCAAGGGAGAGGGTACCTTTACGGTGCCAACCACTTTTTTGAACGGCGGAAAATACAAGATGTTTGCAGACTTCAAGCCAGCGGGCGGTTCTGGAACTACGCTGAGTGAATGGGTCCATGTGGAGGGCGAAGCGGCACAGCCCAGCGCAGCTATCGCACCGGATGCGAAGCTGGTGAAAGAAGTAGGCGACAAGGAAATCGAGCTTTCTCTTAGCGGCACCAAGGCAAACGAGGAAGTGACCTTGTCCTACGACATCCGCGATGCGAAGACCAAGGAAGGCATTCAAAACCTGGAGCCTTATCTGGGAGCTGTAGGGCATGTGGTCATTCTTTCACAGGATGCCGAGCAATACCTGCACGTCCACCCCTTGGATGAAAAGGCGACCGGACCCAAAGCCGAGTTTGCCACCACGTTCCCGCATAGCGGCATCTATAAGATTTGGGGACAATTCCAGCACAAAGGAGAAGTATTCACGGTGCCTTTCGTCGTGGAAATCAAATAACAATCGAATGGAGCGGGGAAGCACATGGGAGAGAAGAGAAAGATAGCGGTTGCCCCAGCGATACAGGTCGGGGGAAGTCTTTTTACACCAGAGCAGCTTGCGGTCATCGGCAGGGTGTCGGATGCAGATGCAAAAATCGAAGTGACTTCGTTCAAACAATGGTATCTGGAGATTCCCGCAGAGCGAGTTGAGGTCATCAAGGAAGAACTCGAGCGTGCTGGACTCGAGGTATACCCGGCAGGCTTTGTGACCAAAAGCTTGATTGCCTGTCAATTTTGCAAAGGGGCGGAGGAAGCAGGCCTGGAGACGGCACGCAGAATCAATCAGGCGATCGCCGGACTGGAAACCCCCACTCCGCTGAAGGTCGGGTACGCGGGCTGTGCTCTGGGCACGAGCGAGCCGTTGTTAAAGGACATCGGGATCGTGAAAATGCGGGATACCTTCGACCTTTACGTAGGAGGCGAGCCAAAGGGCCTGAAGGCGTCCCTGGCAGCATTGCTCGTCGCCGGGCTGACAGAGGAAGAGCTGGTGCCAGTCTTGACCAAAATGATTGATCATTACAAGCAGCATGCGAAGGGGAAAGAAAAATTCAGCAAGTTCGTCAACCGTATTTCCTTGGAGCGATTGAAGCAAATCGTCTGTTGAAAAAATAGGCTTAGACAGTAGGAACCTGAGGCAGCCTATGTTTCATACACCTAAGGTATAACGACGATAGGTATTCGTCTAAACGGGCGAATGTCTCGTCTGTTGATGCTGGAGGTAGAAAAATGGACGAATTTAAAAATGAGCTGAAAAAGTTAAAGGTCGAAAAGGTGAGAAGTGGAGAAGTAACGCCCTGGGATAGCGCCAACCAAAATGACACGATGATGGTTCGCGGGCGCTGTGGTGGGCGCTGCGGCGGCTGTCACAGGTGCTCCAGCTGTTCCTGCAGTTGTTCCTGCAGTTGTTCCTGCAGCTGCTCTTGCTCTTGCTCTTGCTCTTGCTCCTGCAGTTGCTCCTGCAGCTGTTTCTTCCCTTGCTTCTTCGTTTGCTTTGTCTAAGAATCAGCCAGCCCCTGCCAGGCAATCTGCCGGCGGGGGCTTTCTCTTTATGAGCTGGAATGACGGACAAATAGCTGAACATAAGATACGTTGAAAGCGATCGAGCAAAGTGGGAGAAACGGCTTACGGTTAGGAGGAGTGACATGGAGAATTTGGACTCTTCAATGCGTCTGAAGGTGAAGAGGGATGCCTTTTTTCTCCCTGATCCCAAGGGCAGTGTGTATTTCCGGAACAACGTAGGCTCATTTCGCATGGAAGGAGCGATGATCGACCGGTGGGTAGAGCAGCTTTTGCCCATGTTTAATGGAGAGCATACCTTGGAAGAGCTGACGGACGGACTGCCGGATGAGTACCGCGATCAGGTGTTTGAGATTGCAAGGAGCTTATACCAGAACGGATTTGTTCAGGATGTGAGCCAGGAGATCCCCCATCAGTTGCCGGAAAAGATTCTCGCCCAGTATGGCACGCAAATCGAATTCTTGAGCCATCTGGCAGGCTCGGGAGCTCATCGCTTCATGGGCTATCGCCAGTCCAACATCGTAGCTGTAGGGTCTGGCCCCTTCTTTGTGTCTATGATAGGGGCGCTGCTGGAATCTGGTCTGCCCAAGTTCCACATGCTGATTACGGATGAAGTGCCTACCAATCGGCAACGGATTGAAGAGCTGGCTGCGCATGCCCGGAAAAAGGACCCGGACGTAGCGATCGAGGAGCTGGCTCAGCCACAGAAGGGCGAAGCCTTCTGGAGAGAGGCTTTTGGGGCTTTTGAGGCTGTCCTGTACGTATCGCAGACGGGGAATATCGATGAGTGCAGACAGCTCCGTTCTGTATGCAAAGAGGCAGGAAAGTCGTTCTTGCCTGCCATCCTGATGGGTCAGGTCGGTCTTGCGGGACCTCTCGAGGGTCCTGATTCGGCTGGATGCTGGGAATCGGCTTGGCGGCGAATCCACCAGCAATCGCTCGGTGAGGATCTGGGAAATCAGCCGTACTGCGCTACCGCAGGCGCGATGCTGGCCAATGTCATCGTCTTCGAATGGTTCAAAGCGGTGACGGGAGTGACTGACCCTGCCTCGGAGAATCAAGTCTATTTGCTGAAGACGGAGACGATGGAGGGAAATTGGCACTCCTACGAGCCGCACCCTGCCGTGATGGGATCATCGCAAGTGAACTGGACAGATGATCTGGAGCCCTATCTGAACCCAAAGGAGAAGAGGCAGGCGGGCAGCGGACTGTTGTCGTACTTCAGCACACTGAGCTCGCCCGCAACAGGGATTTTTCACCGGTGGGAGGAGGAGGACTTGATACAGCTTCCGCTCTCGCAATGCTTTATCCAGATCGCCGACCCGCTGTCGGATGGCCCGGCGCAGCTTTTGCCACAGATGGTCTGCACGGGTCTGACGCATGAGGAGGCTCGAAAGGAAGCGGGTCTTACGGGAATCGAGGCGTATGTCTCACGTCTGACGGGGGTAGTCGGAGTCGGAGCGGGAGAATCTGCAGCGGAGGGGATTTGCCGGGCGCTCCAATCATGCTTGTCCAAGGTGCTGGAGAGGCAGCTGCAGGACCACACCCCTTCTATTACAACCGTGGCATGGAGTCAAGTAGAAGATCAACGATGCCAGTATTACCTCCAGGTTTTGTCCGCTACACAGGGAGAGCCGAGGGTGGGACTGGGGGCAAGTGTGCATGGTTTTCCCGTAGTCTGGGTCGGAATCGAGCAGGACTGGTATGGAAGTGTTGGCCTGCATGTCACCTTGGCCTTGAGGAAGTCGCTGGAAACAGCATTGCTTCATGTCCAAAATCAAAATGAGCTCCGTACTGGCCCTGCTCTGAAGGTAACTTCCGTACAGGTGCTGGAAAACGGGAAAGACCTCGTCATTCCGCTGCTGGAAGAGGAGGATGACGAGAAGTTGCTGGCATCCTGCCTGGAAATTTTAGGTCAAAACGGCAAACACATGGATCTATGCGATCTGGCGCACGAGTCCTTTTTGCGCGAGGAGCTGGCGGGAGTATTTGGGGTGCGGCTGCGAGAGGAGGAATCTCAGTGAGTGCGGTGGTAACCGTAGTAGGCAACGGGCAGCTTGCCGACCTCGTATGCAAGGAGCTGGCTGGTCAGTACATCGTCGTACGTCAGTCCGAATGGGGAACAGGGATACCCAAAGAGACGGATCTGGCTCTCGTTTTGCACGATTCCTGGCAGCCTGCTGCACACCTGGAGGCAGAAAAAAGATTGCAGTCATCTGGCATTCCATGGCTCCGGGGGTTTGTTTCCTTTGGCGAAGGCGTCATAGGTCCGCTAGTGCTTCCTGAAAAACCGGGTTGCTCGCAATGTGCGGACCTGCGTATGCTCATGGCAGGACATGACCGTAAAGAGATGGTGGAGCTGTATTCGAGGCGAATCGAACACGGCGAGATGACGAAAGACGCATGGGCCACGCCGAGCGGATTTTTGCAAATGTCCTATCTGATCGTGGCACAGACCCGGAAATTCTTGGGGGGAGACAAGGCGCAAACGGAAGGTCATGTGTACATCATGAACCTGAAGACCTTGAAAAGCTCTCGGCATTTTATCCTGCCTGATCCTACGTGCAAAGTGTGCGGTCATTATCCAGATGACACGGCAGAGGCAGCACAGATTTCGCTGCAACCGAGTCCAAAGACTGGCGCGAACAGCTATCGGTGCATTCCCGTTGATGACCTGAAAAAAGTATTGAGCCCGGACTATCTGGATTACCGAACCGGCTTTTTGAATGGAAAAATGCGGGACCTGGTCTCTCCGTTTGCAGATGTCAGTGTGAATCTGCCGCTGTTTCGGGGAGACGAGCCGACAGCCGGACGAACGAGCTCCTTTGAAATCAGCGAAATGACGGCGATCCTGGAGGGATTGGAGCGGTATTGCGGAATGGCTCCTCGCGGAAAACGGACGGTGGTTCGTGATACGCTCCGCAACCTGGGGGATCAGGCGCTTGATCCTGTCACCGTCGGGCTGCACGCAAAGGAGCAGTATGAGCAGCCAGGTTATCCTTTCAAGCCCTTTGATCCGGACCGCACCCTCAGCTGGGTATGGGGTTACTCCTTTTTGCGGGAACGCCCGATCCTGGTGCCGGAGCTGCTGGCCTATTACAGCCTGGGCTATGGAGATGGGTTTGTCTTTGAGACTTCGAATGGCTGCGCACTTGGCGGAAGCTTGGAAGAGGCTATTTTCTACGGCATTCTGGAGGTCGTCGAGCGCGATTCCTTCCTGATGACCTGGTATGCGAATTTACAGCTCCCACGCCTGGATCCGTACTCCGCGCCAGATCGGGAGCTGCGGCTGATGCTCGACAGGCTGCGGGCTGTGGCAGGATATGAGATTCATTTGTTTAACGCGACGATGGAAAACGGGATTCCGAGTGTCTGGACGATAGCGAAGAATCGCAAGGAACAGGGGATTAACCTGATTTGTGCGGGAGGTGCCCATCCAGACCCGGTCCGGGCAGTGAAGAGCTCCATTTACGAAGCAGCTGCCATGCTATTGACGCTAAACGATAAGTTTGAAGCCAATCGGGAAGAGTACCTGCAAATGTTCCATGACCCGTTCAAGGTACGGAAGATGGATGACCATTCCATGCTGTACGGGCTGCCGGAAGCAGAGGAGCGCCTGCATTTTCTGCTCGATGATGCGCGGCCGCTGCGAACATTTGCGGAAGAATTCAAAGAGCAAGAGTGGAATCACGATTTGACGGATGACCTCAGGGGGTTCCTGCAGAAATTCCGTCAATTGCATCTCGATGTCATTGTGGTGGATCAGACGACGCCCGAAATTTTACGGAACGGACTGCATTGCGTGAAGGTGTTGATTCCCGGCATGCTGCCGATGACATTTGGACAACAACTGACTCGTGTCTCCGGACTGGAACGGGTATTGCGCGTGCCTATGGAGCTGGGCTATACGACAAAGCCGTTAAGGTACGATCAGCTCAATTCACACCCGCATCCATTTCCGTAGGAGGCGAGGAGGGATAGGATGAGCCTGGAGGCATTTTTACATGAATTGCATTACACCGATAAGACAAAACCAATGGAGCACGAGGTGGACTGGGGCGATTCACCCTTGCCGTATAAGCTCTACAAAGGCTTGCCTGTCATTTCCCTTTCCTCGGAAGTGCCGCTGACGCTAGAAGATCGAGCTCGGAGCAAAAAGCCTGACCTGGAAGAGATTGGGCACTTCCTTTGGTACGTGTACGGCCTGGCGCAATTCAGCCAGACTGTCACAGAATTGGGAGTCGGTGACACAGGCAGTATGCTTCTGCAGTCGTTACGAAGGTTTGTCCCCTCCGGCGGCGGGCTGTACCCGAGTGAATTGTACGTCTATCTGAAGACGGAAGAGCAGACGTGCGGCATTTACCATTATGATGTGGCTCATCATCGGTTGGTGCTTCTGCGAGGGGGAAACTTTGATTCCTATCTGGCTGCCGCACTGGGCCATCGGTGTGAAATGACGAGCTGCTTTGCCTGTGTTTTCGTATCGACGATGTATTGGAAAAACTTTTTTAAATACCACAACTTCGCGTATCGTCTGCAAGGCTTGGACGCAGGGATCGTGGTCGGGCAGCTGCTGGAGGTAGCCAAACGGTTTGGTTATGAGGCAGGGGTATACTATCAGTTTTTGGATCGCGCCGTTCACCATCTGCTAGGGGTGCCAGAAAAAGAGGAGGGCGTGTACGCGATCATCCCCCTGTCGGTGGAGCCGCAGATGAGCTGGTTTGCAGACTGCGCCCCAGGGGAGGGGAATCTCACTGCCGCTCAGTTATGTGCAGAACTCCCGGCTGTTATCCATGAGCACGAAATCCGGTCGCGCAGGGTCAAAGAGTATCCGCTCTTGATCAGCATGAGCGAAGCGTCCCGCCTGGAGTCTGTGCAGCAGTTCCGGATGATTGGGAAAGAGAGCATGGACAGTGAGACTGATGCGACGATCGCTCTCCCTATGGTTCGCAGGCTGTCTTATGACTTCGCTTCTGTCTGCAAGAAGCGGTATTCCCCGGAGCTCGACTTCGTGATGGGAAAAGTGAATCAAGAACAGCTAGCAGCTCTTTTGCACGAAACGGCAGTCTCCTTCCCTTATCGCAATGACCTGGATGGTAAGACAACGAATCCCCATCCTCGCGTTTCCTTGTACGGATGCTTGTACAACGTGGAGGGAATCGAAAACGGGGCTTATCGCTACGACGGCGCTTCGCACAGCTTGCAGTCAATACGGCCTGGAGATCATCGGCTCTGGCTGCAATATGCCCTGACGCTTGGGAACGTGAATGTGACTCAGGTTCCCCTGTGCTTCCATGTAGCGGGAGATCACGGCCATCTCCTCTCGACATTAGGCTACCGGGGCTATCGCGTGCAGCAGATGGAGGCAGGAATGCTCGTGCAGCGCATGCTCTTGGCGGCGGGCGCCCTGGGGATGGGAGGACATCCGCTGCTCGGATATGATGGAGGAAGCATCGATGAGCTCTATCTGCTGGGTGACAAAGGAAAGGGAAGCTTGATTCAAATTCCGGTAGGTGGCTATCGACATCGGCCGAGGCTGCAGGGGAGTTTGTCTGGTTAGTCTGAAAGTAAAAAGGCACGCTTTGCAGCAGGTGGCATTCAGTTCTTCCGTGGGAGGGTGATGGATGGCAAATAAAAAACGGAACTGACAGGGCGTATTGTTGTGCCGGGGGACCAGCAATATGATTCGGCACGTCAGGAATTTAACACATTCTTCAATAAATATCCGTTGGTCATTGTTTTCGCTCAAAAAACGCAAGACGTGGTTAACGCCGTGCGATGGGCGTCAAAAAAGAAAGTGCCAATCCGTATGCGGTCCGGACGCCATAACTATGAAGGCTTATCGGTCATGAATGGTGGCATGGTAATTGATGTTAGCGAAATGACCCAGTTGGAAGTAGACCGCAAACGAGGCATAGCTACAGTGGGGACCGGCTGGAGGAACGTTGCTTTAACCGAGAAACTCGGATCAGAAGGACTCGTTGTACCAACAGGGGTCTGTCCTACCCCTGGCATTGCCGGTGTCACTTTGGGTGGAGGTCACAGCATTCTCACTCGCCCATGGGGGTTGACGCAAGATCATCTGCTCGAGGTAGAGATGGTCGATGCAAATGGTCGCGTTCTGCGCGCTAATGCCGATACCAATCCCGATCTCTTTTGGGCTTCGCGTGGGGGGGGAGGCGGCAACTTTGGCATCTGCACTTCCTTCCGCTTTCGAACACATCGCATTGAGACGGTTGGGTATGCCGAAATAAGCTGGGATTTACGCGATCTGAAATCGGTGCTGCGAGTCTGGCAGAACTATACCCTTCTTTCCGCTGACAGGCGACTTACACCCACCCTTTTCATGTCTTCCGGAGTACAGCCGCCAGTTTTAATGCAAGGGGTCTTTCTCGGACCGGCTAAAGAGCTGCGAACCTTATTGAAACCGTTGCTACAAGCTGGCACTCCTCTGAAAGTCACCATCGATGAAATCCCTTGGCTAGAAGCTGCAGCCTTAGTATACGCTAGACAGCCGGCGACACCTTTGCCATTCAAGAGTGTCGGACCTTATGTTTACCGTCTGCTTACAGATAAAGGAATCGATAAGATTGAGCGATTTGTTAATGAGCATCCTCCCGATAATACAGCCTCCGTCTTCTTCCATGGAGTGGGCGGGGAAGTAGCCGAAATACCGAGTCATGCTACTGCGTACTTCTACCGCAAGGCATTGTCGAACGTGACTCTTTTTTCTACTTGGAGTAAGCCGGAAGGGGCTGCTAAAGGTATTCGCTGGGTGGAGGGCTTGCGTCTGGCGTTACGTCCTTTTACCGAGGGCATATACGTCAATACCCCAGATCTCTCAATAAAGAACTGGCCCGAAGAATACTATGGCAGTAACTTCGAGCGACTGACACGCGTGAAAGCTAAATATGACCCTACTAACTTTTTTCATTACCCTCAGAGCATTCCCCCAGCTGGAAACGAAATTTGATGAAGCCGGTGTCGAAGTGAAAATCCCCACATCCGCTCTAAGGATCTGGGGATTTACTCTTGATAAGGAAAAGTGATGGAGAATTTCGTGCCTACGTTCGGTTTGCTGTTTACGGTGACGGTGCCGCCAAACGTATGGATGACGTGATAGGAATACGTAAGACCCAAGCCGGTGCCGCTGGATTTGGTGGAAAAGTAAATGGACCCCAGCCGCTTCATTTGCCCTTCATCCATCCCCACGCCGTTGTCCTTGATGACCAGGATCGCTTTGCCTTCCTCCACCATCAGGGACAGGAACACTCTTCCTTTTCTCACATTGGCGCAGGCCTCGATCGCATTTTTGATGAAGTTGACGAGCACCTGCTTGATCTCATCCGGATTGGCCATGATGGTGACAGACGTTTCCGGTGTACGGACCTCCAACTCCACATTGTGCAGGATCGCAAAGGGCGACATCACGGCGCGCATGACCTTCAGCATTTCCGCGACGTTAACGGGCTCATACCGGTTTGTCAGCGGCTTTGAGATCGCGAGATATTCCGAGAGGATCATTTCCGTCCGTTGAATTTCGTCCATACAGATGTTCATGTACTGGGCGTTTTTGGTCAAATCCGTGGGGTTTTCCTGCATTAATCGCAGAAATCCTTTGACGGCCGTAAGCGGATTGCGCACCTCGTGGGCAAGGGAAGCGGCCACGTGGCTCATTGTCTCGATCTTTTCATTCTGTGCATGCTTGATAAAAATTTCCTTGTCCGATACCGATTTGCTGAAAAGGGACATCAATATCCAGATACCGAGTGAATTCTGCAGCGGAATCACAAGAAAGTGATAGGTAAGATTTTCAACAAAGTAGTGGGGGAAATAGAAATAGGTAAGGGTCAGGGCAACAATGGAAAACACCATGCCTGCCGAAATGGTGAAAATCGTTTTCCGGTGAGTTGTTTTATACGATCTGTACATAAGCAGGGACACCACGAAGGAAAAAACGGCAATCAGCATGGCGACGATCGATCCTTCGCCACCCAAATACAATCGATAAATGACAAATTCTCCAAGCAAAATGAGACCTGTCTGGATACCTCCGTAAACAAGCCCAAAAAACATGATGACATACCGAGTGTCAAAAATGACCCCGTCAATGACACTGGAGGCAAAGGTCATCGCGAGGAACAAGCTGATCGAACTGGTGAAGAGGATGAAGCTCCTGCTGAAATTTCTCATCTTGTCTCGGCAGTAGATATTGAACATCACAAAGGGAATTAATACAAAGAAAAATTGAAGGATGACTTCTTTTATTAGGCTCATCGGGCATCTCCACCGCAGACTGACTAACTATCATTTCCCGATATTTCGACACGCCCTTGCATAATCCCTCCCAAATTGTGGGTGTCTTTTGTCAGATGAACGCAAATTTTTAAAAGACCCAGTTGACAGGTGCGAATGCATTGATTATAGTCTGTATATATTAAAGCAAACGTTTCGAAAATAATAACTACTCTTATCCAGAGAAGGCTGAGGGAATGGCCCTATGAAGCCCGGCAACCTAGCACGCGAGAGGACTCTTGCGCGCCAAGGTGCTAACTCCAACAGGTAACGATACCTGACAGATGAGAGGCGGGAAATCGCTGATTTTAGCCTCTTTCTGTTGAAAGAGGCTTTTCTGCTTGACCTTTTCTGCGACGAGTCTATACACAAGGGGGAACATCCATGAAAAAGAAATTGGGTCTTCTGGTCACGCTGGCACTGACAGCTTCTCTCGCTTTGACAGCGTGCGGCAACGGCGGTGGAGCTGGCACGGCTGCTCCAAACGGCGCGTCTGGCGAGAAAACTAAGAAAATTGCGTTGATTATGCGTCAAAATGTTGGGACTTTTTCGGCGCAATACATCAACGGGGTCAAAAAAGAAGTGGAGAAAAACGGCGGCGAGCTGACGGTATTCAATGCGGACACCGATCTGGCGAAAATGGCTTCCAATCTCGATGCAGCGGTCAACCAGCACTTTGACGGCATCCTGATCGACCACGGTACAGCAGAAGCGCTGCAGCAAGGAACGCAAAAAGCGGTAGACAAGAAGATTCCTGTCGTCCTGTTCGACACGGACATCAAAATTCCGGGCGTGCCGATTGTAGCGCAGGACGACCAAAAGCTGGCTGACCTGAGCCTCGAGAAGCTGGCTGCGGACAATGGCAACAAAGGAAACATCGTGAAGATTTGGGTGGCAGGCTTTGCGCCTATGGAAAAACGTCAAATCACGTACGATGCATTCTTGAAGAAATATCCGGATATCAAAGAAGTAGCGGCTTTCGGTTCCGCGACCAACAATACCGCTCTGGATACGCAATCTCAGATGGAAGCGATCCTGAAGAAATATCCGAACAAAGGCGACATCACGGCAGTATGGGCAGCATGGGATGAGTTCGGTAAAGGTGCTACACGTGCGATCCAGCAAGCAGGACGCACCGAAATCAAAGTGTACTCCATCGACCTGAGCGATGAGGACCTGCAAATGATTCAGGAGCCAAACTCTCCTTGGGTAGCGACTGCTGCAGTTGACCCGTCCAACATCGGCCGCATCCAGGCGGAGACCGTGTTCAAGAAAATCAAAGGGGAAGAGGTTCCGGACAACGTCAACCTGACACCTGTTCTCGTGAAACAAGATGATCTGCCTAAGGACAAAAAAGTGACGATGGGCGATCTTTCCCAATACGTGAAAGAGTGGGGCAAGTAAGATCGGATAGAATGGCAGGCGATTCCCGTTGAACGCTCAACGGGAATCTTCCTTATCTAGGGGGTGTAAAGATTGGCAACCTTACAAATGCAAGGAATCGAGAAGCAATTTTCCGGTGTGCCTGCCCTGAGAACGGTGAATTTTGAAGTGAAGGCTGGAGAGGTACACGCCTTGCTGGGGGCAAACGGGGCCGGGAAAAGCACCTTGATGAAAATTCTCACAGGAGCCTATCAGCTGGACGGAGGAACCATTACAATCGATGGACAGCAGGTGTCGATCGAATCTCCGCAGGATGCCAAGGCACTCGGGATCCAATGTGTGTATCAGGAAGTCGATACGGCACTGATTCCCTATCTGAGCGTGGCGGAAAACATTTTGCTGGATCGGCTCGTTCAGGCAAAAGGCTCGGGACTGATCAACTGGCAGCGACTGTACACCGAATCGGAGGAGCTGCTGCGCGGGTTCGGATTTTCCATTCCCGTCAAAATGACCGTCGAGGAATGCTCCCTGTCGGAGAAACAGCTGATTTTGATTGCGCGTGCTACTGTGCAAAAAGCCAAGTACGTGATCTTTGACGAACCGACAGCGCCGCTCAGCACCAAGGAAAGCGAGCGGCTGTTTCAGATCATTGATCAGTTGAAGAAAGCAGGGGTCGGCATCATTTACATTTCCCACCGCCTGCCCGAAATCTTTGAAATCTGTGACCGCATCACCATCATGCGAGACGGTCAGCATGTGATTACGACAGAGACAGCGCAGACCAGCATGGATGAAGTCATCGGCCATATGCTCGGGAAAAGCTTTGCGGAGGAATTTCCGAAAGAAATCGTCCCTATCGGTCAGCCGGTCCTCGAAGTAAAAGGGGCCAAGGGCGGTAAGGTGCGCAGTGCCGATCTGACGGTGCATGAAGGGGAAATCGTAGGAGTCGTTGGCCTGGTCGGCGCTGGGAAAACCGAGCTGGCGCGCTTGCTGTTCGGAGCAGATGCGGCGGAAGCTGGGGAGATCAAGCTGAATGGGTCAACGCTGCGAATCCGCGACCCGAAAGATGCGGTTGACGCCGGGATCGTCCTCGTGCCGGAAGAACGACGCAAGGAAGGCATTTTCGTCGAAGAATCGGTAAAAAACAACCTTTCTGTGGCGACGATTTCCAAGTGGTCACCACTCGGATTTATCCGTAGAGGAGTAGAAGCGGGACAGGCAAAGGAGCTCGTCCAACGTCTGGGGGTCAAGACGGCGGATATCAGCCAGCTGGTCGGTTATCTCAGCGGGGGAAACCAGCAAAAGGTGGCGATCGGAAAATGGCTGGATACCGATGCGAGCATCTTCATGTTCGATGAGCCGACCAAGGGCGTGGACATCGGAGCGAAAAGCGATATTTACCGATTAATCGGGAACTTGGCCAAGCAAAAGAAAGGGATCCTCTACTTCTCTTGCGAGTTTCAGGAGGTCATCGGGATATCGGACCGGATTCTCGTCATGTTTGAGGGCAGGATCGTGAAGGAATTGAGCCCTGAAGGGGCAACCCAAGAATTAATCATGTATTATGCAAGCGGAGGTGAGTAATGTGGAAGGAAAGAAATTCAGTCTGTTTGATTTTGTGTACAAGTACGGTACAGTAGCGGTCATCGTCATTGTCATGCTCATCTTCAGCTTGACGAACCCGTATTTCTTTACTTATGACAACATTACCGATATTTTGCGTTCCATCTCGATTGTGACCTTTGTCGCGATCGGTGTGACGTTTTCCTTGATCGTCGGCGGCTTTGACCTGTCCGTAGGGTCGACCGTTTCCTTGACAACTGTCGTGGCAGCTTCCATGATGGTTTGGCATGAGCAAGGTCCCTTGCTGACGCTGATTGTTCCAATCGCGCTCAGTTTGTTGGTCGGGCTGATCAATGCGTTCCTGGTGGTGAAGATTCGCATTCCGGACCTGCTCGCGACATTGGCGATGCTCTATATCGTAAACGGCATTCATATGACGTATTCCAAAGGGTACTCCATTTACGCGAATATGCCGATGGAGGATGGAACGACAGCGCCGGGCAAATTCCAGGAGTGGTTCCTTTGGCTTGGCCAAGGCGAGATTGCTTCGGTTCCCGTGCCGGTTATTTTGACATTCCTGCTCGTGGTGATCACCCACATCTATCTGACCTATACGCGTCAGGGGCGGATGCTCTACATGACGGGTGGGAATCTGGAAGCGGCACGACTCTCCGGTATCCCGGTTAACCGTTATCGGACGCTGGCTTATGTACTTTCCGCTCTGTTTGCTGGTCTGGGCGGAATGCTTCTCGCTGCAAGGATCGGCACCGGTCAGGTCAGCAGCGGGAGCTCGATGCTGATGGATGCGGTTGCTGCAGCATTTGTGGGCTTTTCTGTCTTTGGTGCCGGGAAACCGAACGTCTTTGGCACTTTTGTCGGGGCGATCCTGATCGGCGTGCTGCTGAACGGGATGACCATGCTCAACCTGCCGTACTACGCCTACGATATCATCAAAGGGGTCGTGCTGGCACTCGCACTGGCTGTGACGTACTACCAGCTGCGCCGCAAGAGAAAAGCATAGCGTTTGAAAAAACCAACCGTGAACAGGTTGGTTTTTTCTTTGGAGAATCTCGTTATAATAGGAAAGGAATCCATCAGCTCGCTTTTGGGAAGGCGAAAATGAACAAAGGACGGTAAGGGAATGGCAAGAAGAGAAATTCAAGTGAAGCGAATGCTGCAATATTTTGTGGACGCGACTGTGCAACTGATCGAGGAGGAAGGGATTGAAAAAGTCAGCGCGCGCAAAATCGGGGAGAGAGCCGGCTACACCAGCTCGACGATCTACAACTACTTTGACGAGCTGTCCCATTTGATTTACTTTGCTTCCATGCGTTTTGTGAAAGAATATTTGCAAGAGCTGCCGGAGTATCTGGAGCGGGGGCAGACGTACGTGGAGAAGTACATCCTCAGCTGGGAGTGTTTTTGCAAGCATTCTTTTGAAAAACCGCAGATCTACCATGCTCTGTACATAGCCGATTTAGGGAAAAAGGCAGACGAGATGGTGAATCATTACTTTTCCATATATTCGAGCGACCTGATCGGCTTCACGGATGAAATCAAGCCAATGCTCTACAACCCGGACCTGACTTCCCGCAGCAAAGCATTGCTGGAGCTGGCCAAACGGGAACAAGACATCGATGACCAGACCATCGAGGAAGTCAATGAAATGTCGGTGCTGATCTGGGAGGGGATGATGACGACCGTCCTGAACAAGCGAAGAGACATGGATCCAGGGCAGGCAGCCGAAAAAACGATGAAGTACATCCGCAATTTGATGAAAGCGATGGAACAGGGGGCAAGCTAGCAAGCAAGCATTTTCGCCTTGACCCCTGTTTTTCATGGGCGCATAATAGGTTTATCGTGAATTATGAACGCGTTCATATATTGAACTTATTAACAATATCGTTTTGATAAAGGTGGGGTTGGCATGACAACTAGAGTCAAGCATAACGGGCTGATCGACTGCGATGTGCATCCGGTCTTGAGCGATTTTAACGAATTGGTTCCGTATTTGGATGAATCGATCCAGCAGTACATGAACATCGGCAAATTTGCCAAAGGAGCTTTGGCCAAGCAAAACAGCGGTTCTTTCAAATTTCCGTCTTCTGCTTATGCAAACCCGCTGCCTGTTCCTTTGCGGGCAGACGCTTTCCCGCCAAATGGAGATATTCCGGGAAGCGACCCTGCTTTTCTGGCGAGCGATTTACTCGACCGTTGCCAGACCGATTTTGCGATTTTGAATATTGGGCACGGAACGATGTCTGCCTTTCACAATGTCGAAGTCGCAGCGAAGTACACGTCTGCAGCAAATGACTGGCTGTACGGCAAATGGGTGAAGAGCGACCCGCGTTATCGGATGACGATGGAAATTACCCCGCTCGACCCGGCTCAGGCTGTCCAGGAAATCGAGCGAATCGGCAAACGGCCTGAAATCGTCGGGATCAACATGCACTGTGTGAACATTCCTCTTGGCAAGCGTCACTACTGGCCGATCTACGAAATCGCCGAAGCGTATGATCTGCCCATCGTGCTGCATCCTGATACCGAGGGAACAGGGGAATATGCTGCCAGCTTTGGAGTAGGACCGGCTTCTACTTATATGGAGTGGCATACCTCTCTCGGATTGATCGGGCAGCGCAATGTCATCAGCCTGGTATGCGAGGGAGTCTTTGAGCGGTTCCCGAACCTCAAAGTCAATTTCATCGAGTACGGCTTCTCCTGGATCGCACCGACGATGTGGCGCATGGATAAGAACTGGAAGGCACTCCGACATGAAGTCCCATGGGTCAAGATGCTGCCGAGCGAGTATATCCGCCGCAACATCCGGTTTGGCACACAGCCGATCGAGGAGCCTGCGCGTCCCAAGGATCTGGTCGAGCTGATCCAGATGATCGGTGCCGAGCACATGCTTTTGTTCTGCAGCGATTACCCGCATTGGGACGGGGATGAGCTGGAGCGGGCCTTCCTGCATTTTCCGGGGGAGCTTCGGCACAAAGTCTTTTACGAAAACCCTCTGGCTTCGTTCAGAATCCAGCCATAGGAAAGGAGCACGAGTATCATGAGCGCACAGGAAAAACATCGTTTGGTCGTGTGTTCCGCCGAAGAGCTGCGGGAGGGAGATCGCAGGCTGATTGAGTTGGACGGAGTAGAGATCGGACTGCTGCGTGCCGAGGGGACATGCTACGCTTTTCGCAACAGCTGCCCCCATCAAGGCGTCCCGATGCTGTACGGATCAGTCGTAGGCACGATGCTGCCTTCACAGCCGCAGGAATACGTCTACGGGCTGCACAACGAAATCATTCGCTGCCCGCTGCACGGCTGGGAATTCAGCCTGAAGACGGGGAAAGCGATGTTCTCGCCTGCGGTTTCGATCAAGATGTACGAGGTGAAGGAAGAGGGCGATGAGGTCGTCCTGTATTTGGATCGACAGCCCCAGAGCATCACGCGCAAGCAATTTGCCTGCGTGCTGTAGGAGAACGGGAGAAAACAGAGACTTGACGGGACGAACAAAAAAGCGTACGATCTAATTCGTATTATTTATATCGGAAAACTTTGTATTGAAAGGGAGGTCACCATGAAAAAGTCGTATGTATCCCTATTCCTTTCGCTTGTAGTTGCACTTGCGGTAGCTGGTTGCGGAGGAGGGCAGGGACAAGCCCCGCAAGCAGGAGGAGAATCGAACACAGGAAATGCTGGGGCAGGTCAAGCCGAACATCTGAAGGTCGGCATCATGTCCGGTCCGGAAGAAGACATTTGGAAAGTCGTGAAGGAAGTAGCGGCAAAAGACGGTCTGGATGTGGAACTGGTTGTATTCAGCGACTACGTACAGCCAAACAAAGTATTGGAAGACGGGCAGCTGGACGCGAACGCATTCCAACACGTGCCGTACCTCGAAGAATTCAATGCAGGTCAAGGAACCCACATCGCCAAGCTCGCGGATACGATCAACTATCCGATCGGCATGTACTCCAAAAAGATCAAGGATGTTTCCGAGCTGAAAGAAGGGGACCTGATCGGCTTGCCAAACGACCCGACCAACGGGGCGCGTGCGCTGATCCTGTTTGAACAAGCGGGCCTGATCAGACTGAAAGAAGGCGTCGGCGTCAAAGCGACTGTGCGTGACATCATCGACAATCCGAAGAAACTCGAGTTCAAAGAGATGGATGCCGCTTTCCTCACAAAAGCGCTGGATGATTTGACAGCTGCTGTCATCAACAGCAACTTTGCCATCGAAAGCGGTCTGGTGCCTACGAAAGATGCGATCTACATGGAACCGAAAGATTCACCATGGGTAAATATTATCGCAGTTCGTGCAGGAGACAAAGACAAGCCAGTGTTCCAGAAGCTGGTCAAAGCCTTCCATTCTGACGAAGTGAAAAAACTGGTGACGGATAAATACGGAGATTCGATGGTTCCTGCTTGGTAAGCGAAATCGATGCATTCTCTGGTGAACAGGTCTCTTCCTTTTAGGAGGGGACCTTGCTCATAGAATCGTGCATTTAGAGAAAGGAAGTGGCGTATGAAAAACACCTATGATGTCATTGTTTTGGGGGCGGGCTCCATGGGAATGGCTGCTGGAGCCTTTTTAGCGAAGCAGCATGCCAAGGTACTGCTGATCGATGCCTTCGATCCTCCGCACACGAAGGGGAGTCATCACGGAGATACGCGAATGATCCGCCACGCCTACGGGGAAGGCAAAAAATACGTTCCGATGGTGCTGCGCGCGCAGGAGCTGTGGGAAGACCTCGAGCGAGAAACGGGGAAGCATCTTTTTGAACGCACCGGAGTGCTCGGGCTGGCGAATATCGGTTCCGCCTTTTTGGAGGAAGAAATCAACAGCGCCAAACAATTTGACTTGCCGTTGGAACTCCTGCAGCCGGAGGAAGTGAGAAAGCGCTGGCCGGGCATTGCCGTGACGGAAGAGATCATGGGCGCATTCGAGCCAAATTCGGGACTTTTGTACAGCGAAGAGTGCATTCGTGCATACCGGCAGCTGGCTTTGCAGCATGACGCGGCCCTGTTCACGAATACCCGAGCCAAGTCTATCACGTATCATGCAGATGGCGTCACGGTGCACACCCTCCAAGGAGATTACCATGCGGACAAGCTGATCGTGACAGCAGGGGCGTGGACAGGTCAGCTTCTCCAGGAGCTGGAGATTCCGCTGCAGCCATTCCGCAAGACCGTCGTCTGGTACGAAGCGGATGAAGCCGCGTACGGGTTAGGGAAGTTCCCATCATATTTCGTGGACTTGCCAGGTGACCGCTTCTACGGCTTCCCGAGCATCCAGGGATCTGGACTTAAGCTTGGCAGTCATGATGCTGGGGTGAATGTGAATCCTGATGAGGTGAACCGCCAATTTGGCAGCGAACCCGGTGATGACGGCGATTTGTTTACCGTAGCAAAGCGGTTCTTCCCGCATGTCGGAGGCAAACTGGTACGCGGCCAAGTCTGCCTGGTCACCTGGACGCCGGATCACGATTTCATCATCGACCGGCATCCCAGCCACGATCACGTCCTGATCGTATCGGCCTGCTCGGCGCACGGCTTCAAATTTGCCAGCGTGGTGGGGGAGATATCTGCGCAGTTGACCTTGCAGGGAAAGACGAACTTTGATTTGTCGCCATTTGCGCTCAGCCGATTCGCATGAGAGCTTTCCGTAAATAGGATATAATGAAGGTATTCTTTTACGCAGGAGGATAGTTGCATGTCCATTCAAAACGAATTAGATTTGATCGGTCTGAAGCGAATCGGCAGGATCGTGGCTGAGGCGAGAGAAGCCATGCTGCAGGCAGTCAGGCGAGGTGTGTCGACAAAAGATCTGGACGAGATCGGAAGGGCCGTGTTGACGAAATACGGCGCCCAATCTGCCCCGAAGAAAGAGTACGAATTTCCGGGATACACGTGCATCAGTGTCAATCATGTAGTCGCACATGGCATACCCGATGATTATCAGCTGAAGGACGGTGATCTGATCAATGTCGACGTATCTGCGGAGCTCGATGGCTATTATGCAGATACGGGGGCATCGATCGTGGTCGGCGCAAGTGATGAACGCAAGCAGGCGCTGTGCAAGTGTGCGGAGGAGTCGCTGTACAAGGCGCTGGCATCCGCCAAGGCAGGCTCCAAACTGAGCCAGATCGGGCGGATTGTCCAGAATGAAGCGCGTCGAAACGGCTTTACCGTGGTGAAAAACCTGACCGGCCATGGGATTGGGAGAAGCCTCCATGAGGAACCTACTCATATTCTGAATTACTATGACAAGTGGGATAAAAGATTGCTCACAGATGGTATGGTAATCGCAGTCGAGACTTTCATTTCGACAGGCGCAGAGTACGTAGACGACGGACGGGACGGCTGGGCGCTGATCACGCCAGACAAAAGCCTGGTAGCCCAGTACGAGCATACGGTTGTCGTAACGGGTGGGCAGCCGATCATTTTAACCGCATAGCTTGGCGTATGGGAAAGGACTCCAGTCTGTCGGAGTCCTTTTTATCGTCCCTATCGCGCAAGTCCTTTCTCAATTGTGCGACAGAAAGTAGGAAAAGATCATCATGGGCGACGAAAATGTATATGCATGTAAAGATTGCCGATGCCCTGATAAAGCTAGGAGACGAGACTGGGGGAGGGATTCCTGTGAGTAAAGTGGTAGCGAGTATGGCAGGAAGTGTGTGGAAGGTGCTGGTGAAGCCGGGAGACGCAGTCGTAGAGGGGCAGGATGTCGTCATCCTGGAATCCATGAAGATGGAAATTCCGATCGCAGCCGAAAGCGACGGGATCGTCAAGGAAGTGAAAGTAGCCGAAGCCGATTTCGTCAATGAAGGAGATGTCCTCATAGAATTGTCCTGATCATAGGAAAAGAAGAAAAACAAGCTGCGAACCGATGCCAGCTTGTTTTTTTACATCGAATGGAAGAAGTGCGGCCTAACAGAAACGGTGCTTTTTAGTGATAGTCGAGCAGCATTCCGTGGCTGACGAATACCCCGTCTACTTCGTCGTGTAGCGCAAGCATGCCGTCTGGAGTGTCCATCGGGGATGCTAAAGATGCCCCCAGTACAATCGAGGAAATAGCTGCAGCAAGGGCTCCTGCGATTACTAACTCTTTCATGGGCGGGTTCCTCCTTCAGATTGGCTGTCTGCATATGGTCGATCCTCTTACTATGATAGTATGTGGTTTTTGCCTTCGATACTAGACTTTATTTGCAGAAGAAAGGTTTTGCCGGATCGGCTACAATGGGAGTAAGAGAGTAGAAAGGAGAGGATGGAATGCTGCAGCACAACCTCAACCAAGAGCTGGAATGGTTCCAAGCTATCATCCATTCTATCCACGATGGCGTTCTTGTCATTGATCGGGATGAGATCGTCCGTCTGATCAACCCGGAATATACGAGAATCACGGGAGTTCGGCCTGAAGTCATTTTGGGACAGCCGCTGCGATCCGTGCGGCCCGGAGCCCAGTTGGTAGACACCCTGCGGGATGGGAAGACCCGAGCTGGTATCTATCGCAAAGAAGGAACCACGGAATACGTCGTGGATATGGCTCCGATCTTGCTGCATGGGGAGATCGTAGGGGCTGTTTCGATCTGCAAAGGATTGACGGAAGTCCACAAGCTCTCTTTGGAGCTGGAGAAAAATAAAGAAAAGCTGCTTCAGCTAGAGAAGGCGATGGGTTCTCTTTACCAGACCAAGTATACCTTTGGCCATGTAGTCGGAGCAGGGAATGGACTGGGGGCCATCGTTCATATTGCCAAAAAAGCGGCAGACTCCCAGCTGCCCGTGCTGATTACCGGGGAGAGCGGGACGGGAAAGGAGCTGTTTGCTCAGTCCATCCACAACGAGAGTAAGAGGGCTAATCGTCCCTTCATACCGGTGAACTGTGCTGCCATCCCGGCTGCATTGCTGGAAAGTGAGCTGTTTGGCTACGAGGAAGGCTCTTTTACCAATGCGAAAAAAGGCGGGAAAATGGGGTTGTTTGAAATTGCTCATGGGGGCACTCTCTTTTTGGATGAAATCGGGGAGCTTCCGTACGATTTGCAGGCCAAGCTGCTGCGTGTCCTGCAGGAGCGTTCCATTCGCAAGGTAGGGGAAGTCAGGGAGCGCACGATCGATGTCCGTGTGATTGCCGCTACCAATAGAGATCTTACGCAGCTGGTAGAAAAGAAGCTTTTTCGCGAGGATTTGTACTACCGGCTCCATGTCCTTTCGATTCATATTCCCGCTTTGCGCGAACGGCGGGGAGATATCCCTGAGCTCGTTGCCTCTTTTCTGCGAACCTCCGCTGATCATCCTTTCACCATTGAGAAGGAAGCTCTCCAGCTTTTGCAGCAATACGATTGGCCGGGGAACATCCGCGAACTGAAAAATACGGTTGATTACAGCATGTGCATGGCAGAAGGAACGCATATCCAATTGAATCATTTGCCAGCTTATTTGCAACAGATGAATCGGGCCTATCCGGACTTTTCTCACGCAGCATCGCATTCGTCACTGCGAGAGGTAGTGGATGATGCGGAGCGCAGGTGGATACGGGAGACGCTCTGCCAGTTCGGTGAAGATGTAGAAGAACGGAAAAAGGCCGCAAAGCGCTTGGGCATTTCCTTGGCTACACTCTATAACAAGATGCGCAAATATCGGCTGCTCCACACCTCCAAGGATTCTAAATCTTTAGAATAACGTTCTAAAAAGGTGTAATGGTGAAGGCTGCACGGCCGCTACGCACTTTCGGGCATGTGTCGCGAGGAACCGTTTTAAAAAAATAGAATGGCAGCAAAAAAGAAAGCGCTTTATAAAAGCGTTTTCTTTTTTGGTATACGACTTGCATAACGAGGAGTGTGATCAAATTTGTTAGGGGGGTAGCAATGTTAGCCTTGTTTGGTTTTCTGACGGTTGGACTCTTTCTTGCATTGATTATGACAAAGCGTGTTTCTGTGATGGTTTCCTTGATTCTCGTTCCTCTTGTGTTCGCGATCATCGGCGGATTTGCTCCCGAGATGGGCAAGATGATGCTCGATGGAATAACGAAAGTAGCGCCGACGGGCATCATGGTAGGCTTTGCCGTTCTGTACTTTGGCTTGATGATCGATACGGGTCTGTTTGATCCCTTTATTTCAAAAATGATCCGGCTGGTGAAGGGAGATCCGATCAAGGTCGCGATCGGTACGGCCGTCCTCACGATGATCGTGGCATTGGATGGGGATGGGGCTTCGACGTTCATGATTACGATTTCGGCCCTGCTGCCGCTCTACAAGCGATTGGATATGAGCCCGCTCGTCCTTTCAGGGATTGTCTGTCTTGGTGCAGGTGTGATGAATATCGCACCCTGGGGTGGACCTACTGCGAGAGCCATGACCGTCCTGCATACCGACTCGGCACAGCTGTTCAATCCAGTCATTCCGGCGATGATTGCGGGGATGGTCTGGGTGCTGTTCGCGTCTTACTGGCTCGGTAAAAAGGAGCGTAGCCGCCTCGGGATTATCCAGCTGAGTGAGGCAGAGGGGAAAGTCGAGCTGGGGGCGGAGCATACGAAGCGACCGCAGCTCTTCTGGTTCAATCTGATTTTGACGATTGTGCTGGTCGTCTCGCTGGTCAAAGTGCTGCTGCCGCTTCCCGTTCTGTTCATGATTGCCTTTGCGATTGCTCTCCTGATCAACTACCCAAAGCCTCAGGAGCAGCAAGAGCGTCTGGTTAGTCACGCTGGAAACGTGGTTATGGTGATCACCATGATCTTTGCAGCAGGTATTTTCACGGGAATTCTGACGGGAACGAAAATGATTGAAGCGATGGCTGCGGCGCTTGTCTCCATTATTCCGGATTCGCTCGCAAGTTCCTTACCCATCCTCGTGGCGATTACGAGCATGCCGCTCAGCTTGGTCTTTACTCCGGATGCTTATTATTTTGGGGTTTTGCCGATTCTCAGTGAGACAGCCAGCAATTTTGGAATGGACCCGCTGGCGGTAGGACGGGCGGCGATTTTGGGCCAGATGACCACGGGCTTCCCACTCAGTCCATTGACGGCTTCGACGTTTATTTTGGTGGGTCTCGCGGGTGTTACGCTTGGCGAGCATCAACGCTTTATTTTTAAATGGGCATTTGGCACGACGATCGTCATGACCATTGTCGCCCTCGCCACAGGTGCTATTACATGATGAGGTGATGACATGTTGAGAATTGGCTCTGGAGCCGGTTTCGCCGGTGACAGATTGGAGCCCGCTGTCTTATTGGCGGAGCAAGGAAAGCTGGATTACCTGGTGCTGGAATGTCTGGCGGAGCGCACGATCGCATTGGCGCAGAGGAGGAAGCTGGAAAATCCTGCTCTCGGCTACGATGCCTTGTTGGAGAAAAGAATGGAGCTTCTGCTGCCGATCCTGAAGAAAAATCGCGTGCGGCTCGTGACCAATATGGGGGCAGCCAACCCCGTAGCGGCTGCTGAAAAGATCATCGAGATCGCCCGGCGGCAAGGTTTATCTATTAAAGTGGCAGCGGTGACGGGGGACGATGTGCTGGAGAAGCTGCATCCAGAGCAGCGCACCCTGGAATCGAACGAACCGTTGTCTTCGTACGGTCCGCTGATTTCCGCCAACGCGTACATCGGAGCCGCAGCCCTGTTACCGGCGCTTGAGACAGGTGCGGATATCATCGTGGCAGGGCGGGTGGCCGACCCCTCGCTGTTTTTGGCACCCATGATGCATCATTACGGCTGGTCATGGGAGGAGAAGGACAAGCTGGCGCAAGGTACGGTAATAGGTCATCTGCTAGAGTGCGCGGGGCAAATCACGGGCGGGTATTTTGCTGACCCGGGGAAAAAAGAGGTGGCCGGACTGGCAGAGCTGGGCTTTCCTTTTGCCGATATCGATCACGATGGGACAGCGGTCATTTCGAAAATCGAAGGCACTGGCGGCGTCATC